>JANNTE010000107.1:0-7276 GCA_031403365.1 Betaproteobacteria bacterium | reverse complement strand
CGGAACCGGCGAGACGGGCGGGATCGATTCCGGTTGGGCGATGGTTTCTGGCTGAACCACTGGCAGCGGAGCATCACTGAGTTGCACCGACTCCGTCTCCGCAGGGGCTCGCGGCGCAATAGGGGCCTGCGGCGCAATGGGTTGCGGCGTTGAGCACGCAGCGCTCAGAACCAGCACCGTTACGGCAATACCCAAAGGCAGCCAGCGTCGCACATCGCACCGGCGCACACTCGATAATGGAATGTATACCAACATGGAATACCTCTGGTTCTTGACGGACAATTCCCGCCGCGCGGATTTTGACTATAGTAGCGTACCCAGCTCGTTCAAACGAGAGCGGACGCATTACACCCCTGACAGCAGTTCAGCGCGCCCGTAAACTGACGAATGACTGACTACGTGTTATCGAGGATCATTCAGCTATGAGACACGTCAACAAACCGGACGTACAATGGCGCAGCGATCTGACACCTGAACAATATGAAGTATTGCGCGAGGAAAGCACTGAAAGGCGCTTCACCAGCCCGCTCAATTCCGAGTATCGCCAGGGCCGGTTCATATGTGCGGGCTGCGGCGCGCCGCTGTTCGATTCCAGCATGAAATACGACAGCAAGACCGGGTGGCCGAGTTTTTTCAATGCCATTCCCGGAGCACTGGAAACCCGTGTGGATCGCAAGTTGTTCATGGAACGCACCGAGTATCACTGCGCGAAGTGCGGTGGCCACCAGGGTCATGTTTTCGAAGACGGCCCGCAACCCAGCGGACTGCGCTATTGCAACAATGGTGTCGCCTTGAAGTTCATCCCGGAGACAAAATGAGCAGTTGTTGCGAAGACAAATCCTGTGCGCTGGAAGCCGTGGGGAAACGGCAGGCCAGGACTCTGTGGATCGTACTGGCCATCAATGCGGTGATGTTCGTCGTCGAGCTGGCTGCCGGCGTGATTTCAGGCTCCGCCGCCTTGCTCTCGGATTCGCTCGACAATCTCGGAGACGCACTGACTTACGGCCTGAGTCTGTATGCGGTGTCGCGCGGGGCGCAACTGAAAGCCAAAGTGGCGCTGTTCAAGGGCGCATTGATTTTCACTGCCGGCCTGGTCGTCCTTGGCCAGGTCGTTTATCGAATCCTCACGCCAGGCGTACCCGGTTTCGAGATCATGGGTGCGGTAAGCGTGCTGGCGTTGTGCGCCAACGCCACCTGTCTGTTCCTGCTGATGAAGCACCGGCGCGAAGACATCAACATGAGCTCGGTATGGGAATGTTCGCGCAACGACATCGCCTCCAATATCGCGGTGCTTGTCGCTGCTGGCGGCGTCTGGCTCACCGGTTCGGGCTGGCCGGACTGGCTGGTTGGTCTGGCACGGGCGTGCCTGTTCCTGGGATCCGCCGTGCGCGTGCTGCGCGGAGCGTTATCTGAACTGAAGACCTCGCGGTCCGGTACTGGTATTTTTCGGATGCCGCCAACATGAAGCACATCGCACAAGGAACTTTGATGTCAAATACAGACTCAGAGCGATTGTGAACGTTGCAGCACGGCTATTTCTCAACCATAATCAACCTGTGAATCGCTGGCAATCCATCCTCTCCGTGCTGGTTGCGCTATGGCTCCCGCTGCAAGGTTATGCTGCGGTGGCCATGCCATTCTGTCAGCACAGCATGGCGGGAACAGCGGGCGCGCCTGCGTCTGCCGACCACACCCAGCATGCGGACGGGCATGCCGGAATGCATCACGACGACAACGGTGACGCGCAATCTTCTGCGGCGAACGAGGCGGGTGGACTGGGCTGCAACAACTGTGGTGCCTGTCAGCTGGCCTGTGCGCCGGCGATTTTCGCGCTTGTATCCGTTTCCCTGCTGGTCGCCGACTCTGTTTTCGAATCTGCCCTTACTGATTCTCCGCACATCTTCTATCCCGAACAACCGCAACGCCCTCCCCTGTCCGCGCTTGTCCTGAGCGCGGGTTGAATTCCTGACCGGCCGGCGTGTCTGCCGAACCGGTATTTTCTTCCTGCTGTCGTCGCGGGCCGCTTTAATCAGGCCCTGATACAACACGTCGTGTCCTGGCGCTCCATCCTGGTTATCCAGACGTGGCGGGCCGGACCGCGAACCGACTGGGGAATTCGATGAAACAGAATATTTCGATTAAACCTCGTTCAAGCGCACGCCTCAGTGTGCTTGCGGCGAGCTTGCTGGTGGCAGCCTGCACCACGACTCCGATGCGCGAATATCCGCGCCAGCATCCGGCCAATGTGGATGCCTCGCAAGCGCCTGTTCCGGCAGCTTTGAGCGTGCTCGACAGCTACCGGGCGCCCGCCGCGAAGGGACCGTCCAGCCCGTCTGTTGTGCCCGGGGAGAACCATCATGAGCGCCACTAAATTGCGGTGCACACCGAATACTGGATCGCTGATCGCGCTTGTACTGGGCATTCTGGCGCTCAGCGGCTGCGCAACGGTGCAACGCGATGCCCGCTTCCCCGAGGTGCAGACGGCTGTTGCGCAGCGCCTCGGCCAAAACGTCGAATGGACTGGCGAGATTAAAAGCGACGAGCGCGCACAGCAATCCATACGCGGCTTGCTGCAACGTGAGCTCTCCGCCGAGACCGCGGTGCAGATCGCCCTGCTGGGCAATCGCCGCCTGCAGGCAAAGTTCGAGAATCTTGGGCTTGCTCAGGCGGATCTGGTCGACGCCGGTTTGTTCGACAACCCGGTGCTCAGCGCGGGTGCGCTGTTTCAGAATGCCGGGACCGAGCTCGATGTGGACATCGTGCAGAACTTCCTGGGCGTGTTCGCGCTGGCGGCACGCAAGAAGATCGGCCAGGCCAGAACGCAACGCGTAACGCTGGAAGTCTCCGGTGAAGTACTCGACCTTGCCGCGCAGGTTCAGTCCCAGTATTACCGTGTAGTCGGCGACGCCGAGGCACTCGCGCTGGCGCGTAAGGTGGTCGTTTCCGCGCAAGCCGCAGCCGAAATCGCAGAGCGGCAGTACGCCGCAGGCAACCTCAGCAAGCGCGAGCAGGGCCTGCATCAACTGTTTTATGCCCAGAATATCCTGGAACTCGCGCAGGCCGAAACGCAACTGGATGCGGACCGGGAGAAACTCACCAGACTGATGGGCTTGTGGGGCGCGGACACCGGCTGGAAGATTCCAGATCGCCTGCCGGAAGTTCCGGAAAACCTGCCAGTGCTGGAGCAGCTTGAAAAGCGTGCGATCTCCGAGCGCATGGACCTCGCCGCTGCGAAAAAAGAAGTCGAGGCGCTCACGCACGCCGTCAAGCTCGCGCGCCAGTACCGCTGGTTGAGTGCGTTTGGCATCGGAGTGCAATTCCAGCGCGACGCCAGCGGGGAAAAATCCTACGGCCCGCGCATCGAGCTGGGATTTCCATTGTTCAATCAGGGGCAGGTCCAGATCGGGCGCATGGAGTCGGAACGCCTGCGCGCCGAGAATCAGGTCGCCGCACTGGCAGTGGATATTCGCTCCGAAGCGCGTGAAACGCGTGCGCGAGTCCTGGCCAGCGCTCAAGTGGTAAAGCATTACCGGGGTGCGCTGCTGCCGCTGCAAAAAAGCATCGTGGATGAGACGCTGAAGTTCTACAACGGCATGCTGGTCGGCGTCTACGACCTGCTGCTCGCTTCACAAAGCCAGGTGCACACCGCACGCCAGTACATCGCCGCAAATCGCGACTTCTGGCTCGCATGGACCGAACTCGAACGCACAATCGGTGGCCGTATCGCGCTGACCGAAGCGCAGGCTGCGCCCACGCTACCCCTGGCGCCACCCGCCGGCACACCAGTCCCGACCGGCAACGCACACCAACATGGAGAACAGCAATGATGACGACTCGTCGCGAAATTCTCAAAGGCGGAGCCGCGTTGCTCACCGGCGCCGCCGTGGCCGCCACTTTTCGCACGGCTAATGCCGCGGAAAAATCGGCAGCCGCAACCAGTCCACCGCTCGCTGGGCCGCCGGGCAGCCACTACACGCCGGTGGTCACGTTGAACGGCAGCACCGCGCCCTGGAAAATGGACAACGGCGTCAAGGTGTTTCACCTCACCGCCGAGCCGGTCACGCGCGAGTTCGCGCCCGGAATGGTGGTCAATTGCTGGGGCTACAACGGGCAGACGCCGGGGCCCACGATCGAGTGCGTCGAAGGCGACCGCATACGTATTCTCGTCACCAACAAACTGCCGGAGCACACCACTATTCACTGGCACGGCATTTTTCTGCCCAATGGCATGGATGGCGTTGGTGGCCTGAATCAGCCGCACATCAAACCGGGTGAAACCTATGTCTACGAATTCACCCTGCGTCAGAACGGCACTTACATGTATCACCCGCACGCCGATGAAATGGTGCAAATGGCGCTGGGCATGATGGGCTTGTTCATCGTGCACCCGAAAACGCCGGAGAATCCGCGTATCGACCGCGATTACGGCATTATTTTGCACAACTTCGCGGTCAAGCCCGGCACCGCCCGGCCGGATGCCTCGGTCATGACGGACTTCAACATGTGGGCTTTCAACAGCCGCGTGTTTCCCGGCATCGATGCGCTGGTCGCGCGTTTGGGCGAGCGCGTACGCATCCGGGTGGCGAATCTGTCGATGCACGAGCATCCGATCCACATCCACGGCACGGCATTCGAAGTCACCGGCACCGACGCAGGCTGGATCCCGCACACGGCGCGCTACCGCGAAACCACCATGCTGGTGCCGGTGGGCAATATCCGTGTTGGCGAGTTCATTGCCGATGCGCCCGGAGACTGGGCACTGCACTGCCACAAGTCGCATCACACCATGAATGCGATGGGCCACGACGTTCCCAACATGGTGGGCGTCAAGCACGACGACATCGCGGAAAAAATCGGCGATCTGATACCCGGCTACATGGCAATGGGCGAACGCGGCATGGCGGAGATGACCGAGATGGTGGAAATGGGCATGCCGCTGCCGGAGAACACGCTGCCGATGATGATGGGCGAAGGCCCGTTCGGCCCGCTAGAAATGGGCGGCATGTTCACCGTCATCAAGATTCGCGCGGACATCGCGCCCGGCGACTATCGCGATCCCGGCTGGTACAAACATCCCCCGGGAAGCGTGGCCTGGAAGCTCGACGAAAGTGCAGCGGTCGCGCCGGATCAACCGGCAGGGCATAAGGGGCATGCAAAATAACAATGTGAACCGCGTATTTAATGCAGCCCTTGCACCGACTGGGAATATTTTTCTACCACCCGTTTTTTAACTGAATGGAGCACACATGAAAACAACTCTTCTCGCAGTCTCAATTGCACTTTGCATGAGCAATATGACCCCGGTCATCGCTGCCGAACCCCCGGCCAGCGCTGCCCACACGGCCCAGACCACTACCGCAGCCACCCACACCGGTCGCGGCAAAATCGTGTCGGTCGATAGCGCAACCGGGACAGTCAAGATCACCCATGACCCGATCGCGAGTCTGAAGTGGCCGAAGATGACCATGGACTTCAAGGCGCACGATGCGGCGCTGCTCACCGATCTCAAGCCCGGCATGAAGGTTGATTTTGAACTGATGAAAATGGACGGTGCTTATCACATCATGAAGATCACACCCACGGGTGCCGCCGGAGAAACCCATAAACACACTCACGACTCGCCGGCCACTGCGGATGCTCACCACATGCCCCACGGCAGCACCGGCCACCACGACTCCAGCGCCGGGCAACCCGGTGATGCCAGCAAAGTAAACCGCACGATCAAGATAACCGCGCTGGACATCAAGTACGACAAACCCGAAATCGTGGTCAAGGCAGGCGAAACCGTCAAATTCGTCGTCACCAATGCCGGCAAGCTCAAGCACGAATTCATCATCGGCAACGTGCAAGAACAACGCCAACACGCAGAAATGATGAAGCAGATGCCCGGCATGGTTCATGAAGACGCCAACACACTCACGCTCGAACCGGGAGAAACGAAAAGCCTGGTCTGGCAGTTCACCAAGACTGGCGCGTTGGAAATTGCCTGCCATGTTCCGGGCCATTACGAAGCTGGAATGAGGGGCAAAGTGACCGTGACAAATTAATGTGTTCCTGCGTCTTTGCTAATGCCAGAAGGGGGAAGGGAAGGATGTGGACACGACCACGGTAGCGTGAACCCCAACGGGTGACTGACAGCGCGATCGAACTAGATACTGCGAGATCGCGCTCTTACTTGAGGTAAGAGCGCAGCACACCAACCACTTGCTCCAAATCGTCTCTGCGCTCTTTGGGTGAAAGCGCCTCCGACCCCAGGTGCTCCCGAATATGTCCCTCCAAAACTTCAGCCATCAAGCCATTGACCGCGCCCCGGATCGCGGCGATTTGCTGAAGAACGGCCGCGCACTCTGTTCCACTCCCAAGGGCCTGCTCAAGGGCCTGCGCCTGTCCTTTGATGCGGCGAACGCGGAGCAACAGTTTTTTCTGGTCACGCACGGTATGCGGCATGTAAACCTTCCTCGGTAGTAATATATACTCGGGTATAGTATAGCCTTGCTAATCTGAACACGCTCTCCATGTCTAATTTCGTCACCACCGATCCCGGCAAACACACTCACCACTTCGATGAAGGCAACCCCCTTGCGGAGAAAAACACCGCCCGGGTCGTGGCACTGACCACGCTGATGATGGTCGTCGAGATCACCGGCGGCTATACCTTCAATTCGATGGCTCTGCTTGCTGACGGGTGGCACATGAGTTCGCACGCGTTGGCGCTCGGTTTGTCGTTGTTCGCCTATATCTTTGCCAGACGATTTGCGCTCGATGCCCGGTTTGCCTTTGGCACTTGGAAAATCGAAGTATTGGGCGGATACACGAGCGCGATATTTCTGATGTTGGTGGCCGGATTGATGTTGTTCCAGTCCATCGAGCGCTTGCTTTCACCTTCGCCCATCCACTACAACCAAGCCATCGCCATTGCGATAGCCGGGTTGGCGGTCAATCTCGTTTGCGCCTGGCTGCTCAAAGGCGGGCACGGAGCCGGTCACCATCATCATGCCGATCATGGCCAGGATCCACATCACGGCGATCTGAATCTGCGCTCGGCGTATTTGCACGTTATCGCCGATGCGGCGACCTCAGTGCTGGCAATCTTTGCCCTGATTGGCGGAAAATTCTGGAGCGCAAGCTGGCTTGACCCGGTGATGGGAATGGTCGGCGCGGTATTGGTCGCCGCGTGGGCTTATGGGTTGCTGCGCGATTCCGGGCGCGTACTGCTCGACGCAGAAATGAACGCGCCTGTGGTGACAGAAATCCGGGAAGTCATTGACGCAAGCCC
>JANNTE010000106.1:0-12594 GCA_031403365.1 Betaproteobacteria bacterium | reverse complement strand
TGATCCGTCCAAGGATTTCGATCGTGGAGTTTGCATCGGTTATGTCGACGGATTCCATGCCGGGCGATTCGTCGGAGAAACTTACCATGCCTTTCATCACCGGGATGAAAAACTGGACAACATCTACGGCCATCTCTGCGTACCCGATACCGTGAGCCGGGGCAAGCTGGCCCGGGTCTTCGTGCTGTTCCTGAAGAAGAATCCGGAAAGACTCAAGCTGCCGGCGGCACTTCTGCTCGAAGACGCCTTGCGTGAAGAATTCCCGTGTCCCAACAAGTAGCCGGAGATACCCGAGTGAACACCAAACGCATCACCGGCTGCCTTGTATCCGCCCTTCTTTTGCTGGCAGTGGCGTCCTGGGCGCGGGATCTGTCCGTCGTCGCGCCCGCTACCGTGGGAATGTCGGCAACCCGGCTGGCCCGAATCGGCGAAGCATTCCAGAAGGAGATCGATCAAGGCAAGTTACCCGGCGCGATATTTCTGGTGGCTCGCAAGGGTAGCCTGGTCTACTCGGAAGCCCTTGGCGTGCAGGATCGTTCCACCGGCAAACGAATGAACCAGGACGCGATCTTCCGCATTTATTCAATGACCAAACCCCTGGTGTCGGTCGCCACCATGATGCTGGTCGAAGATGGCAAGCTGCAACTGACCGATCCGGTATCCAGACATCTGCCCATGATGAAGTCACTGCAGGTCAGTGTTGCGAAAACCGACGCCGAGTTTGCCCGTACGGTATATGGCCTGGCCGCAACCGAACGCGAAATGACAGTGCATGATCTGTTGCGCCACTCCGCAGGGCTCGCCTACGGAGAAATCACCCAGAACGCGCCGGTAAAGGAAGCCCTGCTAAGAGCAGGAATGCTCAAGACCGACATCGAGTTCGACGCGCGCGACCTGGCGCCGGCGGAGCAGTTGGAAAGACTGGCAAAGGTACCGCTCGCCCATCAGCCAGGCACGGTTTGGGACTACAGTCTCGCGAGCGATTTGCTGGGCCGCGTGGTCGAAGCGGCGGCAAGCGAGCGCCTGGCGGATTTCCTCGCGCGGCGCCTGTTCGGTCCGTTGAAAATGACCGATAGCGCGTTCCATGTTCCAAACCACAAGTTGAACCGGCTCGCGCAGCCGCTGGCCATCGATCCCGCATCAGGCAAGGCCATCCGGCTCATCGACGTGACCGACGTGCCGGCCTCCGATTCCGGCGGCGCGGGCGCAGTCTCGACCGCGGCGGACTATCTTCGATTCGCGCAGATGATGGCCAACGGCGGGCAACTCGACGGCGTGCGCGTTCTGAGCCGTTCGACGGTTTCGCTGATGACCTCCGATCATCTGGGTTCGCGTATTGCCGCCTCGCCCACGCCCGGCGAGTTGCTCCTCGGGACCCCGGGTTACACCTTCGGACTCGGATTCGCCGTGCGACAGGGCGCGGGCATGGCAGGCATTCCCGGATCGGCGGGCGAATTCATGTGGGGCGGTTACGGTGGAACATTTTTCTGGATCGATCCGAAGGAAGAGCTGGTCGCCGTATACATGTCGCAGGCGCCTGGTCCGATGCGTCAACACTACCGGCGGCTGTTCAAGGCCCTGGTTTACGCGGCGATAGCAGATTAGGCAATGCAGTGACTGCGTCCGGATCTGACTTCGCGGCAAACCCGTTTCAAAAGGCGTCTTCCAATATGCAAACGCAATCTCAAATAGCACGTCGCTGGCCGTTTGATGTCAGGCCGCTCTCACCGCATCTGGGGGCCGAGTTGATCGGTGTCGATCTCGCGCGCGGCGTGGATGAGCAATTGTTCAAATCGATCTACGAAGCCTTTCTGCAGTATCAGGTGTTGCTGTTCGGCGCCGGCGAACTGCCGCCGGGCCGGCAGGTGGAATTCGCGCGCCACTTCGGCGAAGTGCAAATCCACGTCATGAATCAATATCACTCCAGCGCGCATCCGGAGTTGTACCGGCTCTCTAACCTGGATGAACATGGCAACCCAAACGGCAAATTTCCGGACAAAGGAACGCTGGTCTGGCACACCGATGGTTCCTGGCAGCGGGTGACCGGGCAGGCGACGCTGCTTTATGCCGAAGTCGCGGCCGGTGAAGGCGGAGAAACCTTGTTCTGCGACATGTACGGCGCCTGGGAGCGCTTGTCGCCGGCCTGGAAACGGCGCATCGAAAACCTGCGCGCGATACACAATCTCGATTTCTCGCGCACCCGGCGCCACGGTGAAGAGCCGATGACCGAGGAACAAAAGCGCAAGGTGCCGCCAGTCGATCATCCAGTGGTGCGCACCCATCCCGATACCCGGCGCAAATGCCTGTATCTGGGCGATCACGCCGAATCCATCGTCGGCATGGATTACGACTCGGGCCGCGCACTCATTGAAGAACTCAACGCGCTCGCCATTCATCCCGATCTCGTTTACACCCACCGCTGGCAGCCGGGAGAAGCGATCGTCTGGGACAACCGCTGCCTGCAACATCGTGCTACCGTCTACGATCCGGCCACACAGCGGCGTGTGATTCGCCGCTGCACCGTGCTGGGAGAAGTTCCCCAAGCCTGATTGATCTCGCCTCCAACAAGAAGGAGAAATCCGATATGAACATCTCACGCCGTCTTTGCATTACCGCGATTACCGCGCTGTGCTCGATCTCCACCGCGAGCCTGGCTGCGGATACCATCAAGATCGCACACATCGACCCGCTGAGCGGGCCCTTTGGACTGGTGGGGGAAAGTTTTGCAAGGCATCTGGATGCCGTCGTGGAAGAAATCAACGCCAGGGGCGGGGTGCTCGACGGCAGGAAGTTCGAGCTGGTTCATCTGGACAACAAGTCCAGCCCGCAGGAAAGCGTGCTGCTGTTGAAGCAGGTCACTGACTCGGGCATTCGTTTCCTGGGCCAGGGTGCCGGATCGAATGTCGCGCATGCGCTGTCCGACGCGCTCGCCAAGCACAACGGCCGCAATCCGGACGCATCCGTGCTGTACATGAATTTCGCGGCCCAGGACCCGGCGCTGACCAACGAGAAATGCAACTTCTGGCACTTTCGCGTCGATGCTCATGTGGACATGAAGCTCGAAGCCATCACCAACTATATCGCCCGGCAAAAAGATGTGAAGCGGGTGTATCTGCTCAACCAGGATTACGCTTTCGGTCAGGCGATCAGCAAAGCCGCGCGTGAGATGATCGCGAAGAAACGGCCCGATATCGAAATTGTCGGCGACGATCTGCATCCGCTGGGCAAGGTCAAGGACTTCTCGCCCTATATCGCCAAGATCAAGAGCGCGAATGCGCAGATCGTCATTACCGGCAACTGGGGCACCGACTACACGCTGCTGATCAAATCCAGCAAGGAAAGCGGCCTGGATGTCACCTACTACACTCTCAACGCCCATACCGCCGGCGCGCCCACATCGGTCGGCGCGGCCGGTGCCGACCATGTGCGGCAGGTCTTCACCTGGCATGCCAACGTCGCCAACAACAAAATCGAGAAATTCGCGCTGGACTACCGCAAGAAGTACAACGGTGACTTTTACTACAACACCGCCAAGACCGGACTGGAAATGCTGGCCAGGGCGATCAACGACGCCAAATCCACGGACCCCCTGAAAGTCGCAAAGGCGCTGGAGGGCATGAAATACCAGAGCGACACCGGCGAAGTCTGGATGCGCGCGGAGGACCATCAGATCATGCAGCCGATTTATCTGGCCACTTTCACCAAGGCCGCCGTCAAGGACGTGAAAATCGACTCGGAAGGCACCGGCTTCGGCTGGAGGACCGACGCACGCATCGAAGCAGTCGAGACCGTGATGCCGACGAACTGCCGGATGGAACGTCCCTGATATCGAAGCGTGAACCGGCACAACCGTGTTATTGCAGCAGCCGTCCCAACCCACTGAGAGGAGACAAGTCATGGCAAAGAAGAGCGCCGGAGAAGGTATCTACAAAGTTATCGAAGTTATTGGCACCAGCACCAAGTCCTGGGAAGACGCCGCCGTCAAGGCGGTCGAAGTCGCATCGAAATCCTTGCGCGATCTGCGCATCGCTGAAGTCGTCAAAATGGACATGAAGGTCGATGGTGGCAAGGTCGTCGCATACCGCACGCGGGTGCTGCTGTCTTTCAAATACGATACTTGATGCGCGTGTCGTGCTGAACCGCGACTTGCCACGGCACTCGCGCGGTGCCGTTGCCATTTCAACCGGTTTCGTCCCGGCTTCAGGCCTTGAAAGACGGCAGTTCACACATGGCGATTTCTTCCCGCGGCTTTTGGTGGCTTTGCTGCTGCTTTCATTTGTCTGTGTGGTGACACCGCCGGCCATGGCGGATCCCGGCATTGCGGCAGGAGCCGAAATTGAACATCTGCTTGGTTTTCTCGCGAACTCCGGCTGCGAATTCCAGCGCAACGGAAAGTGGTTTAATTCACAAAAAGCCCGTGATCATTTGCGCAAAAAATACGAATATATGCTGGAAAAAGATTTGGTGCAATCGGCGGAGCATTTTGTCGAACGCGCGGCAACCGGAAGCTCACGCAGCCAAAATGCCTACAAGGTGCGATGCGCCGGGCTTTCCGAGGTCGCCAGTGCAGCATGGCTTACCGAAGAACTGGCACGCCACCGCTCACGCCAGTTACGTTGACCTGGCGGCTTTGTCCCGCTGACACACTATAGGAATTACCTGGCCATGCTGATTCGCGCCGTAGCTGTAGGTTTTTTTGCCCTGTTCGCCGCCATCGCAGTTTGCGATCCGGCCTTCGCTGAATCCGACGCCGAGGAGACAAAGCGTTACGACAGCGAAGCGGTCGCGCGCGTGGTCAACAGTCACGATACCGCATTGATTCTCAAAGGCGCCGAACTGATGGTCAAGCAACAGGCGGTTCGGGCCGCGCACAAGACGCTGGTGAAGTGGGGTCGCGAGGAAAACCTGGGGCCGAAATGGTGGGAAACCCGGCCGGAATGGGTCGCGGCGAAGGCCGAGCTGGTGGAAGCGGCCAACAAGATATTGGCCGAACGGCTGGTGCAGGATGCCTGGCTCAGGCAGACGTGGACCGAATACACCGCGAACGAATTCGACGGCGAACAAGCCTCGGTGATTGCCGATCACTTCCAGACCGAGGGCGGCATCAAGCAGCGCCGCCTGATGGAATGGTATCTGGGCGAAACGGTGCTGTTCTACTACACGTTCACCGACCGTTTTGAATATGAAGTGCGCGAAACCCAGGAACAATTGCAGGCCCTGCAGAAAGAAGCGCTGAAACGGGTTCCAACGGAAGACGTAAGCTTCGCCAGCCGCAATTCACAGGCATTTGCGTTTATCGCCTGCAGCCCGGATGGGCCCTACTGCCCGGGATTGCAGTATTGGAAGATGCTCGCCATCCCGATGCTGGGCGCCATCTTTCGCCATCTCGAGGAAACCACACGCGCAATCGAAGCCGAAATGTCTTCGAGGAAACCTTCCATGCAGCGGCACTTCGACGCCTTCCGCTCCAGTACCGGTTCGTGATCCGGCCCGGCCGGGCACGAGCGCTTCTCCCTGCCATGGCAAGTATTCCCCGGCAGAGCCGGTTGGCACGCCGGCGCCAGGACCGTCAGGTTCGGAACCCAACAACGAACGGCATAATCCATTAACGCGGAGCACCTGAAACATGACCGACGCAACAGTCTACTCGCCGCCCAAAGTCTGGATCTGGGACAAGGAAAACGGCGGGAAATTTGCCAACATCAACCGCCCGATCGCCGGCGCAACGCACGACAAGGACCTGCCCGTCGGACGCCACCCGCTGCAGCTCTATTCGCGCGCGACACCGAATGGCGTGAAAGTCACGGTGATGCTGGAAGAACTGCTGGCGATGGGACACACGGGTGCCGAGTACGATGCCTGGCTGATCAAGATCAACGACGGCGAACAGTTCGGCTCCGGCTTCGTCGCCGTCAATCCGAACTCCAAGATTCCGGCGCTGCTCGACCGTGGCGCATCCCCGCCGATTCGCGTCTTCGAATCCGGAGCCATATTGCTGTATCTCGCTGAAAAATTCGGCGGCGCCTTTCTGCCGAAACAGGCGGGCAGACGCGCGGAGTGCATGTCCTGGCTGTTCTGGCAAATGGGTGCCGCGCCATATCTGGGAGGCGGGTTCGGCCACTTCTACGCGTACGCGCCGATGAAAATCGAATACCCGATTGACCGCTTCGCAATGGAGGTCAAGCGCCAGCTTGACGTGCTCGACCGCCAGCTCGCGGCAAACGAATACATCGCCGGCGCCGATTACACCATCGCCGACATGGCCATCTGGCCATGGTACGGCGCGCTGGTGAAGGGGCTGCTCTATGAGGCCGGCGCATTCCTGAGCGTGCACGAATACCGCAACGTCTTGCGCTGGAGCGACGCCATCGCCATGCGCCCGGCCGTTCAACGCGGCCGCATGGTCAACCGCACCTGGGGCGATCCCGCGAGCCAGCTGCCGGAAAGACATGGGGCGGGCGACTTCGAAAAGGCCCGGGCAACGGGTTGACTGTCGGTCAATTTCAATCACATGACGTGATGCGACTGCTCAGTTCAGGCCGGTACGATCACCCTTAAGCTTGCGTACCGCCCGGCACACGCACTCGGCGATGCGGGGCGGGTCGAATATGGCGAAACTTATGCGTTGTCGCGTCAGGCACCAAGCCTGTCCGCGAGTTGCGCGAAATCGTCGACGATGATGGTGCAGGCGGGATTGGGATTCGGGTCGGGCGGCCCCCCGGGGCCCCATTCGTCGGGCCGGCGCACGAACGCAGTCTGATAGCCGCAGGCGCGCGCCGCGTCGAGATCGAAGTTGTGGCAGGCGACCATCAGGATTTGCGCCGGATCGAGCTGCAACCATTTCGCGGCTGTGCGGTAGGCCTCGGGCCGAACCTTGTAGATGCCGATCATTTCGCAGGAAATGATCGCGTCCCAGTCGATGCCGTTCTTCTTCGACACCTCCACCACCAGCGCGGTGGTCAGCAATGTGAAGGAGGCCACCACGTAGCGCTTGCGCAGCCGCGCCGCTGCGGCAGCGAAACCGGGCCAGGCGTCCAGCGCGTGCCAGGTGCGCCAGATTGCGTCGCGGTCGGCGGCAGTCAGCGCATCGAGCCTGAAATCCGCAATCACTTCATCGAGCTTGGCGCGGTGCACGTCGTCGAAGTTGTAAGAAGGGTGCTCGGCATTGACGATGCCTTTCAGCGAGCGCCGGCGGTATTCGTTGGTAACTGCCGCCCAGTCGGCATTCAGGCCGCGCGCCGCGCCCGCGGCAGCGAACGCGCCGCTGATGCCGCGATGCCAGTCGAGGATGGTGCCGCCGGTATCGAAAGTAAGCGCTTTGATCGTCATTGCGTGGTCGCCGTTGATTTGAAAATCAGACCTTATTTTTGCCTGCGGAAACTCTATCCGTGGCCCGACCATGCGTCAATGGCGGATCAGAGTACAGAAGACGGAAGGCCGAAGGTAGAACTGCGGGGACAACAGACTCTTTCACGCATGTTGCCAGGTATCGCTGCAGCCCGGATGCGCACGACAACGCGCCTTCCGGTTGCGGTGCAAGGTGAGCGGGCAGAATAAATGACCACGCGCATGCGCAGTCCGGTTTCGAAAATCCTTATCCCGCGCCGGTGAGCACGATGCGGCCGACCTCCGGATCGAGCCCGACCTTGCCCGACTGCCCGGCAAGTGCCGCCACCATTCAGGCTCCCAGCCCGATCTTGCAAGTGCCATTGAGAAAATCGAGCGCCGTCTTGTCGTCTCAACCTCGGGAAAGTGCTCGAAGCGGAATAGTTTCCGCCGTTCGCGGCTCAGACCACGCTGTAGGGATTTTTCGCGAGTTCGTGGTGCACGACGCTTTGCAGGATCAGCGTCTCGTCGGGCCGGACGTCAACATATTCGAGACCGTACTGTTGTTCTTCGCCGCCGCCTTCCAGCGGGATGGAGGTGATGCCGCGGATTTTTCCGCGCAGCTTGAGTTCGGTCTTCACGTCGTAGAGGGCCAGCGGCAGGGTGAACCCCAGTTCATCGCCCTTCGCACCCAGTTGTGCCCGCGTCCGCAGCGACATGCCCGTGGCGGACAGGTTTGCAACGAACGCCTCGACCTTGCCGGATGACGTGTCCAGCGTCAGGCTGATGTCCGTTTTGACCCGTGTCGCCTTGCGGATCATCAGCCCCTGGATTTCCTTGGGAAACGACAGGTGCAGGTATTCGAACGGCCGGCGGACGATGCAGTCGAGGAAGCAGGCGAAGCCGAACGCACCCTGGCCGGAAAAAACGCGCACTACGATGCGATCCCCTTCGACCAGCGATTTGAGGTGCCCGGTACCGGAAGGGGCGGAGACCAGCAGACTCAGCTTGTCGACGTAGCCGATCAGCTTCACGATCTTGCGGTCCTGCGCCACGGTGCTTGGCAGCTGGACCTGCAGCCGGTCGCCAACCTTGAGGCGCATGTCCTCGAACAGATGGGTGGGCGAAACTTCCGGGACGGTCTCGACGGCGGAATCTTTCTGGTTCATATTTTTGAGAGGCCCCGTACGTTGCCCAGGGCCTACTCCACGCTAACGGCGGGCCGCATTGCCAACTTTAGTCGGCGGAAGGGGTGGTCCCCGTGCCGTGATCGCAAGGGAAGCTGGATGCCGGGCGGCACTTTCTGCGGAATCCGGCGGAAATCGTCCTGGATTCGCTTTATTGCCTTGTCATCGGTGGTTTCGAATCGCAGCACTACCACTGGCGTCGATATGGCTGTCAACGACCGTGACGCCATATTGCGCGAGGCTCGCCGGCGCGGTTGCCTTGTCGGCGACGACTGTGTCATCGTGTGCAGGACGCGGTTCTACCTGCGGTGAACCACCTTCGCCTGAAGGCGAGGGCTTCAAATTACGGCGCAAGCCGGTCGATCATGGCGCAGCGCGCTTTCGAACGGCTCCGCTTGGTCGTCGCCTCGCGCGACCACACCGTGCTGCTGGCCGAACAGCATGTGGCGGACGGCCCCGACACCGCGCACCGCGCCTGTTTCGTCGAACGCGGCCGTATGGCGAAGGCTGGCACTGGCGCCGCGCTGCTCCAAAATTCGGGCGTGCAGCGCGCTTACACGGGGCTGTGATTGGGGGTACCATTCTTCATTCTTGAAATCGATGCTGCGGCTTCTTTCCTATGAACATTCAAGATCGAATAGAAATCAATCCGAAAATCATGCTCGGCAAACCCGTCATCCGAGGGACCCGGATTACCGTCGAAATGATTCTGCGCAAGATCGGAGAGGGCGCCAATGAGCAAATGCTTCTGGCGGCCTATCCGCACTTGACCGGCGCGGATATTCAGGCCGCCGCCCACTATGCGGCCGAGTCCCTGGCGCATGAGGAAGTGATGCGGATCGAGTAGCCGATACGCGCTCGTCGACGATGCGGTTCTTGGCAGATGAGAGTTGCGATTTTGCTGTCGTGCATGCATTGCGATCGAGGGGGCATGACGTTCTGGCGGTCGCGGAGGTCGAACAAGGGGCTGATGACGAGCGAGTCATTGAGTTGGCGAGGAGTGACCTTCGCGTTCTGATCACCGAAGACAAGGATTTCGGCCAGTTGACATATGCCACGACCCAGACCCGTTCCGGGGTAATCTTTATCCGCTATCCCGTCACCGCTCGAAGCGCGCTGCCTGACGTTATTCTGAAACTGGTATCCACAAAGGGAGACTCGCTCCTCGGATGCTTTGCTACCGTGATACCGGGGAAGATTCGAATAAATCGCCTTGACTTACCAACCAACAAGTAGCGCCTGCCGCAGCTTGGCGCGAAATATTGCGACCCGAATGCACGAATGACGATCAGGACGAGCAGCGCGCTTATGCCAGATGGCGGGGTCGGACCACGCCATGCCACTTTGATATCGGGAAGAACTCGCCACGTGGCAGCGTAATTTTTCCTCAGAGCGGATTCAGAGGCCATGTCCGACCCGCAACAGACAGACCATTCACCAGTCGATCTCGATGCCGTAATCGTGGGCGCCGGGTTTGCCGGGCTGTACATGCTCCACCGCCTGCGCGGCATGGGATTCCGGGTACGCGTGTTCGAGGCGGGCGCCGGCGTCGGGGGCACATGGTATTGGAACCGCTATCCGGGCGCGCGCTGCGACGTCGAGAGCATGGAGTACTCCTTTCAGTTTTCCGACGACTTGCAGCAGGAATGGGATTGGTCGGAGCGCTACGCCACGCAGCCGGAGATCCTGCGTTACGCCAACTACGTGGCCGACCGCTTCGACCTGCGCCGGGATATCCAGTTCGATACACGCATCCTGTCCGCGGTGTTCGACGAGCAAGGCAAACGTTGGGCGGTGGAAACATCCGGCGGCACCCGCGTGAGCGCGCGCTTTTGCATCATGGCCACCGGCTGCCTGTCCTCGGCCAACACGCCGAAACTCGCCGGGCTCGAGACCTTCGCCGGCCCCACCTATCACACCGGCCGCTGGCCGCACGAAGAGGTCGATTTCACCGGCCAGCGGGTTGCGATTATCGGCACCGGCTCATCGGCCATCCAGGCCATTCCCATCATCGCGGAGCAGGCCGCCCACCTGTATGTATTTCAGCGCACGCCCAACTATTCCGTTCCCGCGCACAACGCCGGATTGGACCCCGGGTCTCGGCGCGAAGTGAAGATGAACTACAAGCGCCTGCGCGAAAGCGGCAAGCAAAGTCCCAATGGTGTGTGGTCGTTTCGCTTCAATCCTGCGCGCGCGTTGCAAACCGCGCCGGAGGAAAGGCGCCGGGAGTACGAGGAACGCTGGGCGTATGGCGGCGTGTCCTTCATGGGGGCCTATGCCGACCTGATGTTCGAGCCCGAGGCCAACGAAACCGCCGCGGAATTCGTTCGCGGCAAGATCCGCGGGATCGTGCGCGATCCCCAGGTGGCCGAAGCACTCATGCCGCGCTATGTCATCGGCTGCAAACGGCTGTGCGTGGACACCGGCTACTTCGCCACCTTCAATCGCCCGAACGTCACGCTGGTGGACATCGGCGCTTCGCCCATCGAAGCGATTACACCGCATGCCGTCAAAGCGCTCGGCAGGGCGTATGAAATCGACGCCCTCATCCTTGCCACCGGCTTCGATGCCATGACCGGCGCGCTCACCCGCATCGATATCCGCGGACGGGGCGGCAAAACGCTCAAAGAAAAATGGCGGGCCGGTCCGCGCAATTACCTCGGCCTCTGCACGGAGGGCTTCCCGAACTTCTTCACCATCACCGGGCCGGGCAGCCCGTCGGTATTCACCAACATGATTCCTTCCATCGAGCAGCACGTGGACTGGATCGCGGAGTGTTTGCGCTACATGCGGAAAAAAGGCATCGCGCTGATCGAGCCCAGGCGCGAGGCCGAAGACCACTGGGTGACCCACGTCAACGAAGTGGCGGCCAAACATCTGCGTTCCGCATGCAACTCCTGGTACATCGGCGCCAACATCCCCGGCAAGCAGCGCGTGTTCATGCCCTACATCGGGGGATTTCCCGCGTACCAGAGAAAATGCCAGGAAGTGGTCGCGGCGGGTTACGAGGGATTTGCGCTTTCGGCTTAACTATTGACCCTTGCATATCTACGTAACAGCCAACCCTTTTCCCTCATCCCCGCCCTTCTCCCGAGGGGAGAAGGGCTTTTCACCCCTCGCCCTCCGGGACTAGGGAACACTTGAAGCGGAGCAGAGGGGCTGGGGGTGAGGGAAGAAAGCACCGTGATTCAGTACGTCACGAAGTTACGTAATTATTAATAAAGCATGAAGGTTGCCCACGGGGTTCCGGGGGGATACCGGCCTGCGACCATGACCGATCTTCGATCATAATCGGTGAAGGGCGACAGAACAGGCGCTCCGCCCCTAGTCCCGAGCCCCTGGCCCCTAATCCCTTTTCATTGGAAACGATGGACAACTTCAGCGCCTCAATGCGTGTCACGAAGCCAGCCGTCCAAAGCCCGGCTGGCATTGTCGCGGCTCAGCACCGGCGCGCGGCGGAAGCAGGCGCGCGCATCCTGCGCGATGGCGGCGACGCGGTCGATGCAGCCATCGCCACTTCCTTCGCGCTCGGCGTACTGGAACCCTGGATGAGCGGCATTGGCGGCGGGGGCGCGATGGTGCTGTACCGGGCGAAGGAAAATCGCTATCGCGTGATCGACTTTGGCATGCGGGCCCCGGTTTCCCTCGATACCACCGACTATCCACTGACCGGCGAGGGCGTGGCGTCCGATCTTTTCCCATGGGCGCGCGTGCGTGACGATCGCAACATCCATGGCCCGCTCTCGATCGCCGTGCCCGGCGTGGTGGATGGCATGCGCGTGGCCCACGAGCGATTCGCGAAACGACCCTGGCAGGAATTGCTTGAACCGGCCGTCGCGTTTGCCGAGGAAGGCTTGCTGATCGATGGGTTCGCCACCCAGAACATCGCCAGTGCCGCCTTCGACCTCAACCGCTACCCCGCCAGCCGCGAAGCCTGGCTCCCGAACGGATTGCCGCCGGTTGCGGCGTGGTCGGCGCGCAGCGAAGTGCGGCTGCCACAGAAAAAACTCGCCGCTACGCTGCGCAGGCTGGCGCGGGCCGGCGCGCGCGATTTCTACGATGGGGATCTCGCGCGAACCAT
>JANNTE010000105.1:0-3145 GCA_031403365.1 Betaproteobacteria bacterium | reverse complement strand
TGCATCGATTGCCACCAGGAAATCGACCATGCCAGGCTGCAAGCGCAACCCGCCGCTTTGCGCTGCCTCCGTTGCCAGCGTGTTCATGAACGCAACCTACCTCACTCATCGGTGCCAAAACCCTGACGAACGTTCAATCTGACCAGGATGCAGCGGGGTGGTTGAACCCGTTCAATGCGCTGCGAAACCCGTCGCCAATGGGCCGATGGGGACGTTGACACTGGACAACTGCGCATGCGGACATCTCGCGGAAACCTGATCCCGCAGCCCGTCGAAGAGGATCTGCTGGCGAGGGCTTTGAGCAAGGCCGCTGACCCGATTTTCATTACCGACTATTCAGGGCATATCGTCTGGATCAACGAAGCGTTCAGCGAACGCAGCGGATTTCCGCCACAGGAAGTAATCGGTAAAACGCCTGGTTTTCTGAAATCCGGCCGTCACGAAGCGTCGTTCTATCGCGAGCTCTGGAGTACCATTATCGCGGGGCAGGTATGGCGCGGAGATGTCGTCGAACGGCGCAAAGACGGTCTGCTCTACACCGTTGACGAAGTGATCACACCGCTTCTGGACGACAATGGCATCGCCACCCATTTCGTTGTCATCCAGCGCGATGTTACTTTGCGCAACAAGGAGACTGAACGCGAGCGCTTCCTGGCCTACCATGACTCGCTTACCGGCCTGTATAACCGGGTGCTGTTCGTGGAGCTGTTGCGGCAGGCCGTATCCCGATCCGGGAGCAGTGGGAAACAATTCGCGCTGCTGTTCCTGGATCTGGACAACTTCAAACTGATCAACGACTCCTTCGGCCACCATACCGGCGATCAATTGCTTGTGGCAGTCGCGGAACGCTTGAGCGCTGCCGTGCGCAAAACCACAGACACGATTGCCCGGCTGGGCGGTGACGAGTTTGCAATACTTCAATCCGAGATCGGCGACCGGCAAGCCGCGGTAGCGATCGCACGCAAACTGCTCCACTCCATTTCGCAGCCGTTCGTGTTGGAAGGCCGCAAAGTGCATTCAGGCATGAGCATCGGCATCGCCATCTATCCCACCGATGGCGCAACGCCTGAAGAACTGTTGAGAAACGCCGACAAGGCCATGTATCTGGCAAAGAGCCGGGGGCGCGGAAGCCACCAGCTCTACGATTCCGCGCTTTGCGACACCGGATCGCCGCAATAGCGGCGACTGAAGTTAACCGTCGGCGCATGTCCAGGCGGAGTGACAACCTCTCGCTTGGTTTGCATCAAGAGCTTTCAACGCCGGATTGGATTTGATGGGCGCACGCCGCCGCGGGCAACCGGTTCGCGGCAAGCATAGTCGTAAGGAGATCGGAAATCATGCAGGCAACAATCCGGATTCGATGCAACGCCTTGCTGGTCGGAAAGGCAATGGCGATCTTGCTGATTGCGTTCCCACCGGGCCGGACAGAGGCCGCCCCGGTTGCGCCCGATGAGCAGGTCAGACAGGTGTTCGCGGATGTGCTCGCGGCGGTCAAAGGCATTCCGCCCGGCAATCGCGAAGCCCGCGATAAAGCGCTGGCGATCGTCAAGCAGAAAATTCTTCCGCATATCGACTTCGAGCGCATGACGCGTCTCGCCGTTGGCCGCGCCTGGCGCACTGCGGATGCCCGGCAGCGCGCAGAACTCGTCTCGCAGTTCGGCACCCTGATCACGCGCACGTATTCCGTCGCGATCGATGCTTATGATGGCCATGAAACACAGGTTGATCCCCTGCAATTGAGTCCGAAGGACGACGACGTCATCGTCAGGTCGCGCTTCGCAAAAGCAGGCGAACAGCCGATAGGGGTGAACTACGCGATGTGGAAGGCTTCTGACGGCTGGAAGGTGTACGACATCACCGTGGCAAACGTAAGTCTGGTGATCACTTATCGAACGCAGTTCGCCGAAGAAGTGCAACGCGGCGGCGTCGACGGATTGATCCGTTCGCTCACGGAAAAGAACCGCGCCACTCCACCGCCATCGAAGAGATAATGCGTCAGTCTCCGACCGTATCGGGCCGCCCTTTGCCAACCGCACCGTCCGAGCGCGCCTTCAGGTACGCATAAAGATCGAGGATGTGCGGGCTGATCCCCGGATCGTCCCGCCATTTCGGCATCGCAATCCGACCGCGTTCGCCGCGCTCCTGGCGCAGAACCTCGTCGATGATCGATTCGCGCAAAGCCTCGTCCGACTGCGCGGCGGACGGGGGAACAAAGATCCGGTAGCGCGCCAGCACCTTGTTGGCGAACTGGTCGCGCGTCATCGTCTTCATGCTTTGTCGCAGATCGGGCGCTGCGCCGGTGCCCGAAGCGTCCTGCCCGTGGCACATGTGGCAGGACAGGTGATAGACGAACCAGCCGGCGTAAGTCCCTGCATCCACTTTTCCATCGACGATGCGGTAGATCCCCGGTGGAGCATCAAGGTTTCCCGCCCCGAGCACAGCCGTACTGACCAAAGCCAGTGCCGCGACGATTACCAGCAGCAAGTGTTTCCAGTATCTGCGCAATACGACCATGGTGCTTCTCCTCGGATGGAAGATCACAGTCCGAGCCTACGCGAAACGGCCGAAAAACCCTTGATGCAGATCAATGTCACGACGCGGTGCTCACACCCCGCACACGCGCCTCGCAGCAGGTGCCCGAACATTGATCTGGATCAAACGGCCGCGACATCGACTGAAATAGCCTGAACGCACGGTGCAACAGGCACTTGTGAGTTTGACGCTGGTCAACTTCGGAGACACGATCATGAAACAACGCCTCATGTGCGCGTTAATTGGACTTACCGCCGTGCTTGCCGCCTGCACCGGGAAACCGGACACCGGTGGCTCCACTGCCGGTGATCTCGGCCCGCCGCAGGGCGAGGCCATCAAGGCCGTACTGACCAGCCCGCCCGAAGTCCCGCCACCGGTCAATCGAAAACATCCCGCCAAGGTGATCGTCGATCTCGAAGTGCGCGAAATCGAAAAAACAATGTCGGAAGGCGTGACTTATACGTTCTGGACTTTCGGGGGTACCGTGCCGGGCTCTTTCATCCGTGTGCGCCAGGGCGACACTGTGGAATTCCATCTGAAGAACCATCCCGATTCCAAAATGCCGCACAACATCGACTTGCATGCGGTCACCGGTCCGGGCGGCGGCGCCACA
>JANNTE010000104.1:0-9284 GCA_031403365.1 Betaproteobacteria bacterium | reverse complement strand
CGGGGGAGTTCGGCGGCGACGTGAGTCACTTGAATCTGCACAAGACCTTCTGCATTCCGCATGGCGGCGGCGGTCCCGGAGTGGGGCCGGTGTGCGCGGTGGATGACCTGGTGGCGTTTCTTCCGGCGCACCGCAGCGCCGGATCGGACAGCGCCAAACAATTCGGTGCGGCCGCCGCGCCACAAGAGCGCTCCATCGGGGCCGTCAGCGCAGCCCCTTTGGGCAACGCCGCCGTGCTGCCCATCAGTTGGATGTACATGCGCATGATGGGGACGACGGGATTGCAGGCGGCGAGCGCAACCGCGATTCTGTCGGCCAATTACATCGCCGCGCGCCTGTGCGGCCACTACGCGCTGCACTTCAGCGGCATCATCGCCGGCATCACCGGCGGCGGCGTGGCGCACGAGTGCATTCTCGATCTGCGGCCATTGAAAGACAGCAGCGGCGTGAGCGCGGAAGATGTCGCCAAACGCCTGATCGATTATGGCTTCCACGCCCCGACGCTGAGTTTTCCGGTGGCCGGCACCCTGATGGTCGAACCCACCGAGAGCGAATCGCTGGAAGAACTGGACCGGTTTTGCGAGGCCATGATCGCCATTCGCGGCGAAATCGCCAAGGTTGAAGCGGGCGCATGGCCGCGCGACGACAATCCCCTGAAGCGCGCTCCGCACACCGCGCAGGTCCTGCTCAAGAGCGACTGGCCGCACGCCTACACCCGCGAGGAGGGGGCTTATCCGCTGCCGGGTTTGCGCAAGACCAAGTACTGGCCGCCGGTGGGCCGGGTGGACAACGTCTGGGGCGACCGCAATCTGTTTTGTTCCTGCCCGCCGCCGGTTGCCGGCGAAAGTTAGGTTTTTTTTGTCGCCTGCCAGGACACGAACTGCACGCCTGCAGCGCGCTTGGCCCAGATCGCGTGATAGAGCAAATCGAGGGTGCGGTTCTCGCCTTTCACGTTCACCTCGAACTTCGCCGCACCGCTGACAATGGCGATGCAGCCGTAGGTGCGCACCTTGCTCTCGCCGCGCTGCATGCTGCGGTATTTCACGTTGCCAGAGGTGATCGAGGCGATGAAACTCTGCTTGGTATCGACCACCAGGCTGGAGTGCACGTAGACCAGATCATCGCCAAAGAGCTTGTTCATCGCCGCGCCGTCGCCGCTCATCTGCGCCTGAAAGCGCGCGTCTTCGGCTTTGAGCGCCTCATCAACGGTAATGCTGCCGCTGCATTCCTGCGCGCCGCTGCCCCCGGGCGCCGCGCCCAGGACCAGGAATTCGCAAACCCTGTGAACAAATTTCATGATGTTTTTTCTCCGTGTTGTCGTTGATGCCTGCTCACTTACGTCCAGCCACAATTGGGTAACGGTGTGTAGGAAGCATCTTTCCCGGTCAGGCCGCGTAATTTTGCGCCGCGCTGGTACAGCGATATCGGGTTCCGGGCCCAGGCGTTTTCCCAGTTCCCCTTGGTGCAGCCAAGCAGGATTTCATCGCTCCCGCTGGCAGACGCCAATTGTGCGCAGTCGGTCACCGTGGATTGCAGCGGCAAGACCCGGGTGAAACTGCGCTGTTCGGGATCGGTGCCGGGTAGGATCACCAGGCAGAGTTTGCCAGGGTCGGCCAGACCGTCCTTTTTCTCCAGCCACTGCCTGACACTCCTGGCAACCAGATGCTGGCGCAACTCCAGATGGATTTTTCTTCGCTTCTCGAAAGCCGGCCTGTCGATGGTGGCATTCGCGTAATCGCGGCAGGCATCGAAGTACACCACTTCGATTTCGTCGTGCTTGAGATTGAAGGCCTTGGCTCTGGCCACGGATTCATCGAGTCCGGATTGGGTTTCCAGCAGTTCCGCGAGCAGCACAGCGCCGGGCGACTGCCGGGACTCCGCCAGCCCGGCAGGCTCAAGGCAAGTGCTGCCGTCACGCAGTTTAATGATCCGGCTGATGTCTTTCTCGACCGCGAATTGCGGCGCCGTCCGGGTTGAAGCGCAGCCGGCAACCAGAACCGCAAGCAGCACGATCAGGCTGCTGGAAAAATTATCAACTTTGCCTGTCATCATGGTCCTGCGACTTTCTCAAGTAAGGTTCCGCCACTTATCGCACACAGGCCGGCACGGTGGGCCGGCGTTGCCGCCATTATGCCGTGCCGCTGCAGGCATCGCTTGCGCGACGCTCAAGATCGGGCTGTGCATAGCCGATACTGCGCTTAGTCCGGAACATTACGAGCAATCGGCAAGGCTCAGAAAACCATGATGGATCAATCCATGCGCGATATCGACCGGGAAGCCGACAGGATTGTGCAGGAAATCGGTATTCCTCCATGCCCGGCGATTCTGACGAAACTGCTCAATGAGACCCGGCAGGATGAGCCCGACTACAACAAGGCCTCCAAGCTGATCGGCACCGATGTGGGTCTCGCGGGCGCCATGTTGAAAACGGTCAACTCGCCCTTCTTCGGGCTGCGCACCAAAGCCACCTCGGTTAATCAGGCGCTGCAACTGATGGGACTGCGCAATACGGTGGAGATTGTTACCGGTCTGCTGCTGCGGCAGTCCTTTCCCGTCGGCAACCACGCCGCAATGGACAACTTCTGGCAGACATCTTCGGGCATTGCCGGGATCGCTGCGCAACTGGCACGACCGCTCGGCGTCCAGGATCGCGACGAAGCACATACCTTCGCGCTGTTCCGCGACTGCGGCATTCCGTTGATGATCGGCACATTCCCCGGCTACGCGAAATTCCTCAACAAACAGCAGCCCGATGATGGGCAGCCGGTCACGGCGCTCGAGCAGGACGAATTCGGTATCGACCATGCGAGCCTGGGCGCCCGGCTCGCTCAAAGCTGGCTGTTACCCGATGAGGCCGGCATTGCGATCCAGAATCACCACGATTACCCGTTGTTGCTCGCCGGCACGCTGACCGGGAAGCCCTGCCAGCTGGTGGCCCTGGCGCTGGCGGCGGAGTGGATATATACGCGCAACATCGACGGCGCAACCTGCCGGGAATGGTTTCAAGGCGAAACTTTCGCGCTCGAGACTTTGGGGACCAGTTCCGAGGCACTGCTGGCTCTGGCTGAGAGCCTGGTTGACTGAGCTCCGCGCGTGAAGTTCGGACCCGGAAGACGTCCAGCCAGGGGACCTTGAAAGCTCCACTGGACCAGTGACCGGTAAGCGAAGAAGGCTGGCCGGAATCCGGGCTCATCTGGACTCGGGGCATGTGGTTTATGTAAGCATTCACTAAGTGCTCTCTTCGCGCAGCCTGGCGGCGCTTCGCGACAGGATGTGCCGAATTTATTCCTGCGGGCTGCGTCTCCCCCTCCCCGGCGCCGGCGCGCCTCTGTCGGACTTCCCAGAGTTCAAATTGTGCTGCCCGATTCGGTACGCGCGTGCACCGCGACCCTGCGCTTTCGGTCAGGGAATCTGCATGACGCGCCGCAAGATTGACTCTGCGATTGATGAACAGTTAGGCTTCGCGCCTCTGCTGGGTTCACCGGATAAAGGCCGACAGAACCGCATCGATTTCGTACCGATACGGCAACCTGAAAGACTTCTGAGTTCACGACGGGGGAGGGGATAGCCAGTCAGCCAAGCCGGATTGCTCCAAGTGCTTTGCTGCCTGGTTAAATAAGAAAAAACGCTGGCCCCGAACGCGGAGCATCTGCTTCCGCGTTCGGGGCCAAACCGTTTTCCGGCAGCGGATGCAACCCGCCTACATGACCAGCGACGGCCAGGCGACAAAGCCGAGATATTGCCCGGGTTCGTTCAGTACCAACGCCTTGTCACGCAGTTGCCGCGCGGACGAAGTTGGTCCGGACCGAAGATAGCGTTGAAGCGCTTCAATGGGATTCTCGCCCGATTTACAGCTGATAGAGCGGCCCCGGAGTTCGACGCGCCGGCCCTGATAGGCTTCCGGGTTGGCCGCATCGCGACCGAACTTCGACTTTCCGAAATCCGCCTTGGCGAGCGTCTGGACCGGAAACGGCGCGTCCGGATGTTCCGCGTAAAAAGTCCAGACATCGAACACATCGAAGCCGGTCGATCCGTTGACAAAATGAAGCGCTGCGTCGTTGCACAATGCAGCACATATCATGCGTTTACGATAGAGAATCGCCCATTCCGGGTGGCGCCCGAAAAAATCCTCGCGCTCGGCAGCGGCGATACGCGCCAGTTTCTTCAGGTCGACCCTGGTAATCGGCTCGAAACAGCGTTCCGGCTTCATACACGGAATCGATGCAGTACGGAGCGGTCAACTTCCACCCCCAGGCCCGGCCCGGACGGAATTTCCACCCAGCCGTTGACCTGCTGGATCGGCCGGGAGATCAGATGTTCCCGGAACGGATGTGAAGAACGGTCGTATTCGAAAATCGGCTCCTGCGCGAACAACGAATGATGCGCGACAGGCAGGGCGGCGATGAATTGCAGCGATGCCGCCTGTGCGATTGCCGAACCCCAGACGTGGGGATTGATCTGCACCCCGTGCGCCTGCGCCAGCGCGACAATGTGGCGGCCAGCGGAAATTCCACCGCAGGAGCCCAGATCGGGCTGCGCAACGTCCACTGCGCCGGCGCCGAGAAACTCGCGAAATCCATAGAGCGTGTGCTCATTCTCGCCGCCGGCGATCGGCACCGACAGTTTCTGTCGCATTTCCGCATAGCCCTGCACATCCTCCGGCACGACTGGCTCTTCGTACCAGCGCAGGTCGTATTCCTCCAGCGCCCGACCGAGATTCAGCGCCTGCGCCCGCCCGTAGGCGTGGTTGGTATCGACCATCAGCGTGACCGGCTTGCCCTGGATCGCGGCGCCGATTTCCCACATGCAGGCAAGGTCGTCTTCAATGCCATAGCCCAATTTCACCTTCATGATAGGGAAGCCCGCTTCGAAGTGGCGGATGGCTTCTTCGCCCAGCCGTTTCGCTTCTCCCTGACCCTTGATACGATAGAAGCCTGTCGCGTACGGCTGCACCCGCGTGCGGAATGCGCCGCCCAGCAACTTGTAGATCGGCAGGCCATGAAACTTTCCGGCAATGTCCCAGAGCGCGATATCCACCGCGCTGATGCCCGACACCACCGAACCCTTGCGACCATAATCGCGCGTCATGTTGTACATGCGATGCCAGAGTACTTCGATGTCGAGCGGATCCGCGCCGATAAGCAAGGGCTTGAGCGCCTTGTCGATCACCGTCGCCGCGATCTCCGGAGGTTCGAGTCCCTGGGCGAAAGCCTCGCCCCATCCGGTAATGCCCTCGTCGGTGAGGATTTCAACCAATGTGGCAGAGCGTTGCCTGACCCAGCCCTGGGAAAAAGCGAAAGGCTCCGCGAGCGGGCTTTTCAGCACATGGATATTGAGGTCGGTTATTTTCATGTATTTCCTCCAGTTTTGAGTCGCGGCGGACGTCATCGGGCACCCTGACCGCGATAATTATCCACGACGCCCGGGAAGACGCTATAACTACGAACGTATTCTGCGCAAGGAGGACAAAATGTACCGGAAAATACTGCTGCCCACCGACGGCTCGGCACTGTGCGATTCGGCCACGCAAAAAGGCATCGAGTTCGCGAAGTTCGCCGGCGCCAGCGTCGTGGCCTTTCACGCCGTTGCCGCCACGTCTTACATGATCTATACCGAAGCCGGCCCAAGCGATATCCTGGTCGAGCAGTTCGAACGCGAAGCCCGCGTTCGCGGAGAGCGCCTGGTGGAAGCTTTGCGTCAGCGCGCCGAAGCGAACGGCGTAACCTGCGAAACCTTGCTGCTCACCGACGACCACCCCTGGGAAGCCATCATCGAGGCCGCTGGAACCAAGGGTTGCGACCTCATTTTCATGGCCTCGCACGGCCGCCGCGGGCTCAGTGCAATGCTGTTGGGAAGCGAAACAACCCGGGTGCTGACCCACACCAAGATTCCGGTCATGGTGTACCGCTAGGAAAATGAAACCCGGCGATAACGCCGGATGGCCGGGCGAATACCTAGCTTGCCGGGCAGGGAAACGCGTCTCGCAATCCCTGAATAATCAGGTAGCGGCGCGGGCGGTAGCGATCCTGCGGATGCTTTTCCAGGTAGGTCCTGACGGCGGTGAACGCCGCCGAGCGCGCATCATCCGGCACATTGGAACTACCTCGGGCAATGCAGAACAGACTACCGTCCCACTCTCCGGTGACATTGTCGAGGTAGACCAGCGCCACGTCCCTTGTCCTGGGATCCTCCATCAGCCGGAGATACTCTTCGCCGTCGTCTTCGGCGAAGGCGATTGCCGGCAATATCAGCAGCAGCAACATCAGCGTTCTCATGTGTGATTTTCCAATCCGGGTCGGCAGTGCGGGAAAGCAGCTTGGGTGCAGGCGTTGCCCAAAGCTGGCAAGTGTTGGTCGTGACTGGTGCCGCTGGCCGGAGTCGAACTGGCGACCTTCGCATTACGAATGCGCTGCTCTACCAACTGAGCTACAGCGGCGTGGCCGCCAATTATAAGGCAGCGGCGTGGGCGCGAATTATAAGGCAGCGGCGTGGGCGCGGATTATACGGCTGGCCCGGTGCTGCCGGCAAACACACGCAGACTCGTTCAGCAATTGCCGAACACCGGCTTGCGTTTTTCGACGAATGCCGCCATGCCCTCTTTCTGGTCTTCGGTGGCGAAAGTCGAGTGAAATAACCGCCGCTCGAAATGCACCCCTTCCGCGAGCGTCGTTTCAAAAGCGCGATTGACGGCTTCCTTCGCCATCATCACCGCCGGCAGGGACATTTCGCAGATAATTGCCGCCGCCTTCAACGCCTCGTCCAACAATTGCGCCAGCGGCACGACGCGACTGACCAGGCCCGAGCGCTCGGCTTCAGCCGCATCCATCATGCGCGACTGGCCCAGCAACACCATCTCCATGGCCTTGGATTTGCCAACGATACGCGGCAATCTCTGTGTGCCCCCGGCCCCGGGAATGGTGCCGAGATTGATCTCCGGCTGCCCGAATACGGCATTGTCCGCGGCCAGGATGAAGTCGCACATCATTGCCAGCTCACATCCGCCACCGAGCGCGAAGCCCGCAACTGCGGCGATTACCGGCTTGCGGCAGCGCGCAATGCGCTCCCAATCGGCGGATATGAAATCTTCCTTGTAGACGTCAATGTAGGTCTTCTTTCTCATCGTCCGGATGTCGGCGCCGGCGGCAAAGGCCTTCTCGTTGCCTGTAAGGACCATGCAGCCGATGTTCTGGTCGGCCTCGCAGGCATCGAGCGCGCAAGCCAGTTCACGCATCAGCTCCGGCGACAGTGCGTTAAGTGACCTCGGCCGATTAAGCGTGATCAGCCCCACTTTTCCTCGGGATTCGACGATGATATGTTCGTAAGCCATGTCCTGGTGTTCCGTCTGAGTTTTGTAATCCGCCAATACCCGCGTCTGAATGGAATAAGGGGGAACTTAAGTGCAATCCAAAGCCATTTTATTGGATATCTCCGAGGGGGTCGCAACCATTACCCTCAATCGGCCGGAAAAATTGAACTCTTTCACCGCGCAAATGCATGCGGAACTCAAGCAGGCGATGCAGATCATTGCGTCCGATCGCGCCGTGCGCGCGCTGATGATTACTGGTGCCGGCCGCGGGTTCTGTGCCGGTCAGGATCTCTCCGAGCGCATGAACCCGGAAGGCGCCAATACCGGCGACCCGGGCAGCTCCCTGGAAAAGAACTACAACCCGCTGGTCAGACAATTGCGTGCCCTGCCCTACCCGGTCGTTTGCGCGGTCAATGGCGTGGCAGCCGGTGCCGGGTGCAATCTCGCGCTCGCCTGCGACATCGTTATTGCCGCGCAATCCGCGAGTTTCATTCAGGCCTTCAGCCGGATTGGCTTGATTCCCGATGCGGGCGGCACCTACACGCTGCCACGCCTGATTGGCACCGCGCGCGCGATGGCCGCCGCCATGCTCGCGGAGAAGATCAGTGCGCCGCAGGCCGAGCAATGGGGAATGATCTGGAAATGCGTGCCCGATGACCGGCTGCGGGAGGAATCCACCGCGCTGGCACGGCATCTCGCCGGACAGGCAACCAGGGCCCTGGGACTGATGAAACGGGCGCTATACGCTGCAGCCAACAACACCTTCGATCAACAGCTCGACCTGGAGCGCGACCTGCAACGCGAAGCCGCCGGCAGCAAGGATTACCGCGAGGGAGTGGATGCTTTCATGGAAAAACGTCCGGCAAAATTTACCGGACGCTGAACCGTCACGTCGCCGAGAAATCCGTCGGCCGCACGCGAATGATGATGTCCACCCTCTCGGTCGTCATGCCCGCGGGCAGCGCAGGCAATCCTGAGACGCGAACATCCTTCGCATTGATGTCGGTCAGCTTGCCGGAAGCTACGTCATACATATGGTGGTGCGGCAACGTGTTCGGGTCGTAGAACACCTTGCTCGGATCGACAATCACTTCCCGAATCAGCTTCTTTTCGAGGAAGAGGTTGAGCGTGTTGTAAACCGTTGCCTTGGAAGTTTCGGAATGATGTTCATTGACCGCCGCCATGACCTGGTCGGCGGAAAGATGCTCGCGACGCGAGAACAGGGCATGCGCGATTTCAACACGCTGGCGGGTGGGATTGATCCCGTGCGCGCGCAGCGTGCGTGCCAGATTGTCCCTCTTGTTTGCAGTTGCATGCATGGAGGGGATTATAGGTTAGTTCTGTCCCGGTGGAACAATCACCCACGCCGGCTTTATCTGCGAGTCCTGCACTTTTGCCAGGATGCCTGGATCGAGAATTACCGTTTGAAAAACCATCGTCCTTACGGGCTTGCCGCCGCGCTTTCCCGGCGTGAACTGCGATTGACGCATGCCATGCGCGATCTCGGCCCGGTATGGCGCAAGCTCTTCGCTTGATTGAATGCCGGCCGCGGTTATCACCGCACCCTCTTCGTTGATCAGCAGGGCCACCAGAATCCGCCCGCCGACGCCGGACTCAAGTGCTTGCACGGGATAAGAAGGAACTGCAATACGCATTGCGCGTGGAGATTCATCAAGCTCGGCATCGGCCACATACGGTCCGGCTTCCTCGGCAAATGCTTTCGGAAGCGGGGTCGGATACCAGGCCTGCTCCAGCGAAACTCCTGCGGGCAAGGGCCGAATCGGCGTGTCGTCCGAATTCACCGGGGACGTGTTCTCGGCATTCCGGATATCTGCGCTATCGATTTTCTTGTCCGATTTCAGCGTATTTTCAGGCGGCCTGTTCCAGCTCGGCGCCTGCGCTGCAAGATAAACGGCACGGGCTCCTTTATTGTCTTCCGATATCCGCGCAACCCGCACCTCCAGCGATATCAACCCCC
>JANNTE010000103.1:0-2106 GCA_031403365.1 Betaproteobacteria bacterium | reverse complement strand
AAGCGCACCGAGGCGTTGAGTGTCTACCGGCGTCTCAAGCACACTTTGTCGGTCGTGCTGGGAGTGCCTCCATCGGAGGCCACGCAACGACTGTTCAAGGAGATGCTCGATCGCCAGGCGGACGGCGGGGAGTTGTCGCGGTCGGGCATGAGTATCCTGATGTCGCAAAGCGCGGAAAATTCCAGATGGGGAGTAAAGCCAGGCGTTGTGGTGAAATTGCCCGCGCGGCGCAAGCAGAAGCGTTGAGGCGGCATCGGGGTTCCGGCATTACCGGTACCTTCCCTCCGGCGCGCAGTTTTCCTGAAGGCTCAAGCTGACTTTGCCGCACTCTCTGTGGTTCAATACGGCCTGTTCAAATTTGTATTATTGAATGACGGAATCGGTTTCTGCAGTTTTCTCCCTCACCATCAATCCTTCTGCTCCGCTGCAAGCGTGCCCTTGTCCCGGAGAGCGAGGGAAGAAAATCCCTTCTCCCGCCGGGAGAAGGGTTGGGATGAGGGAAGACTTCGTCAGTCATTTACACGAATCTTCAATATGTCTTCCCAAGTAACAAAAAGCCTCTACAACAATGTGATCATGGATCACATCAAGAACGCCCGTAATTTCCATGAATTGGCCGATGCGACGTCAACGGCCCGGGGCGCCAATCCCTTGTGCGGGGATACGTTCACGGTCTATCTGCGTACGCGGTCGGATCGCATCGAGGCAGCGAGTTTCCAGTGCGAATGCTGCGGCATCTCCATGGCCTCGGCCTCGATCATGACGCAAATCGTGCGTGGCAAGACCATCACGGAAGCGGCATGGCTTTTCCAGCGATTCGAACAGATGTTGCGCGGAGCCGGGACGCAATCCGGCGAAGGCCCGGATGAGCTCGCTGTGCTGCAACTGATCCGGGAATTTCCGTCCCGGATCAATTGCGCCTTGCTGGGCTGGAAAACGCTTGCGGCGGCGCTCGATGGGCGCGACAGCGTGTCGATCGAGACCTGACGATCCGCCGGGTTTCGCGGGGGATTCCTGGAGGGGCCCCGCTACAAATCGCCGCAGTAGCGCGATGCCACCCCTCGATCGAATTCTTCGACGGCCCCGGCATCGAGTCCGCCTTGTTCCGCAATTTCGCAGCCAAACGATATCGCCATTTTCCCGGACCAGCTTTCCGGTTGCCACAGGCGGCTGCGCAGGAAGGCCTTGGCACAGTGAAAATAACACTCGACTATTCGCACCCGCATGACCAGCAACGCCGGCGCGCCGCGCGCACCGAGGCGTTGACACAATTGCGCGTCATCGACCAATTCGGCGTTTCCATGCACTCGCAGGGTTTCGTCCGTCCCGGGCAGCAGGAAGATCAGGCCGATTTGCGGGTTGTCCAGAACATTGGTGAGCGAAAAAATCAGTTTGTTGCCTTTGCGTTCCGGTATCAGCAACGTGCGGCGGTCTTCGACTTGCACGAAACCCGGCAGGTCACCCTTGGGCGAGACTGTCGGACGGCCATCGGCATCGGCGGTGCCGAACATGCACATGGGCGACCTGCCGATGAACTCGATAGCGCGGTCATTGAGTTCACGGTGAATTTTCAACGGCACCAGTGTGTTTGGTATGCCGATAATCGCCTGGAGTGCTTCGGCTGTTGAAATAATCGCCATTGATGCTTCGCGTCGCAGGTTCCAGCTTCTTCCCTGGCCTTTGGTCTGCAGCCCCTGTTCTACTTCATCGTTGGCATCACGAACTCGGCGCCCTTGCGGATGCCGGTCGGCCAGCGCGTGGTGACAGTCTTCAGGTGGGAATAGAAACGCACGCCTTCCGGGCCATAGGCATAGTGATCGCCAAATAACGAACGTTTCCAGCCGCCGAAGCTGTGGAAGGCCATCGGCACCGGGATCGGCACGTTGATGCCGATCATGCCGATTTGCACGCGCAGGGAAAATTCGCGCGCACTGTCGCCATCGCGGGTGAACAGCGACACGCCGTTGCCGAATTCGTGTTTGTTGACAAGATCCACAGCGGATTCGAAATCCGGTACGCGCACGACAGATAACACCGGCCCGAAAATTTCTTCGCACATGGTGATGTACTGAGGATTTTTTGCAACAATAACAGTTGGCTCTATAA
>JANNTE010000102.1:0-34869 GCA_031403365.1 Betaproteobacteria bacterium | reverse complement strand
TCTGGCTCGGAAGAATGCCGGTGTAGTCGCCAAGGCGCGGCGCGGCGGCCGGTCCTGGATTGGCTGGCGCCCGGGGCCTCGTTCCCAAGTCATTCATTCGCGCCCCGCTCATTTGTCCGATCTCGAAGTTGCCGTACCAGCATCGCCCTGTGCCATGGGCGACAGCATCCCGGGAGGCGAACCGCTAGGAATCCGCTCCCTGACTTGTTGGTAACCGGCCTCTGGTAAGTGGGGCGGATGTTTTTCTCCAGACTGTTGACGCAGGCAATCCGCTTCATTTGCCATCAGGGGAACCCAAAGTCTTGGGAAGGCTAGCCAACCCGGGTTGATTGCAGGCCAATTGTACCCGCTGGACTTTCGCCCCCGCCAGGAGCCTGTCGGACTCAGGATGATTCGGCTGCAACGCTGGGAGAGCGGTCCATATTTCGCCGCTTTCTCCTTACATATTCCCGATATGTGCGTCGAAATCGTCAAAATCTGTCCTCGCTCTCCCACCGTTTCGCTATCGAACACCCAAGTCCGACAGGCTCCTGGAGGCTAAGGCTTTGGCCGCACGGGCACCGCATGGGCGCGGAAAGGGGCCGCGCAGCAGCCGGCCCTCCCAGTGCGATGACGGTCGAAAAAGCCCATCCTCGCAGCCCGGCGCATCTTCGTGTAATGTGCTCGCTTTTTTCCCCTCGGATAAGCCCCCCGAGGGGGGTCAACGGCATACCTACAAGGCGAAATCATGGCTCGGCAAGAAGATATCAAGGTCTATCGGAACATCGGCATCATCGCGCACATTGACGCGGGCAAAACCACGACCACGGAACGAGTGCTCTATTACACCGGCCGCAAGCACCAGATCATCGAGGTGCACGACACCAAGGACGGCACGGCCAGCACGACGACAGACTACCTGGAGCAGGAGCGCAAGCGCGGCATCACCATCCAGTCCGCCGCCGTGTCCACCGAGTGGAAGGGTTACCACATCAACGTCATCGACACCCCGGGTCACGTGGATTTCACCATCGAAGTCAACCGCAGTCTGCGGGTGCTTGATGGCGCAGTGGTGGTGTTCGACGGTGTAGCGGGCGTCGAGCCGCAGACCGAGACCAACTGGCGGCTGGCCAACCAATACAACGTGCCGCGCATTTGTTACATCAACAAAATGGACCGCATGGGCGCGAGCTTCGCCCACTGCGTGAAGGGCATCAAGGAAAGGCTGGGCGCCAACGCGCTGCTGTTGCACGTGCCGATCGGCAGCCACGATCTGTTTACCGGCATGGCCGATCTGGTAGCCAATGTCGCCTATATCTGGAGTTCCGACGACAAGGACAGCGTGTGGGAAGAAGTGCCTTTGGACCAACTCAAGAGCCGCTTCACCTTCCCCAGCACGGCGGACAATGACTGGATCGACCGTATTCCGGCGCTGCGCAAGGACATGCTCGAATCCGCGCTGGCGCTGGACGACGACGCCTTCATGAAACTGGTTGAAACCGGCGAATTCGATCCGGCCGTCCTCAAGGCCTGCATCCGCAAGGGCGCGGTCACCGGTCAGTTGGTGCCGGTTCTGTGCGGCTCGTCTTTCAAGAACAAGGGCGTGCAGCAATTGCTCGACGCCGTGGTGGACTATCTGCCCTACCCCGGCGAGAACAGCGGCATTTCCCTGGTGGACGCGGACGGCAAGGTCGTCGGCGTGCAGGAAGTCAGCGACGACGCCCCGTCGCGCGCACTGGCCTTCAAGGTCATCAACGACCAGTTTGGAACCCTGACCTTCGTGCGCGTGTACTCCGGCGTGATCAAGAAGGGCGATACGCTGCTCAATGTCACCCGCGACAATAAGGAACGCATCGGCCGCATTGTGGAAGTGCAGGCCAACGTCACCAAGGATATTGAAGAGGCTCGCGCCGGCGACATCTGCGCCTTCGTCTCGATGAAGGACACCGAGACCGGAGACTCACTATGCAGTCCCGCGCATCCGGCTTTGCTCGAGCGTATGCGCTTCCCCGACCCGGTGATCAGCGTCGCGGTCGAACCGAAAACGCGCGGCGACGTGGAAAAACTCTCCACCGCGCTGTACAAGATGGCCAAGGCCGATCCGTCACTGCGCCTGTCCGTGGACCAGGACACCGGTCAGACCTTGCTGCGCGGCATGGGTGAATTGCATCTGGAAGTCACCATCGACCGCATGCGCACCGAACTCGGCGTCGAAGCCAACATGGGCAAGCCCCGTGTCAGCTTCCGCGAAGCGTTTGGCAACACCGTCGAACACATTTACACCCACAAGAAACAGTCCGGCGGATCGGGCCAGTACGCCGAAGTGAGAATGGTGTTCGAGCCGCTGCCACCGGGCACGGGTGTCGAGTTTTCCGATGAAGTTACCGGCGGACGTATCCCGCGCGAATTCATCCCCTCAGTGGAGCACGCCATCCGCACCGAGTCCAAACGCGGCCAGGTGGCGGGCTACGAAGTGCTGGACTTCAAGGCGCGCCTGATCGACGGCAAATACCACGACGTGGACAGCTCCGCGCTCGCGTTTGAAATCGCCGGACGAAGCTGTTTTCGCGAGGCGCACAAACTCAGCAGGCCCAAACTGCTCGAGCCGATCATGCGCATCGAAGTCGTCACCGAAGCCACCTATCTTGGCGATGTGATCGGTGACGTGAACCGCCGCCGCGGCCAGGTCACCGACCAGGGCCACAAGGGCGTGCAGGCTTTCGTTCAAGGCTTCGTGCCGCTCGCGGAAATGTTCGGCTACATCAACTTTCTGCGCTCCGCCACCAGCGGCCGCGGCACCTTCACCATGGAGTTCGACCACTACGCCGATGTACCGGCTGGATTGGTGGAGAAATTGATGGAGAAGGAAGCGAAGTAGACGACGATCCCTCCAGTGAAATTGGGCAAGAGCGCCGCTTCATAGCGGCGTTCTTTTTTTCGGATGATAGATTCGCAGACCGCGATACGGCCAGACGCAACCGGTTGCCGGCGCAAGATCGGCGCCGCGCTTGCCGGGTACTATCGCTGTCCATGCCGTTCACCGCATTCCATACTCCGCGCCAGAACCGGGCGCTGATCCCGTGCACTGTCCTGGGTCAACAATGTGGCCGTGCTGCCATATGTGGCGCGCGTCCGGGCCGTTCGTCTTCCACAGGAGGATACTGCCGCGCTCGTGGCGCACCTGCGTGCTCCCGCGGTCATTTGTCCGAATCACCCCGAATTTTTCACCGACTGGATGCTCGACAAGTGGCTCACCTCGCGTTACGCGCCGCTGGCGGCGTGCTGGGCGGCGCCGGAAATTGTCAACGGCATGGGTGCACTGGCAACAAGATTCTGGCTGGCCAACAATCTGGTCGCGGCGGTGCGCGGCGATGGACTCGATGCGGCATTGGAGTATTCCGCGGGCAGCCTGGCGGCCGGCCACGGGGCGTTGATTCATCCCGAGGGCGAGGTCAACTGGGACAACGAGGCGCTTGGCCGATTGAAAACCGGTTGTGTGCAGATTGCGCGGCGGGGAGCAACGCGTGCCGGAAAGTCGGCGCTTATTGTGCCGGTCGCATGGTTCATCCGGTTTGGCGAAGACGCCACCTCCGGCCTGACTAATTCCATTTCTATTTCATTACTTCATTAACCAAGTAGCGATATGCGGATCGAGAAATAGAGTTATTGCCACTGTTCCGTGCGGACGAAAAGTCAAAAACCTCCCTCACCCGTCGCTTCGCGCCACCCTCTCCCGGAGGGCGAGGGTTTATTACCCTCGCCCTCCGGGAGAGGGGCAGGGGTGAGGGAAGATGTGGGAATTTTCGTCCACGCCGAATAGTTGCGAAATTAATGTACTTATGAAACGCAATTGGAATAAGGAGCTCGATTATGTGCAGGAGCGGCTCGGCTTCCGGTCAGGCCGTCTGGGCGGTCCGGCGCAACGCATGGCGCAGCTCTACACCGCGCTGCTGGAGCGCGAGACTTCAAGGTTCGATATCGATTCCGGAAAATCCGGGCAAGGATTTCTGGAAAGATTCGATATCGCGCTGGCCGGCGCGCTCGAGATGCTGGCGAAGCACTGGCCGGCATCGGTTCCGCAAGCGGGCACCGGCGATCCATGGGAGATCGCGCGCTTGTGGATTCGCGCGGCCCGCGCCCAGGGCAAGGAGGCTGTCGTCGCATTTCGGCAGCAGATCGCGACGCTTGACCGTGTAATGCGGCTGGTGCCGGCGCGCGCGGAGAACACTCATCTGACGCAGGAACAGGTAGCCGAGCGCGTCAAGCGGTTGCGTTCCGACTGGCTGCACGGCTCGTTGCGCGACAAGGCATCGCGCTTCATCCCGCGCGCGGTGGCCGGACGCGAATTATTCATGCGGGTCGGCAGGCCCGTCGAAGTCTCGGGTGGCGATGCGCCGGCATCGCAGGCGAACCCGATGCTCGAAGTACTGGACCAGCACTTGCGCGACGCACTCGAAGCGGCTCGTCTCGACGGCCTGACGCAGCTTGGCCCGCCGTTAAAGTACCTGAATCCTTTCGTGCATCCGGCAGGTTAAACGTCGAACCGCTGCCAGGTCGAAGATTCCGGCGGCCCAAAATACAAAAGGCGTGGCTCGCGCCACACCTTTTGTGTTTGCTTTGGCACTCTGGCCGGGACAACCCTCAAACTTTCGGGTTCAAGGTGGTCGCCGCCCGTTCCGCATCAGGCACACCGAAACTGCATGGCGCGCACAACAGCGGTTGTGTTGGGCAACAACCGGATCGTCAAAGTCTGGGCTTGAGAATCTACTCCGGTCCAGCGTGCGAAAGCGATATCAGTAAGCGCTCTTCGCACGAGACAGTCAAGAACTTTTTGCAACTGTTGCAGAAATGAAAACTTCGATTTTCACCCGAGGAAACCGGCAACCATTGCCTTCCCCGTGTAAGCGGGGAACCAGATGATTCTTTTGAAAAACCAGGCGCCCGTTTTCACGGGAATGACAAACGCGAACTTGTTGCGTGTTCCCCCTAATGTTTTTTTCGGGCATCCGGCGGTGGCGGCACATCTTTCTTGTAGTCGCCAATGATCCCCTTGGCAGGGCAGGCATTGAATATGGCGCACTTGCGGCAAGTCACCGCCAGCGCAATCGGGCACAGGGTCATGATTGATCTCCCGGAAAAATCGCGGTGGGCTTCCGTACCGCGGCCAGTACATGGTACTCCGCTCCTGCAGGGTGCTGCGCAAGTAACCCTTTCTTACTTCTTCGACAACGCCCGCAGACGCTCCGGGGTCGTGGCCGGGAAACCGAAGAACTCGAGGTATTCGCCAACGCAGGTCTCGGGCGCTGTTCGCGAAACATCCATCGGCAGCAAATCATCGTCGATCATGCCCAGCGGCGTGGCATTGACGACCAGGCTGTGGCCGGCGAGATCAATGGACCCGGCGCCAATGTTGATACACGGGTATTGCACCTTCAGGCGCGCGCCAATCGGAAGTCATGGCGCACGCGGCAGAACGCGATGGCGCTGTGGCTGCCGTCCGGAGCCAGGCCTGGGACCTGTTCGGTAAATTCAACGACCAGGGAATCCTTGACTCCGAATACCGCGTCCGAGTCCAGATACTGATCGCCTTTGACAAAGAGATGCGTCGTCACCGTTTCGAACTCGGGCGCGCAGACTATGGCGTGCACATGCGCAGGACGATAAGGATGCCGCCCCATGCTGAGCAGCATCCTGCCCACCGGACCGTCCGCAGGAATCGGATAGCTCACTGGTTTGACGGTGCGAAAACCATAGTGCCCGTCGGCACCGGTCACGAATTTTCCGCGCGCGTACAACGGCCCTCCGCGCTGCACGTCGTAGACGCCGTCGCCGTCGGTCTGCCACACATCAATCGTTGCGCCCGCAATCGGTTTCCCGTTTACGTCGCTGATGGTGCCCGATATATAGGTCGGCACGCCCTTCTGTCCTTGGGCGATGTTGCTCCACATGGGCAGCTGCGCCGCACCCGGCACATAGAAAGGGCCAAGCACGGTGGACTCGGTTGCGCCTCCGGGTTTGCGATGGTTGATGGCATCTACCAGCATGGAAACGCCCAGCGTGTCAGAGAGCAGAATGAATTCCTGGCGTCTGTCGTCGCATTTCTGGCCGGTGGCGGTGAGGAACCGGATACCGGCCAGCCACTCGGCCTCAGTCAGCCCGGTTTCGCGCACGAAGGCGTGCAGGTGCCTGACGAGGCTCGCCATGATTTGCTTGAAGCGCGGGTCCTGGGCATTGGTCATCCTGGCCAGGACCGAATCGACGAGCTGGGTTTCAATGGCGTTTTGCATGCGAGTTTCCTTGCGTCTGTATTTGAACGTGGACTGTTGAGTGCTCGCTGCCGGATCAGTCCACTGATAAATTCGCGGCCGGGTAAACACGCTAACCGGGGCGTATTCCTTCCCAGGCATTCTGCAAAAGCTGCCGGATTCCGGACCGCTCGATCGGTCGCGGATTCCAGTAGGGATCAGTGACAGCCAGATCCGCGGCCCGGTCGAGGCCGGATGCAGGCATGCCAATGTCCCTTAGTGCGACTGGCGCGCCGAGTTGCAGCGCCAGATCGTAAAGTCCGGCGGCCGCGTCCCGGGTGCCGAGCGCGCGGGCAATGCGCAACATGGCCTGCGGTGCGGCGTCCTGGTTGTAGCGCGTGGCATGTGGCAGCACGATGGTATGGGTTTGCGCATGCGGCAGATTGAAACTGCCACCGAGTGTGTGACACAGCTTGTGGTGCAAGGCCATGCCTACGGCGGCAAGGCAGGAACCCGCCAGCCAGGCGCCATAGAGGGCCTCGCCGCGCGCATCAAGATTGCCTGGCTCACGCACCACCAAGGGCAGACTTTGCGCGAGCGCGCGAATACCCTCTTCGGCCATAAGCGAAGTAATGGGATTTGCCTGCTGTGCATACAAAGCCTCGACGCAATGCGCGATGGCGTTCATGCCGCTCGGGCCGGCGATCTCCGTGGGCAGTGAAAGCAGCAAATTCGGATCGTAGAGCACGGTCCTGGGCAGCATGCGCGGATCGCGCACCGTCTTCTTCACGCCGTTTTCGGTGAAGCCCTGGATCGGCGTCATCTCCGAGCCGGCAAAAGTCGTCGGAATGGCGAGAATCGGCAGTCCCGAAGTCAGTGCAATCGCCTTGCCCAGTCCTATGGTCGATCCGCCTCCGATGGCCACACAGCAATCGGCGTCCAGCGAAGCTGCCACTTCACGTGCCGCCCGCGCCGCCTCGATGGGTACATGCATCACGGCTTTGTCATACACGCCCACCGCACGCGCGCCCAGACGCCGGGCCACGTCCTGTGCGCTCAGACGCTGCCCGGGCGTGCACAACACCAGCGCGCGTTGCGTGCCCAGCCGCTCGATCTCAATGCCGAGATCATCCAGCGCTCCGACGCGGAACACCACGTGCGATGGCTGGCTGGAATAGACGAAACCCTTCATGTGTGAGCTTTGATCATGCAGCCGCCCTCTCTGGTCCTGGTCCTGGTCAGGACCACGGTCTGGCAATGGTGGCAGTTTAGCGATTGCCTACATTTGCGCGGAAAAATAAAGTTACTCTCGGCACACATGCACAATCCATGTGCCTGGCGCCATTTCAGCGCTGCCGGCTGGGAAAGCCTGTCAACAAGCAGGCAACAGCAATGAATAAATGGTGCAAAAAGGGTCTCATCATCTGCAAGGCTTGGATCTGTTCCCTGCCTTTTCGCAGACTCTTGCGCAAAAATGGAGGAGTTGGCGAACGAAGCGCGCTCAATTGCCAGGAATCTTGAAGAAGCCGGATGCTGAAGGCATCCAAATCTGCATGCTCTTGCGCTAGTCAGCTTTCTCGAACGGACCACCCGGGTTTCGCAATCCGCCATAACCCTGCCACGACCCCGCCACCAGCCAGCCGCAATCGACCGGAAGATTGATGCCGGTAATGGCTGCGGCATCGGGGCCGGCAAGAAAGGCAACGGCACGCGCGATTTCGACGGGTTCGACCATGCGCCCCAATGCCGCACTGCGTTTGAGCGCGGAAACATCGCGCTCACCCTTGTCGATGGCGCCCTGTAAAGCCGGAGTACGCGTGTAACCCGGCGATACCGCATTTACCCGCACCTGGGCCGGACCCCACTCTGCGGCCAGGCACTCAGTCATGGAAATGACCGCCGCCTTGGCAGGAGCATAGGCGTGCAGTGGCATCGATCGCATGCCGGCGATCGATGCAATATTGACGATGCTGCCGCGCCGTCGCGTCACCATCCGCGCGCCGAACACCGCTGCGGCGACATAAGTGCCGCGCTGATCCACACGCACCACTTCATCCCAGTTGGCCATCGATAGGCGCTCCGGTGGCACCGGCACCTGTATGACGCCCGCGCTATTGACCAGAATTTCGACCGGACCCATTTCCGCTTCGATGGCAGCAGCGCAGCGCGCCATCGCCGTTTCATCGGCCACATCGACAATCCAGGCGCGACCGCCGACTTCCCGCGCAATCGTGTGCGCGCGCTCATCCCGGTCCAGCACGGCGATGCGCGCTCCGCGCGCGGCCAGTTCCCGGCAACACGCCGCTCCGATTCCGCTGGCACCGCCGGTGACGACGGCGATACCCGATAAATTGCCTGCTGGCATCGAACTCCCCGCTTTTGCGCTTTACGCCTTAGAACGCGCCACTCATGCTGCGCACCTATAACGCCAGGTACCGGCTTTTCACTTCATCGTTTCTGCGCAGCGCGTCGATGGTGTCGCGGTAGACGATCTGTCCCTTGTCGATTACGGTTGCGTGGCTGGCGATGCCCAGGCAGAAATGCATGTTCTGTTCGGCTAACAGAACGGTCACGCCCATGTCGCGCAACTTGCGCAGCAGCTCGCCGATGCGCTCGACGATGACCGGCGCCAGACCTTCGCTGGGCTCATCTAGCAGCAGTCCGGTCGGATTGCCCATCAGCGTGCGCGCGATGGTGAGCATTTGCTGCTCGCCGCCGGAGAGGTTGCCGGCCATCCGAGTCTTCAATGGCACGAGCAGCGGAAACATGTCGTAGACGCGGGCAAGATTCCAGTAGTCCTGGCCCTCGGGGCCTTTCTTGGCGGCGATGATGAGATTGTCTTCCACGCTGTGATCCGGAAATACCTGCCGGTCCTCGGGTACGAAGCCGATGCCGGCGCGCGCAATGACATGCGGCTTCCTGCCCTGAAGTTCCCTGCCCAATACCTTGACGACTCCCCTGGCCGGCGGTGCGATGCCGGCGATGGCTTTGAGCGTGGTCGATTTTCCGGCGCCGTTGCGCCCGAGCAAAGCCATGGTCTGGCCTTCGGTGACGGAAATATCGACACCGAACAGGATCTGGCTGGCTCCGTAAAACACGTCAATAGCCGCCGCTTCGAAAATGACCCGGTCACTCATGCCTGCGCCGCCTCGAAGTGAGCACCGAGGTAGGCCTCGATCACTTTCGGATGCCGGCGAACCTCCTCGGGCCTGCCTTCGGCCAATACGGTGCCGTAACTCAACACGCGGATGGTCTGCGCGTACTTGAACACGATGTCCATGTCGTGCTCGATGAATATCAGCGTCATCTTCTTGCGCTCCCACAATTCATGGACGGTCGCGATCATCTGCCAACGCTCTTCCGTGCCCATGCCCGCGGTGGGTTCGTCGAGCAGCAACACGCGCGGCTCCAGCGCCAGCGCCAGAGCGATATCCAGCAGCTTCTGATCGCCGTGCGAAAGATTGCCCGACAGCGTTTGCGCCTTGCCGGCGAGTTTCACCAGCTCCATCACTTCATCGGCCTGCGCGCGTGCCTCTGCGAGCGGAAAACGCCGGGCCAGTTTCGCGTGCCAGCGGCGATGCGCATTCACAGCGCCGTAAATGGCCTCGCGCACGGTGAGTGTGGGGAAAATGCTGGCGATCTGGAATGCGCGCCCGATCCCGCGGCGCACGATTTCCGGCGCGGCAAGCCCGGCAATATCTTCGCCTCCGAGAACAACCCGTCCCGAGTCCGGCCGGAAGTCCCCGGTGATCAAATTGAAAAATGTGGTCTTGCCCGCACCATTGGGCCCGATCACTGCGGTGAGTGAACCGGTGTCGAATTGCAGGCTGACGCCGTTCATGGCATGCACGCCGCCGAAAGACTTGCGCAGGTTCTCTACATTGAGCATGTCAGTGCTTTCCCGCCGCCACATCGCCGGTGCTCGCGCTTGAAGCGCGTTTCGCCCAGAGATCCACGACCAGGCCCAGCAAACCCTTGCGCATGCCCAGTGCGAAGAAAAGTATGACGATGCCCAGCACCAGTCCATAGTGCTCGGTGACTTTGGTGACCATATCGTTGAGCAGCAACAGGATCGCCGCTCCGGTGAGCGGCCCCAAAAATACGCCCATGCCGCCGAGCAGAATCATGAACACCGCTTCGCCGGAAATGGTCCAGTAGGCAAAGTCCGGATACGCGCTCGACACGAACAAGCTCATCAGCAAGCCGCCGATGCCACCGAAAACTCCTGCCACCACAAAAGCCAGCAGCCGCACGCGCCACACCGCAATGCCGAGAAATCCGCAGCGGCGTGGATTATCCCGGATCATGCGCAAGGTGTAACCGAAGGGCGACTGGATCAGATGGCGCATCAGCAGCAGCGACACCACCATGACCGTGCAGCAAAACAGGTAGAGATGCTGCGGATCGTCAAGGCGTATGCCGAGGAAAGGCGGCCGCGGCACACCGCCGGTCAGGCCTTGATCGCCACCTGTAACCGAAGTCCAGGCGATGATCAGGCTGTGCAACAGCATCTGAAAAGCCAGCGTCAGGAACGAAAAATAAATTTCCTTGAGCCGGATGCAGATGGCGCCGATGACGGCAGCGACCGCGGCGTTGATCAGAATGGTGAGCGCAAAGGCCACCGGTATCGAAGTGCCCATTTTCTGCATCAGCAACGCGAAGCTGTAGGCACCCAGGCCATAGAACAACCCATGCCCGAAGGACACCATGCCGCCATAGCCAACCAGTAGATTCAGCGAGGTGGCAAAAATCGCAAATGCGGAGAGTCGGATGACGAAATCGGAAAAAGACTTTCCGGGGAACGCCAGCGGCAGCGCCGCCAGAACCAGCAACACGGCAGCCGCCAGCAACGCGTCGCGCACGATCGAATTTTTCGTTGTCACACTGTTATTCATTGCTTAAGCGCATCATCTTCCGCTCATCGATCCTTGCCGAATAACCCGCTCGGCTTGACGATCAGGATCACGGTCATGAACACGAACATCAGGCCCTCGGTGAACAGCGGGAATCCGATGCTGCCGAAACTGCGCACCAGACCGATCAGCAGGGCGCCGGCCAGCGCCCCGGCCACTGAACCCATGCCGCCGATCACCGTGACGATGAAGGATTCGATCAGGATCGAAAAGCCCATGCCCGCGACCATGGAGCGCACCGGCACCGCCAGCGCACCGGCCAACCCGGCCAGCATGCCGCCAAGCGCAAAGACACCGCCGAACACCAGCGCGGTATTGATGCCCAGCGCCGAAGTCATGGTTGGATTGATCGCGGCAGCGCGAACGATTTTTCCGAAGCGGGTCTTGGTGATGACAAATCCAAGCGCTGCCGCGACAGCCAAGGTGATGACGATCAGGAACAGATAGAACACCGGCAGTACCCCGCCAGCAAGCATGATCGGCGGTTGCTGGAACGCCGGTGGCATGCCCATCGCCAGGAACTCCGGGCCCCAGATTATTTTTACCGCGTCATCCAATATGAGAATGAACCCGTAACAGACCAGCAACTGCATCAGCACGTCTGCGTTGTACACCCGGCTCATGAACAGACGCTCGAAAATCAGCGCGAACAATCCGACGCCGAGCGATGCACCGATCACGGCAACGGTATAACTGCCCGAGACGTTGTACAAGGTGTAGGCAAAATAGGCGCCCAGCATGTAGAGCGAACCATGCATGAAGTTCGTCACCTTGAGCGTGCCGAATATCAGCGACAATCCGGCCGCCACCAAAAACAGCAGCATGCCGCTGATCAGGCCGCCGGTGGTCTGCGTAATAACGCATGACGCGGAGCCAAAGCAGGAAAGTAATGCCTGAAAGTCCAAGTTGTGTCCCGAAAAACGAAGTCGAAAAAAGCGGCGCAGTGCGCGCCGCTACGTGTATCCGGTCAGGGCTTGCTTTATGTGTATCCCATTTTCTTTTTCCATTCCGCCTCGTGTTCGAGAATGGCCTTCCAGTCGCCGGGCGTGACATTGGGTACGTAGGGTTCCTTCGGAATCGTGGTACCCCAGCCGATGGCATAGCCGATCATAGTCTGGTCTTCGGCGCGCATGGTTACCGTACCGTCGGCGCCGAAGGGTGACTTGATCTTCATGCCGCGCAGCGCATCGGCCAGTTTGTTGGTGTCCGTGGAGTTGGTCTTCTTCATCGCGGTCGTCAGGAAACTCAATGCCAGCGCATTCTCCCACGCCCAGTTGGTCGGAAAGTCGCTGAACCTGGCCTTGTAGGTATCGGCCCAGGCCGCGTTTTCCGCATTGGCCGGAAAAGTCTTCAGATAACGGGTCGATGAATGAATGCCTGCCGGAAGATTCTTCACCGCCGTAAGCGTGGTGTAGTCCGCCATGTTGATGGCAAACAAGTTGGTCTGCGCAAGCAGGTTGTAGATTCCGGCCTGATCCACGAAGGACACCAGGTCGCCGGCCCACAGCGCGGAATACATTGCCTGTGGCTTGGCTTGCAGAATCTTGGTGATGTTCTCGGTGTAATCGGCCTGAAACAGTTTCGGCCAGGCTTCGCCGACAAACTCCATTCCCGGATTAAAGCGCTTCAGATATTCCAGAAACAAGGCCGTGTTATCGCGCCCGTAGGCGTAGTCCGGCGAGCAGCTCATCCAGGTCTTCAAGCCCTTCGCCTTGGCAATATTGGCGGCGTAGGCCGCGCTGACGATGGCATCGTGAATGCCCTGGCGCGCCGCGCGAAAAGCAGTGGGAACGCGAATCTTGGGGTCGGCGGACAGCGCCGAGGTCTCGGAATTGGTGTGAATGCAAAGCACCTTGAGTTCGCGGATGACTTCCTGCACGGCAAAGGCGCCGGAGGACGCCTCGGCATCGATGATGATTTCGCAGCCCTCGCTGTTGATCAACTGCCGCGTGTTGTTCGCCGCTTCCTCCGGCTTGCCCTTGGAATCGCGCGTGACCAGTTCGATCATGCGTCCGCCCAGTCCGCCGGCGGCATTGAATTTGTCGGCCTCCATCTGCAGAGAATTCCGTGACGATATGCCGAGCTGCGCGACACGGCCCGACAGAATGGTCGGCACGCCGATGCGGATCGGCTTGTTCTGCGCGCGGGAAACAAACGGAAATCCCAATCCGGCGGCGGCGGTCACAGCGCCGGCGGCCTTGACGAAGCTGCGTCGATTTGTCGATGTCTTCTTCTGAACCATGGTCTTGCTCCTCGAAATTAACGGCCCTGGCAACAGCGCGGGTCCTGCCTTCTTGGCTATTGTCCTGGTACGGTACAACCCGGTGATGTTTGCCCATCCTGCGGCATGTCTGGCCCGCTCACCCGCCCCTGCCATTCGGAACCTCGTCTGGCCCGCACATTAGCACGGGTCAATGACTCAGTGAAAGGACTCGCAAACCGGTTCCCTGTGCGGCGGGTTTTATTGCGGATACTTGCGGTGCAATTCTTCCATTTGTTCAGCGGAAAGTATCTTCAAGCGGTTGCCGCGCAGCATCAAGAACAGCCGCGCGGTCTCTTCGAGTTCCTCGGTCGCGGATACGGCGGCTTCAAGATCCTTGCCGGCCACAATCGGCCCGTGATTGGCAAGCAGAATGGCGTGGTGTTTTTTCGCCACCTCGCGCACCGCATTGGCCAGCGTCATGTCGCCCGGTGCATAGTAGGGCAACAACACCAGGTTGCCGATCTTCATCACGTAGTACGCGGTGATCGGCGGAATCGGCAGATGCGGATCGATGTCGGCAAGGCAGGATACGGCGACCGAATGCGTCGAATGCAGATGCACGATCGCGCCCGCGGACGGGCGCTCCCCATAAACCGACAGGTGCAGGAAGGATTCCTTGGTCTGTTTGGCGCCGGAGAGCAGCTTTCCCTTGTCGTCCACCTTCGACAGCGTTGCCGGATCGAGCCGTCCGAGACAGGAGTTGGTCGGCGTCATCAGCCAGCCGTCGTCCACGCGCGCACTGATATTGCCCGAGCTGCCGGGCGTGAGGCCGCGGTCGTACATGGATTTGCCGAGCAGGCAGATTTCTTCGCGCAGTTTGGTTTCGTTCATTGTTGTCTAATTCAAGACTTGAGCCGCAGAGGCGCAAAGGCACAGAGCAAATGCAGAGGAATGCAAGAAATGCTTTTCCTTGCGTCGCTTTTCTCCGCGCCTCCGCTGCTCTGCGGTGAAGAATTGTCTCAAGGCTGAACTTTGAATGCCTTGGTAAAGAAATCCGGAGTGCCGAAGTTGCCGGACTTGAGCGCCAGCGCCAGCGATGGCTCCCCAATTGAGAACGTCCATGGCACGCCCGGGTCTATTTCCGGCCCGATCGCCAGCCCCTCCACGCCGAGCGCGCCAACCACAGCGCCGGACGTCTCGCCGCCGGCGACCAGCAGGCGGCGCACACCCGTCGCGACCAGTCCTTTCGCGATTTTTCCGAAGGATTCCTCGACCATGGTGCCGGCATGTTCGCGGCCGAGTCTGTCCTGCACGGATTTCACCTGTTCCGGGGTGGCGGTGGAGTAAATCAGGATCGGCTTTTCCGAGAGCCGCTGCCGGGCCCAATCAAGCGCATGCTGCGCAACGTCGCGACCGGAGGCAATCGCCAATGGATCCAGTTCGTAGGCTTCGTGATCCTTCTTCATCAGCGCAACCTGGCCCTGGGTAGCCAGCGAACAGGAGCCGGCAAGAACCGCCGCCGGGCCGGTCACATGTGGCAGAGTCGCCTGCTGGCCGTTCTTCATGAGCCCCTGGCGGATGAAATTCGCCGGCAGCCCCATCGCCATGCCGGAGCCGCCGGTGACTAGTTTCATGTCGGCGCAGGCCTCGCCGAGTGTCAGCAAGTGCTCATCGGTACTGGAGTCGAGCACGGCGTAGCGTATGCCCTGGCTTCGCAGATCGTCGAACGCGACGCGTACCGCCTGCGCGCCTTTGACGATCGTCGAGTATTGCACCAGTCCGACTTTGTTTCGGGTCTGGCGTTGAAGCACGCGCAACAGCGACGGATCGGTCATCGGTGTCAACGGGTGGTGGCGCATGCCCGATTCCGACAGCAGTTCGTCACCAACAAAGAGGTAACCTTTATAGACCGTGCGCTTGTTGGTCGGGAAGGCCGGGTTGAATACGGTAAAGTCGGCGCCAATCGCATCCAGCATCGCATCCGCCACCGGCCCGATATTGCCCCGGTCAGTGGAATCGAAAGTCGAGCAGTACTTGAAGTAGAGTTGCCGCGCACCCTGTCGGCGCAACCAGTCGAGCGCTGCGAGCGACTGGGCGACCGCTTCGGAAGCCGGATTGCTGCGCGACTTGAGCGCGACGATGATGCAATCGGCTTCGGGTACGCTCAGGCCCTGGCGCGGAAGCCCAAGCAACTGCACGGTGCGCATGCCGGCCTTGACCAGCGTGTTGGCCAGATCGGTGGCACCGGTGAAATCATCGGCAACGCAGCCGAGCAAAATGCTCATGCGGCAGCGCGCGCCATAAAGTAGTAGTGAGTCACTGGATTTTGTCCCCGCTTGTTGATCTTAGGTTTGGGCATAATGGTACCGAAAGCCGGGCTTACCGGGTTCCTGGTTTTTCTGGGCGCCCGTCCTTGAGTTTAATGGTGCCTGGCTTGGAAAACAGGAGAAATGATGGCGTTTGCGGAAAACCTGAAACAGCTTCCCGGCATAGCGAACATCGAAAAGCTGGAGCTGTTCGATAAAGAAGGCAAGTTCGTCGCGACAATCGAGAACAAGCCGGGCCAGACCGGTTCGCTCGCGCTTTACCATCACCTCGTCAGGAAATATGGCGCGATTGACGCCACCGCCGCGACCGAAGGACTTCTGCTCTACGCCGAACACACGAAGGACGCCGAGAACAACCCGGGCAAGCATGCGAACGTCGACCGGCTGTTGGCGGTAATCAGGAACAAACTTGCTCTCGCCGCGAAAATTCACGCGAAGGCATAGCGCAAGTCATCACAGCGCTCGCGCGAGCCGTAACGGCGCCCGTGCGAACGGTATGGCGGCGAAATCTCGATCAGCAGGCACTGGCGCCCCCGGTTGCGCCGGCCGGCGCCCGGATTATTTCCCGGGGCGCGACAAGAAGCTGATTACTTCCTCTTTCTCGGTGTCGGTGAGTTTTGCTGGATGGGTTTTGAGGAAAACGGTCAGATGCGCCGGACGCTGCTCCGGCGGCTTGGGCCTGAGCAGGCCCTGCACATTGGCAAGCGCATGACAGGTCTGGCATTTGGCCTTGAAGATCAGCTCGCCATCGGCGGGATCGGCAGCGGGAGATGCCAGCGGCAACAGCAGCAACAGGGCAACACTCAGTGGACGAAAACTCATTTATGGTCCTCCGGATCGGATACGCCAGCTTTAAATTTTGGGGGCAGATCATCTGAGCGACCTTGATCTTGCTCAAGCAGCCTTCGTAAATCCGAGCCGTGCCCCCGCCGGACCTGCTCGCGGCCGGGGCCCAGTCGCAACAGGCCCGTTTGCAGGAGCATCCGGCTATGGGCCACCAATTCGGAGTACCGCTCGTGGATGAAGCCGTAATTCGTGCCATGGCCAAATGGCCGGCTGTTCCCAATGTCTACGGCTGGCTGCGGCTGGATCGCCGCGGGAATTGGCTGATCAAGGACGAACGCATCGCCAACACCGGCGTTACCGACTTTATCGGCCGCAACTACGCCATGGATGAGCGCGGCCGCTGGTTTTTCCAGAATGGCCCGCAACGGGTGTTCGTGACGCTCGATTACACGCCTTTCGTCGTAAGCACGGCCAGCGATGCGTCCACCGATTTGCTGGCGCACAACGGGCAACGAATCGCAAGAATCTCCGGCGCATGGATCGATGAAACCGGCTCGCTGCTGCTGCGCTGGTCGGCGGGTGTGGGGGTTGTGAATGATCGCGACCTGACAGCCGCTTCAACTTTGCTTGCGGATAGTCAGGGCAGACCGGTCGCGGACTATGTTCTGGCGCGCGCATTCGACGCGCAAGCACGCCGGCACGTGACCGGAGTGTACGTCGACTATGCCGGCAGCCGCGTGCCGATAGGCCGCATCCAGGCCCGCGAAGTCGCGCAGAAATTCGGCTTCGATCCCGATCCGCATCCTGCTGCGGGAGAGCCGGAGTGCTGAGTCCTCTACGGCGCGATAAAATGCGCGCGCGGAATTGATCCAGGTCAAATCGGAATCTGTTTTTGTGGTTAACGTCGTTCTTCCACTCACACTATTGATCACATTCAACAATGAAAGCGAAAACCCTGTTCACATTGGCCCTGCTGACTTTCGCCAGCGCGGCCAACGCCCAGGCACCCGGCTCGAACTTCAAGGATTGTCCTACCTGCCCGGAAATGGTCGTCATCCCTTCCGGTGAGTTCATCATGGGTTCGCCGCTCGAGGAAAGCGGCCAGACGGACGAAAAACCACAGCACAAAGTGAAGATTTCGAAACCCCTGGCCGTGAGCAAGCTTGAAGTCACATTCGATCAGTGGGATGCCTGTACTGCCGAAGGCAGGTGCCCGATAGCCGGCGACGATGATTTGGGCCGCGGCGACCGGCCTGCGATCAACGTGAATTATGACGATGCTCACATTTACACCGCCTGGCTATCTCAGAAGACCGGGGCTAAATATCGCCTGCTCTCGGAGTCCGAATGGGAGTACGCCGCCCGTGCCGGCACGACGACGCCCTGGTACTGGGGCGTTTCCGAAGGCAGCGAAGGTTCCCCGCGTTCCTGCCAGTACGCCAACGTGCACGACCAGAACAGCCGCGCCGCCCATCCGATGTATGTGTGGTCAAATCACCCTTGCGATGACGGTTATCCGGAAACCGGGCCGACCGGGAAGTACAAACCCAATGCCTTCGGACTGCATGACATGTCGGGCAACGTGCGCGAGTGGGTCGAAGATTGTTTTCGTCCCGGCTACGCGGGGGCGCCGACTGATGGTTCGGCCTGGAACGATGCCGATTGCGAAAAACGCATCGTCCGCGGAGGCGGCTGGATTGACGGCTTCCAGACCGTGCGCTCAGCCTACCGACATACGCAAGATGGCGGACTTCGCAGCTATCAGGTGGGCATTCGCGTTGCGCGGGAGTTGAGCCAGTAGGCTTGGCGTGGTCGGCACCAGGCCAGCTACCCCTTCACGCGCTTCGCGGTGAAGGCCTCTTCGATGTTGTCGCGGAAATAGCTGACTATCGATGGGGCACTCACGAGGCGCCGATGATTTTCGGCTGAAACGCCGGAGTATTGAACGATCCTGCCGTCGTTGAATTCAATTTCGAGGAGGCGATTGCGCTCGTCATACCCTATCGAGCGGATCGAGCTGGAGCTGACTTTTTTTCTATCCACCTTGCCTGGCTAGAGAACGTAGACCGCAAGAAGCAGCAAGGCGTAGCCGGCAATGAACAACCACTCGTGGTATTGATTGACCAAGGCGAGCCCGGCACCAACATAGGGCACCTGGCCCATCGGCACGAATACGCCGAGCAGGGCAATAGTGAAAATCAGCAGGCAGAGCAGTCCGGTTTTTCGACTGGGCGCTTTCATTGATGGCTCTACCGGTGCTTCGGCAGCAGGTAACTGAGTCGATTATTCGTTCGGCGTTCCGCCGCTCTAGGGCGGTGGCTTGTCCTGCGACTATTGATTGCAGCGCACCGGTGCAGGTGCAGTCCGTACTCTAAGTCCCAAAGCTCGCGGCTCAGTGCCTGGTATCCGTCGCGGATGCAGTTTGCCCGCGAGCATATGGGAAGCTTAGTTAGGCCGGTTGCCGGCTACCGGAAACGGCCATGCCGCCGGTGCGGAAACGGGCTTCGGAGCTGCCGGTGCGGCCATGGAAGTGGCTTTCGCAGCAGGCTTCTTCTTCGCAGCCTTCTTCGCCTTCTTCTTGGCGGGCTTCTTAGCTGCCTTCTTGGCCGCTTTCTTGGCAGGCTTCTTCGCCGCTTTCTTGGCCGGCTTCTTCGCTGCCTTCTTGGCTGCTTTCTTGGCCGGCTTCTTCGCCGCTTTCTTGGCCGGCTTCTTCGCCGCCTTCTTCGCCGGCTTCTTCGCAGCCTTCTTGGCTACTTTTTTCGCAGGCTTCTTCGCCGCCGCTTTCTTGGCGGGCTTTTTCTTGGCTACTGCCTTCTTAGCCGGCTTCTTTGCTGCTTTTTTCTTTGCTGCCATTTCAGTTTCTCCTAATGAAAGTTAAACGAAAAGTACTACCGGCACTTCGAGGAAGGATTCCCCGGGTACCGACCGCCAACGGCAGATCCCGCTCCGTACAGGCCGCGATTCCAGTCATTGGAAGTTCTGTTGGCCATGTACCCGGACGGGTGCACGGCGCGATTCTTGGAGGAACAGCCGGGAAGCCGGGCAACTGCATGCCCGGCCGCAGTCCATGAAAATGGACGAATAGAAAGGGGACTTCGAAGCAGAAAGCTCAATGCTCCCAGCCTGGCGTTTCGACCTGTTGCAGGTCGGCACGCGTCTCGTAATGAAGAGATTTCAGTTTTGTCCGGTTTACCCATTCAGCCTGTCAAGTGCGTCGCCCATGCTGCACGATCAATGTCGACGCTAGTGTTGCGAATGCCTTTCCGTCCCTGGCGGACTAGTCCCAATTCAGGGCTCCGCCGGTCTGATACTCGATCACACGGGTTTCAAAGAAATTTTTCTCTTTCTTCAGATCCACCATTTCCGACATCCATGGAAATGGGTTGTTTGCACCTGGAAAGAGCGGGTCAATGCCGATCTGTTGCGCGCGGCGATTAGCCACGTAACGCAGGTATTCCTTGAATATCGGCGCGTTCAGACCAAGCACGCCGCGCGGCATGGTGTCTTCCGCATAACGGTACTCGAGCTCGACACCTTTATGGATCAGGCCACGGATTTCTTCGCGAAACTCCGGCGTCCACAGGTGCGGGTTCTCCATCTTGATCTGGTTGATCAGGTCGATGCCGAAATTGCAGTGCATGGACTCATCGCGCAGGATGTACTGATACTGTTCGGCCGCGCCTGTCATCTTGTTCTGGCGGCCAAGCGCCAGAATCTGGGCAAACCCGACATAGAAGAACAGGCCTTCCATGATGCAGGCAAACACGATCAGGCTCTTCAGGAGCTGCTGGTCGGTTTCCGGCGTGCCGGTGCGGAACTCCGGGTTGGTAAGAGTCTCGATAAACGGGATCAGGAATTCGTCTTTGTCCCGGATGCTGGAGACTTCGTGGTAGGCATTGAAGATCTCGCCTTCGTCCAGGCCCAGGCTTTCCACGATGTACTGGTAAGCGTGCGTATGGATCGCCTCTTCGAATGCCTGCCGCAGCAGATACTGCCGGCACTCGGGGGCGGTAATGTGCCGGTAGGTTCCAAGAACGATGTTGTTCGCGGCCAGACTGTCAGCCGTGACGAAGAACCCCAGATTGCGCTTGACCACGAGACGCTCATCCTCGGTCAGACCGTTCGGGTCTTTCCAGGTCGCGATGTCCCGGCTCATGTTGATTTCCTGGGGCATCCAGTGGTTCGCGCAGCCGGCAAGGTACTTGTCCCAGGCCCACTTGTACTTGAACGGAACCAACTGATTGACGTCCGCCTGTCCGTTGATGATGCGCTTGTCCTCGACACGCACACGACGCGCCGATGCATCCGTAGACAGTGCCTGCCCGGCCGCAAGCATGCGCTCGGGCGGGATTTTCATGACCGGCTGCAGGCCTGCGCCTCCGGTACTGGATATGTAATCTTCAAATTGCAACATCGATAGGTTCCTTTATAAATGTTATCGGTGGAAAGTCAATTACTTCTTTGATATTCGGCCGCAATGCGACCCCTTTTTATGCTCAGGCCGCGACAAAACAGAAGTCTCATCTGTCTGCCGCATCAAAAAATCCTCAACCCTTCCACATCGGCCGCGCCACATAGGCGGGCCGCATGATTTCTTCGCGTACGCGTCTCAGCCGGAATGTCAGACGTCGCCTGGCTGTCGCGCCGATCCGGCGCCCCATTCTCACAGTCGGGCCTCGCGCACCGTCCCGGCCATTACTGGCAAGCCTCGCAATCCGGATCATCGATACGGCAAAACTTGGTTTCCTCATCCGGCGCCGCCGCCGCACCCAATGCCTGCGCGCCGCCATCAGTGGGCACGGCGTTCAATTGACCGCCACGCCCGGTGGACTTTTCAGTCGACGTCGCGCCAAGCGTACGCAGGTAGTAAGTCGTCTTGAGACCGCTTTTCCAGGCCAGTTTGTAGGTGTCGTCCAGTTTCTTACCGGAAGCCCCCGCCATATATATATTGAGTGACTGCGCCTGATCGATCCATTTTTGCCGTCGTGATCCGGCTTCCACCACCCACGCGGTATCGACCTCGAAGGCTGTGGCATAGAGACTGCGGACATGTTGCGGAATGCGGTCGATCTTGGCCAGGCTGCCATCGAAATACTTGAGATCCGCAATCATGACCTCGTCCCACATATTGAGCTTCTTGAGGTCGCGAACCAGATACTCGTTGGTCACCGTGAATTCGCCCGACAGGTTGGACTTCACGTACAGGTTCTGATAAGTCGGCTCGATCGAAGCCGAGACACCGACAATATTGGCGATCGTTGCCGTAGGCGCGATTGCCAGGCAATTGGAATTGCGCATGCCGTATCCGCGGATACGCTCACGCAGCGGCTCCCAGTTCAAGGCGGATGAGCCATCGACTTCGACATAGCCCCCGCGCTCCTCGGCGAGCAGCTTGATCGAATCCTGCGGCAATATGCCTTTGGACCAGAGCGAACCCTCGTAAGTCGAATAACGACCCCGCTCTTCAGCCAATTCGGTCGAAGCCCAGTACGCGTAGTAGGCCACGGCCTCCATAGAACGATCCGCAAACTCCATGGCTTCCTTTGAACCGTAGGCAACCCGCATGTCATGCAGACAATCCTGAAATCCCATGATTCCGAGCCCGACCGGGCGGTGTTTGAAGTTGGCGTTGCGCGCCTTGTCGACCGCGTAATAATTGATGTCGATCACGTTGTCGAGCATGCGCATGGCGGTCGAGACGGTACTTTTCAGCTTCGCCTGGTCAAGCTTGCCATCCACGATATGGGCCACCAGATTCACCGAACCCAGGTTGCAGACGGCAATTTCGCTGTCCGAAGTGTTAAGGGTGATTTCGGTACAGAGATTTGAGCTGTGAACCATGCCGACGTGCTGCTGCGGGCTGCGGATATTGCAGGGATCCTTGAATGTGATCCAGGGATGCCCGGTCTCGAACAGCATGGTCAACATCTTGCGCCAGATGGTCAGGGCCGGCACGCGCTTGAACAAGGCCAACTCCCCGGTTCGGGTCTTGCGCTCGTACTCCACGTAGGCAGCCTCGAACGCTTTTCCGACTTTGTCATGCAGATCCGGTGCGTCGGCCGGAGAAAACAAGGTCCATTCCCCGGCCTCCATTACCCGTTTCATGAACAGGTCCGGAATCCAGTTGGCCGTGTTCATATCGTGGGTTCGCCGGCGGTCATCACCGGTGTTCTTGCGCAGTTCGAGAAATTCCTCGATGTCCAGGTGCCAGGTTTCCAGATACGAGCAGACCGCGCCTTTGCGCTTGCCCCCCTGGTTGACCGCCACTGCGGTGTCGTTCACCACCTTGAGGAAGGGCACGACCCCTTGTGATTTGCCGTTGGTCCCCTTGATGTGGGATCCCAATGCCCGCACTGGAGTCCAGTCATTGCCGAGCCCGCCGGCAAATTTGGACAACAAGGCGTTCTCCTTGATGGCGTCGTAGATGCCTTCCAGGTCGTCAGACACCGTCGTCAGGTAGCAGCTTGAAAGCTGGGAACGCTGGGTGCCGGCATTAAACAGTGTTGGCGTCGAGGACATGAAATCGAAACTCGACAGCACATTGTAGAACTCGATGGCGCGGGCTTCCTTCTCCACCTCCTTCAGCGCGAGCCCCATCGCCACACGCATGAAAAAGGCCTGGGGCAGTTCAATGCGCCGATCGCTGATGTGCAGGAAGTAGCGGTCATAGAGCGTCTGCAGCCCCAAATAGCCGAACTTCATGTCGCGGTTCGCATCCAGCGCCGCGCCCAGCGCGCGAAGATCGAACCGGCCCATGCGTTCGTCGAGACGGCCGGCATCGATGCCGGTCTTGATGAAATTCGGAAAATACTCGCTATAGCGGGTATGCATGCCGGCCTGGGTCACTTCCTCACCCAGCACCTCGAATCGCACACTATTAAGTAGCAGGCGGGCAGTGACATAGCTGTACGCCGGATCCTTCTCGATCAGGGAGCGGGCGGCCAGGATGGTGCACTTGCGCACCTCGTCCATCGGCACGCCATCGTACAAGTCCTTCAGCGTCATCTGCAGAATCAGCCCCGCATCGACCGCCTGGCCCAGGCCCTCGCAGGAATCCTTGATAAGCGTGCTGAGCCGCTCCAATTCGAGCGGTCGAGTCTGCCCGGCGTCAACTACATTAATGCTCGGAATCGAACTCGTGGCCGCATGCGCCTCGCGATTGCTGGCTCGCTCTCTGGCGCGATCTTCGCGATACAGGACATAAGCCCTGGCCACTTCGTGCTCGCCGGAACGCATCAGCGAAAGCTCGACCTGGTCTTGGATGTCCTCGATATGGAATGTGCCGCCGTTGGGCTGGCGACGCATCAGCGCGCCGACAACGGCCTCGGTCAACGTTTCGACCAACTCGCGCACACGCGCTGACGCTGCGCCCTGACCGCCGTTAACGGCGAGGAAGGCCTTGGTCACCGCCACGGCAATCTTGCCTGGCTCGAAAGCGACTACGGCACCATTGCGCCGGATGACTTTGTACTGCGCGTAGCCCTGCTTCTCGCGCCCAGAAACGCTTTCCTGCACAGAATAACCAGCGGCTGCGCCGGATGTTGTCAGATTGCCGCCTAGTTGCATTTCTTCTCCAATTGATTTTGGTTTTGTCGCTCAATGGCAACACGAGCGCCGGATTAAGTCTGTTTCGTCCCCTGAATCACAACATTACTAAACCACTATATATTGTGCTTGTGTAGCTGTTTATCGACTAATTCTAGTAGTCTTGGAAACGCTGTCAAGAAATTTTTACATTCAGACTGTAGAATTCGCTGCCGCGGTTTCTACGTGAAGCGCGATTTCGCGATGCCCGGCTTTGCCTTGATTCATCGACGAGCCAGGACATCGCCCGGCGTCGCATGATTCGGGCCTGCGGCAATTGCCGAACAGGAAACTTGAGCGCAGGGATGGGCCGTCACAGGCATGAACCAAACCAACCGGAAAGCGCGCGCCGGTACGGCGCGGGCGAAAAATTAGCCCGCCGGGCGCCACTGGCGGGCTCGCGTTTGCCGAACTGCAAGTTACTGGCGTCGTAAAAACGAAACCCGTCGTCTGCCGGGATCGCCGGCTGCCCGCAAGATTTCCTGCGCCAGATTCGCCGGTGCTAGTTGTCCAGTCCGTCCTGCGGCCAGCCCAGTGCGGATGGAATTGATGTCTGGTCGCCGGTCATTTGGCGAAAGCGCGGCCAGTTGAAATGCGGTCCGGGGTCGGTCTTGCGTCCGGCCGGGATGGCAATGTCCGAATGGCCGGCAACTTCGCAGATGGGATAGCGGGCGAGAAGCATGGCGGCCAGCCGGGAAAGCATTTCGTACTGAGCATCGGCAAACGGCCGGTCGTCGGTACCCTCGAGTTCTATGCCAATCGAGAAATCATTGCAGCGGCCGCGACCGCGCCATTCGGATTGGCCTGCATGCCAGGCACGACGGCCGCAGGGCACGAACTGCAACAATTCACCGTCCCGGCGGATAAGAAAGTGGCTGGAGACCCTGATGTCGGCAATTTGCCGAAAATAGGGATGAGCGTTCGGATCAAGCCGGTTGGTAAACAGGTCCACGATGCCGGAGCCATCGAACTGGCCCGGCGGCAGGCTGATGTTATGGATTACCAGCAGTGCTATGGCTACATCGTTCGGCCGGTCATCGCAGTTCGGGGACGCAATATACCTGGCGCTGTCCAGTAGTCCGGTTGCATCCAGATTCCATGCCGCTTTCGACCCCATCCCGGTACCCAAAAGAATCACGAAAGACGGCCCGGAATCAGATCGCGATATCTGATCTTCCTGGCCTGTTTCAATTCAGGTTCAATCGCTCCATCCGATAGCGCATCGAGCGAAAAGTAATGCCCAGCAGTTTCGCGGCGGCGGTGCGGTTGTAGCGCGTTTTTTCCAATGCCTCCAGAATGGCATCCTTCTCGATGCGATCAAGATAGTCCTGCAGGGGCGCCTTGTTTTCAGTACCTGTGAGTGCCGGTTGCCCGTGTGTGCTTTCCATACTTCCAGGCGTAAGCTGCAAATTCTCGACTGTAACCTTGCTGTCGCTACACAAGGCCATGGCCCGTTCCAGCACGTTCTCCAGTTCGCGCACGTTTCCGGGAAAATCGTAGCGCTTGAGTTCCTCAAGCGCCTCGGGGTCCACCTCGGGCTTTCTGGAGCCGGCGTTTCGCGCCAGCTTGTTGAGCAAAGCGTCCACGAACTTGGGAATATCCTCGCGCATCTCGCGCAACGCCGGCATGCGCAGCTCGATCACGTTGAGCCGGTAGTAAAGATCATGGCGGAATTTTCCGCTTTCAACACGTTCACCGAGCTTCTGGTGCGTCGCGCTGATTATGCGCACGTCAACCGGGTCCTCCTGGGTCGCGCCGACTTTTCGCACCTTCTTTTCCTGGATTGCGCGCAACAGCTTGACCTGCATCGGCAACGGCAAGTCTGCCACCTCGTCCAGAAAAAGCGTGCCGCCGTGCGCCGCCTGGAAGAAGCCGTCTCGATCGCTGTCCGCACCGGTGAAGGCCCCTTTGCGATAACCAAAAAACTCCGATTCCATCAAATTGTCGGGGATCGCGCCGCAGTTGACGGGCACGAAGGGCTGGCTTCGGCGCGCACCTTTCTTGTGAATCAGGCGGGCGGCGAGTTCCTTGCCGCTGCCGGACTCACCGGTGATGTGCACGGGGGCCTCGCTGCGAGCGAGTTTTTCGACGATTTCGCGCACTTGCTCGATCGCCGCGGAGTCCCCGAGCATTTCCTGATCGTCAGCGGACTTTCCGGGAGAAGCCTGGGGCAGCGAAAGCGCCGACTTCACCAGCGTGCGCAATTGTTCGAGCGAGACCGGCTTGGCCAGATAGTCGAATGCGCCCGCCTTCAGCGCCGCCACTGCATTTTCGGTATTGCCGTGCGCCGTGATGACTGCGACCGGCAGGTCTGACAAATTATCGGAGATGAATTGCACCAATTCCAGCCCTTCTCCGTCTGGCAACCTCATGTCGGTCAGACACAGGTCGAATTTTCCTGTCTGCACTTTTTCTCTTGCGTCCTTGACAGTTGACGCACGTTCGACATCGAGTCCCATGCGCAACAAGGTCAACTCGATGAGCTCGAGAATGTCATCTTCATCGTCGACGATAAGCACCGAACGAGAGGCAGATCCCGCCTGCTGATCCTTGCGTTTCACGACACCACTCCTTTGCAGACCAGGCTGAACTGCGCGCCAGCAGAGCGTTCCACATATTCGAGGGTGGCAACGTTAGCGTCACAAATTTCCCTCGCTATATACAGGCCAAGCCCGGTTCCGCTGGACGCGGTCGTGAAAAACGGTTCAAACAGGTGTGCTCGCAGCGATTCCGCAACACCCATGCCGTCATCCATGACACGTAATTCTACCGTACCGGGCCGCAGACCCGATTGCACGCTCACGGAAATGCTGCCGGGCTTCTTCTGGCAGTAGCGCAAAGCGTTGCGGCACAGGTTCCACATCACCTGATTCAGGTGACTTCGATCAAAAGACACGGTTGCCTTGAATCTTTTCTCCATACGAATGGTGGTCGCCGGAATCTTCTCGATTTCGCAAAACTGGGCGGCGAAAGTCTCGAGGTAGTCCCCCAGATCGAAATTCTCGCGCACCGCGCGATCGCGCCGATTGAGCTTGAGAACGTCCTGGACCATTCGATCAAGCCTTTGGGTGTTGTCGTGAATAATCTGGAGCATGCGCGCGTGGGAAGTACTGCGCAACGCCGATTCCTCGAGCAGCAGCTCCGTCGCATGGTTGATCGCGGACAGGGGATTTCGGATCTCGTGCGCAATGTTTGCGGTAAGCCGACCCAGCGACGCAAGCTTGAGCTGCTGGGCTTGCTGCTGGATGCGCGTCAGGTCTTCGAGAAAAATTACAACGCCGACGCTTCGGTTGATTCCGGCCTGGACGAATCGGGTTGCAATGGGTCTGCTGTTTTCCACGGTACCCAGCGGTTGGCCGGTCATCCCGGGATCGCTCCGCCAAAGTGCGAGACGCGCCGCGAGCGCGGGGGCGTAGTCCTGAAGCAGGACATCCCGCTGCGAACGGTCCGGCGGGCCGAACATCGCTTCCGCCTGGCCGTTGATCTGGCGTATCACGCCGCGTTCATCGACAACCAGCACGCCATCCTGCATATCCTGAATCACCAGTTGATTCACCTGCGCCATGTTGGCGAGATCGACTTCACGCTGGACGACGATGGCCTCGATTGCCACCGCGCGCCGCGCGAGCGAGTGCGCCAGCCAGCCCGTGGCAAAGAACCCGATGCTGAGCAGTCCTGCCTGGGCAAACTGCGCCGTGGCAGCATTCAGGAATACCACTTGATAACTTTGCTCGCCAAGAACTGCCATAGTCGCCAAAGCCGCGAAGAACAGTGTCAATCTGCCCTGGCTGATGAGTCCAACTGCCGCAAGCGACACCAGCAGGAGCAATCCCAGCCCGCTGCTGATGCCGCCGCTTGCATGCATCAGCACGGTCAGGAACCCGATATCGGTGCAAATATGCACCGTCAGTTGGAGCGCGAAATAAGGTCTGCGCAGAAGGATTCCGGCAAATGCCACCAGGGCAAAGAGAATATAGCCCGTGCTGGCATAAAAATAGGTCGCGCGGCTGGCCGAACCGAACGGGATATGGTTGCCCAGCAACAAAGCCGCCACAAGCAGAAATATCGCGGCCGCAAGTCGATAAACGTTGAAATAAAGCAGCGAGCGCCAGAAGGCAACGCCGTACTGCGGGCGCTCTACGGCTGGATTTTGTTCCGGCGAAGGTGCGCTGTTCATCGAACTGCGGGGCAACGGCGACTACCGGCTTCCGCGTTCCCGGTCAGCCAGCTGAAGATGTTCCTTGCTGCAAAAGAAGTCACCCCGGGCCGTAACGGCCTCGCTTAATGGCAAATGCACGCCGCACACACGACATCGAACCATGTTCTCTTCCCCGGCCGGTGTCGATGCGTCACTTGGTGGCGTCGCGTTGCCCCGTTTGCCGGCTTGCCTGCGCAACAGCAGGTAAACAACGATCAACGCAGCGATGACGAGGAGGAATTTTGCCATGGGAACCCCGCAGCGCGTAGGTGTATGAATTGGTCGGGGTGAGAGGATTCGAACCTCCGACTCCTGCGTCCCGAACGCAGTACTCTACCAGGCTGAGCTACACCCCGACGGTGAGTTTCAGTAGTTGCGGGTCACCGCAAAGGTAGCCAATTCTAACAAACTATCCTTGTATTTTGAATCAGGCAGCACCGCGATCGCGTTACGCGCCTCGTGAACCGAGGCTTCGGCCTGGACTCTTGTGTATTCAAGCGATCCGGTTTCGTGGATCGTTTTCAGCACCGGTTCGAAGTTGCTCAGGCCTCCGCCAACCAGAGCGCTGCGAATGACCGCCCCTTGTTCCGCGTTACCTTTGCGCATCGCGTAAATGATGGGGAGCGTGGTCTTTCCCTCTGCGAGATCATCGCCGAGGTTCTTGCCGGTCTCGGCCAGATCTCCCGAGTAATCGAGGATGTCATCAATTAATTGAAACGCCGTTCCCAAATGCATGCCGTAATTCGCCAGACCGTCTTCCTGAGCTTTGGGAACGCCACCAAGGATGGCGCCGAGCCGTCCGGCCGCTTCGAAGAGCTTTGCCGTCTTCGATCGGATGACGCGCAGGTAGTCCTGCTCATTGACATCCGCGTTGTGGATATGCATGAGCTGCATGACCTCGCCTTCAGCGATGGAGTTGGTTGCATCGGCCAGCACTTCCATCACCCGCATGTTCTTCACGCCGACCATCATCTGGAACGCGCGGGAGTACAGGAAGTCCCCCACCAGCACGGCAGTGGCGTTGCCAAAGGCCGAATTCGCGGTTGTGCGCCCGCGCCGCATGCTCGAATCATCCACTACGTCATCGTGCAGCAGCGTTGCCGTGTGAATAATTTCGACAACGGCAGCCAGATCGTGGTGGCGCAGTCCGGTATAGCCGCTGGCTCCGGCCGACAGGATGACCAGCGCGGGCCGCAGCCGCTTGCCGCCGCTGCCGATGATGTAGTCGGACACCTGACGAATCAACTCCACCTCGGAGCTCAAGCGCTCGCGGATGACGACATCGACCTTCTTCATGTCGTCGGCGATCAGGTTATTGATGATTTCAGGAACCACGAGCTGCTATTTACTCAGAAGGTTGCCAAAGGCAAAAGTGCGCGATGGTAGAAACCGTCATAGCCCGGTGTCAAGGCATTACGCGTTGGACAATGGCGCCACGACCTGAGCTTGCCTCGCCAGACCCTTTGGTCATTGTGCTTTACTAAGGAATTCTTTTTTTGTACTATGCACGGCTTTCCTGAAAAGCGCACCGAGGGGTTCCATCATGTATGCGGTAATCAAGACTGGCGGCAAGCAGTACCGGGTTGCATCAGGCGAAAAAATCAAGGTAGAACAGCTACCTGCGGACATAGGTAGCCAGGTCAGCCTGGAAGTCCTGCTGGTTGCCGATGGTGAAAAAGTTTCAATCGGCTCGCCGCTGCTTGCCGGTGCCTCGGTTCAGGCGACGGTTGTCTCGCATGGCCGTCACGACAAAGTGCACATCTTCAAGATGCGTCGGCGCAAGCATTACCAGCGCCATGGCGGGCACCGACAGAATTACACCGAGATCGAAATTGGCTCGATCTCCGCATAAGGATCCCGACTCATGGCACACAAAAAGGCAGGTGGAAGTTCCAGAAACGGACGTGATTCACAGTCCAAGCGGCTTGGCGTCAAGCGTTATGGCGGAGAGGTCATTTCCGCCGGCAGCATCATCGTGCGCCAGCGCGGCACCCAGGTTCATCCGGGCGAGAATGTCGGCATAGGCAAGGATCACACCTTGTTTGCCAAGATCTCTGGTAGCGTAAATTTCGCAGTAAAGGGCCCATTCGGGAAGAAGACGGTCAGCGTCCTGCCGGTTTAAGGCATCCCGCTCGCGGCAACAGGCCCTATCGGATCCGGTAGGGCTTTTTTGTTTCTGCTTTAGCATACTGGTCTGGCATGCTGCGCCCGGCACAATCGATTGAATCATGAAGTTTGTAGACGAATCCATCATCGAAGTCCACGCTGGCAAGGGCGGGGATGGCAGCGCCTCTTTCAGGCGCGAAAAATTCATTCCGCGCGGCGGCCCGGACGGTGGTGACGGAGGTCGCGGCGGCAGTATTCATGCGGTAGCCGACCGCAATATCAATACGCTGGTCGAATATCGCTATGCCCGCATTCATCGCGCGCGCAATGGCGAAAACGGCCGTGGCGCCGATTGTTACGGAAAATCGGCTGAAGACGTCGTTCTGCGTTTCCCGGTCGGCACGGTGGTCAGCGATTCCGAGTCCGGCGAAGTGCTCGCCGACCTGTCAGCCGACAGTCGGACTGCCACCCTGGCGAAAGGCGGCCAAGGTGGCCTGGGCAACATCCATTTCAAATCGAGTACCAATCGTTCGCCACGCCAATTCACGCCCGGTGCACCCGGTGAGAGCCGCCGGCTGAAGCTCGAACTCAAGGTGCTCGCCGATGTCGGCCTGCTTGGTCTTCCGAACGCGGGAAAATCGACGTTCATTCGCGCCGTTTCCGCAGCCCGGCCGAAGGTTGCGGACTATCCCTTTACGACGTTGCATCCGAATCTGGGTGTCGTCCGCGTGGACGAAAACCGCAGTTTCGTCGTCGCCGACATTCCTGGACTGATCGAGGGCGCCGCGGAAGGCGCCGGGCTTGGGCATCAGTTTCTGCGCCACCTGCAGAGAACCCGATTGCTTCTGCATCTGGTCGACATTGCGCCGTTCGATGAAAGCGCGAATCCCGCAAATGACGCCCATGCCATTGTCGAGGAATTGCGCAAGTACGACGAGGGTCTGCATCAGAAAACGCGCTGGCTGGTGTTGAACAAGATCGACTTGATCGCGCCCGAGGAGAGGGAACAGAAGATCCGGGATTTTCTGACTGCGTATGCCGGGCTTGTGTCCCAACCCGAGCGCTCATTCCGCATATCGGCGCTCACCGGAGAGGGAACCAGGGCGCTCACCTTTGCGATCATGGAGCACCTGGAAAAAAGCCCCAGACCGGAAGACGCCGGGGGCACGGAGCAGCGATGAAGTCGGTCGTCGCGGCAGCCGGCCGCCTGGTCATCAAAGTCGGCAGCAGCCTGGTCACCAACGAAGGCCAGGGACTCGATCATGCGGCTCTGGCTCGCTGGGCGGAGCAGATCGCCGAGCTGCGCCGCCTCAGGAAGGAAGTCGTGCTGGTTTCCAGCGGCGCGGTGGCCGAAGGCATGCAACGCCTGGGCTGGAAGCGCCGGCCGAGCGCGCTGCACGAGTTGCAGGCCGCAGCCGCGGTCGGCCAGATGGGTTTGGTCGAGGGCTACGAATCGTGTTTTCGCAAACACGATCTGCATACTGCGCAAGTGCTGCTCACGCATGAAGATCTGGCCGACCGCAAGCGTTATCTCAATGCGCGCTCGACGTTGCGCACGCTGATTGATCTCGGTGTCGTGCCGGTGATCAACGAAAACGACACGGTGGCCACCGACGAAATCCGCTTCGGCGACAATGACACGCTTGCCGCACTGGTAACCAATCTCATCGAGGCCGATGTCTTGATCATCCTGACCGATCAGTCCGGCCTGTACACACGAGACCCGCGCCATCACGGCGATGCGCAGCTGGTAGGCCAGGCGCAAGCCGGTGACCCGGCGCTGGAGAGCATGTCCGGGGGCAGCGGCAGCGAGATCGGCCGTGGCGGCATGTTGACCAAGGTGCTGGCGGCCAAGCGCGCCGCGCGCAGCGGCGCTGCGACCATTATTGCCTCGGGGCGCGAAGCCGATGTGCTGGTAAGGCTTGCCGGCGGCGAAGCCATTGGCACCCAGCTCAATGCACAAACGCTGACACTCGCCGCGCGCAAGCAATGGCTGGCGGATCACCTGCAAGTGCGCGGCCGGCTCACCATCGATTCCGGCGCGGCAGCCGCACTCAGGGGCGGAGGCAGGAGCCTGCTGCCAATCGGCGTCACGGATTCATCGGGCGAATTCGAGCGCGGCGAAGTGGTGAGTTGTCTGGACGAGGATGGCCGCGAAATCGCGCGCGGACTGGTGAATTACAACGCGGCGGAAACGCGCAAGATTCTCAAGTCGCCAAGCCATGAAATCGAGGCACGGCTGGGTTACATCGACGCGCCGGAGCTCATTCACCGGGATAATCTGGTCCTGCTCTGAGTCGATGGCCTAATTGTGGCCGGCCGTGCTGTTGAACGGACTGCCCTTGAGATTGGCGATCAGGTCCTGCGCGTTGCGTCCGGCAATGGCCTCGCTGCGGCAGAAGTAATCCTTGAACAAGTTGAAGCGAATATCGACGCTGGATCGTTCGATTCCACGCCATTGCGAACTGCGTGCCTGAACCCATTCCCCGCTGTCGGTGCCGTATGCGTAGACCTTGGTTTCACCGGTCTTGCAGCGTATGGCTTCGTAACTCACGTTGCGCACGCCTGAAGGCGACATGATCACGGCGCTGTAACGCACTACGCGGTCGGCGCCGATCGAAACCGACTCGCGGTCAATGTAAAAGCGGTTGTCAGAATTGCGCCGGAGCTTGAATTCGAGCAAGCCCGTTTCCTGTGGATAGGACGGCAGCTCGACCTCGATTTCCTTGAACTCCTTCTCTTCCAGACCGCTGCCGATGTGTCGCTTGCCGCCGCGTTCCGGCCCCCTTACTTCGGGCGCAATGGAACCAGCGCAGCCCGCCAGAAATGCCGTGGCCATGATTGCCGCCGCGAAACTCGAACAATTGTTCATCGGTAGACATGCTCCCGCGTAAGAGGGTAGAGCGCGGACCCATCCGGTAACGGCCTGGTGCCGAGAATCTGAAAAATGGATATCCAGCCGCGTTCGAACGCATGCGCGGATCCTGCCATGTAAATTCGCCAGGTTCGGTAGAGTTTTTCGCCGACGATGCGGCGCGCATCCTGCTGGCGCGCCTCCAGCCGCGCGGTCCATTCCCATAAAGTGCGCGCGTAGTGCGGTCGCAGGCATTCGGCATCCCATGGCTCAAGGCCCTGTCGCGACATTTCAGTCAGCACACGCGACAGATGCACCAGCTCACCGCCAGGAAACACATACTCCTCCACAAAATCCCCGATGCCACTGCCAAGCGCGGCGTCATCCAGGGAATTGGTCGTAATGCCGTGATTCATGACTATGCCGCCCGGTTTGAGCAGGCGGAAAATCTTCCCGAAATAGTGGCCGAGATTGCGCCTGCCGACATGCTCAAACATGCCGATGCTGGCAATCTTGTCGAAGCATTGGCTCTCATCAAGGTCCCGGTAATCGAGCAACCGCACTTCGCATTGATCCTGCAACCCCAGGGCCTTGATGCGTTCCGTCGCAAAGGCGTGTTGTTCATCCGAAAGCGTAATTCCGAGCGACTTGACCTTGTAGTGTCGGGTGGCCCAGACAATCAATCCTCCCCAGCCACAGCCCACGTCCAGAAGGTGATCTCCGGCTTTGAGGTCAAGCTTGCGGCAAATGTGGTCAAGCTTCTGTTCCTGGGCCTGGTCGAGAGTATCGTCGGAACTCTTGTAGTAGGCGCACGAATAGACGCGATTTCTGTCCAGCCACAAGTCGTAGAAGGCGTTGCCAACATCGTAGTGATGCTGGATATTCTTGCGATCGACCGGGCGGGAGTGCCGCCACCATTTCCAGTGACCTGAACGACTACCGTAAGTTGTCGCATCGCCGGCTACCAACCCTTCGCCCAGCCGGATTGTTTCGCGAATATCGCCGTCCAAATCAATCAGACCTTCGACGTACGCTTTGGCAATTCCACCCAGGCTGGGATTGGCAAGCGTCATCAGTGCCGCGGGCGATTTCACGGTGAGCCGCACATGCGGGACAGTTGCCCCGCGGATGACGGTGCCGTTCCAGAGCGTCATGCTCACGGGAATACCGGTTCGCTGGAGGCGATCCTCCAACAAACTGATCATATGGGATTCAAGCATGGCGCCCCCTGATAAGCCGTGTCCTGGAAAAACCGAACCGGGAAGGTCGGGCGAATTCTACCGGCAATGCCGCGGGCGCAGTAATCCCTTAGAAGACCAGATCCTTGAGCAGGGATGCGGCCATTGGCTCCGATGCCTTTTCCAGCGTTACCGTGTAATTGGGGTGATCCACGCCCAGAGACAAACCTGCGCCGTCGTTCAACGACTGCTTCATATCCGGGGACAGTTCGAATCGCAGAAAATGCACCGCAGAAGTCTTGTCAGCGTTATCGCGATCGAGGTCTTCGTCTGCAATGGCATAAACGCGAGCGTGGTTTGCGATCCTGACCCAGGTGCGGTCTTCGATGCCGATGAGTTTCGCGAGCGCAACGCGGCGCTCCTCGATATCCGGATATTCGATCAACATGGTTGCTTTCCAGTTGCTGCCATCGGGCACCATCGGATTGTAGGCATC
>JANNTE010000101.1:0-11875 GCA_031403365.1 Betaproteobacteria bacterium | reverse complement strand
GGGCCGGCCGCGGTGCTGAAGAAATTCTATGCCCGAGGCGTTGGATGCATCGTGGAATGAGTTGAATAAAGCGGGCAGTTTTTTGGAGGGCTGAGGAGATGGTAAGCAGGTCCACAGCCCAGTGATTCAGACCGGCTGTGTTTGCCGGGCCATGAGATGCAATGCGGTCAGGAGTTTCCTGGGGCCAATTCGCCAGTCTCCCGTCGCCTTGACTCTCCTCGACCTGGAAAGCGGGGTTGGTTTGCATAATCCGGCGCGCAATTGTTTCGCCGGGCAAGTTGTAAAAAGCGCTGTTTGATAAAACTCACGTGAGGAGGAGAGAGATATGAAAACAAGGATAACTTTGAAAGGTGTTGCCCTTGCCATGGCCATGGCAGGGATGACCGGCGGTGTTCAGGCAGGGGTGAGTGATGCCCAGCTTGCTGCCGAGGCAGGCGCATCCTGGCTGCACAGCAACGGCAACCTGGCGGCGCATCGCTACAGCACACTCAACCAGATCAACAAGGGCAATGCCAAGAAGCTCAAGCTCGCCTGGATCATGTCGCCCGGCGGCAAGACGGACGCGCAGGCGACACCGAGCTACCACGACGGAATGGTCTTTTTTCCGCAGGACAACAAGGTGTTTGCGATAGACGGCGGCACCGGTGAGGTGGTCTGGAAGTACGAGCACAAACTGCCGGATGACTGGGGTGGCTACAACGTGCCGTTCTTTACCGGCAAGCATCGCGGCGTCGCCATCGCCGGCGACAACGTCTACTTCCTGTCCAACGACACCAAGCTGCATTCGATCAACATGAAGACCGGCAAAGCCAATTGGGTGAAGGCTTATGAGGGATTCCCCTATCCGAAGGATTTCGCGAAATCTTCGGACGCCAACGGCTTCATCTCCACCGTCGGCCCGATGGCGATCCCCGGCGGCACCATCATTCTCCCGATGAATGCGACCGATACCGGTGGCCTGCAAGGCTATGTGGTCGGCGTCAGTGCCGACACGGGTGACGAAAAGTGGCGCGCACCCATGATCCCGACCCAGGGCGAAGTCGGTTACGACTCGTGGCCCCCCGGAACTCAGGAGTACGGCGGCGCCGGTCCCTGGATTGTGGGTTCTTGGGATGCCAGCACCAAGATGTACTACACCGGCACCGCGAACGCCTACGAGTGGAACCCGAAAAACCGCGGTGGCGGCTTGCTTGACAATCTCGGCGCGGCCAGCATCGTAGCGGTGAAGACCGACTCGGGCAAGGTGGCATGGCGCTGGACGGGTGTTCCGGGTGATCCCTGGGACTTCGACATTCCGCAGGCTCCCATGGTCATCAACATCGACGGCAAGAAGACCATTGTCCAGCCCAACAAGACCGGCTACATCCATCACCTTGATGCGGTGACGGGCAAGTACATCAAGGCCGACAAGTTCATCGACAAGATCACGTGGATCAAGGGTTACGGTCCTGATGGCCGCCCGGTCGGACAGATCCCGCTGCCCACCGAAGGTGGCGATCCGGTCGAAATCTGGCCCGCCCTGCTAGGCGGAGTGAACATGTATCCGAGCGCCTACAACCCCAAGACCGGCAACGTGTACCTCGCCGCGACGGAATCGAGCATGAAATACGGCTTCGAGGAAATCAAGGTGATCAGCAACGTGCGCCACTTCGGCGCGTTCCAGGAGTTTACCTTTGGCAACGAGACCGACAAGGCCGTTAACGTCAAGAGCGGCAAGGAAGTGTGGCGCAATGAGCTGCAGGGCAAGCCGGGTTACGCTGGCGGCATGCTGACCACGGCGGGAGATCTTACGATCTACACCACACAAGGCGGCGGTTTCACTGTGGCGGATGCAAGCAGCGGCAAGGTTCTCTACTCGGTGAATCTTGGTGTCGCGGCAAAAGCCGGTCCGATGACCTACTCGCACGGCGGCAAGCAGTACATTGTGCAGGCGCTGGGCGGCACGCCCGGCTTCGGACGCGACGAACCCTGGAAAGCAGAGTTCGGCAGCATGGTGGTCGGATTTACGCTGGAGTAAGGCGTCAAGTCATCGCTTCTTGATGGAAGTGCGTTAGTGGAGGCGCCAGACCGTGGCGCCTCCATTTTTTGGTTCGAGCAAAGCAGAGGAAACACCATGAAGTACGTAAACTTTTTCCCCGCCGTGCTGGCCCTGGCCTTGTTCTGCATGGGCGCCGCATGGGGGCAGGAAGGTTTGCCTGAAATCAATCCATTTGCCGGAGATGCCAAAGCCATCAAGTCTGGCAAAAGCTGGTTTCGCAACACCTGTTCGCCATGTCACGGCGGCCGCGCCGATGGCATGGGCGATATGGGTACCGGCGCGGATTTGCGTAAACTCAACATCGGCTTCAAGCGCTACTACGAAACGGTCAAGAATGGTCGCAAGGTGCAGAATCGCGCGCAGTTCATGCCGTCCTTCTCGTTCCTGGACGATAAGACGATTTTTGAAATCGGGGCATATCTGGAAACGCTTGCCATCGAAGGTGCCAACTGGAAAGAAGGGGTAGTAAACAAGTAGGCAGGCATTTCAATTTATCGGATTCAACAGGGAGTCACTCATGCGTGCGTTGGTCATCATCGTCTTGACATCAGTCCTCAGTTTTTCAACGGCAGCGCGGGCCATGGACAATGAACCCGCCGATTTCCGCGGAGTGCCTTGGGGGGCGCCCTTTGAGCAGTACCGCAATGAAATGATCGTTCTGCGCGATGAAGGCGACGCGGTTTATTACCGGCGCGCGGGCGACATCATGAAGCTCAATCAGGTCGATGCCCTCAAGGTCGCCTATCGTTTTTACAAGGGTCGCTTCAGCACCGGGGTCATCCAGACCTACGGCGGCGGCAATCAGAAGTCGCTGCTCGAAGCGCTCAAGGGCACCTACGGCGAACCCTTGCGTCCGCGCAAGCGAATCCAGCAGTATTTCTGGGATGGCGAACAAAGTTATGTCATGCTTGCCTGCGAGGTCACCAGTTACTGCATCGTGGAATATGTCAGCAAGCCGTTGATGCAGGAAGAGCAGGCCGACACCGGTCTGGCCCCTACCACGCAGAAAAAACACGACAACGACTGAAGCAACGAGCCGTTCTCGGCGGCCGGGCATTGGTATGGCGCAGCCCCGGGTTTCGGGTAACATTGCTGCACGAGATCAATTCACTGCCTGAAACAGTGCGTCACCATGAATCTACCGATAAGAGAATTCCAGACTGCCATTGACGAACTGAGAGTTCGATTTGGCGAGCGTCTTTCCACCGGCGCCGGGGTGCGTGATCATCACAGCAAGGACGAATCATGGCATCACCCGCATCGTCCGGATGCCGTTGTGTTCCCGAACACTACCGAGGAAGTGGCCGAGATCGTGCGCATCTGTGCCCAGCACGTCACGCCGGTCATCGCTTACGGAACCGGCACGTCCCTTGAAGGCAACGTAATTCCGCACCAGGGCGGCGTGGTCGTTGATCTGGCGAACATGAACAAGGTCCTTCGAGTCAGCGCGGAAGATCTCGACGTCACCGTGCAGGCGCGGGTGACCCGCAAGGAATTAAATGCTTTCATCCGCGATCAGGGGCTGTTTTTCCCGATCGATCCGGGCGCGGACGCTTCCCTGGGCGGCATGGCCGCCACCCGCGCCTCCGGCACCAACGCCGTTCGTTACGGCACCATGCGCGAGAACGTGCTGGCGCTGACCGTGGTGCTCGCCGACGGTCGCATCATCCGAACCTCGCGCCGCTCGCGCAAATCGGCGGCCGGCTACGACCTCACGCGCCTGTTCGTCGGCTCCGAAGGCACGCTCGGCATCATCACCGAAGTGACCCTGCGCCTTTACGGCATTCCGGAAGCCATGGCCGCTGCGGTGTGTTCCTTCGATTCGATCGAAGGCGCGGTCAATGCAGTCATTCAGACCATACAGCTCGGCATTCCGGTTGCGCGCATCGAACTGCTCGATGATGTGCAGATGGATGCGGTGAACAAATTTTCCAAACTCAATTATCCGGTCAAAGATACGCTGTTTGTCGAATTTCACGGCACCGAGGCGGGCGTCAAGGAGCAGGCGGAAATGCTGCAGTCGATCGCCGCGGATCACGGCGGCGGCGAATTCAAGTGGGCGTCCAGGACCGAAGAGCGCAACGCGCTGTGGACCGCGCGCCACGACGTGACCTACGCCAACAAGGCACTGCGTCCCGGTTGTGAAATCTGGGCAACCGATGTCTGCGTGCCGATCTCGAAACTGGCCGATTGCATTCTGGAAACCAAGAAGGACTTGCAGCAGAGCTTCTTGACCGCGCCGCTGGTCGGTCACGTCGGCGACGGAAATTTCCATCTCGGGTTTCTGATCGATCGCAATGATCCCAGGGAACTGGAAGAAGCCGAGCGCCTGAATGACCGCCTGGTCATGCGCGCGCTGGCGATGGACGGCACCTGCACCGGCGAGCATGGAATCGGTCTGGGCAAGATGAAATTCCTCACCGCCGAACACGGCGAAGCGGTCGGTGTCATGCGCCAGATCAAGACCGCGCTTGATCCACAGAACATCATGAATCCCGGAAAAATCTTCACGCTCTGATAGCTGCGGCCGGTGAGAGCGCGGGCGCGCAGCACGCGAACGCCCGCCGGCACGCAACGCAACTCCGGCTAGCGGTCGGAAGTACCTACCGCTGATTCATAGCATGCTTGCAGGTTTTCCGCCTGCGCCACGCTCATTTTCAGATCGCGTATCAAACCATCCTTGAGCCCATAGATCCAGCCGTGGACGGTTAGATTCTGGCCGCGCGCCCAGGCGTCCTGTACCACGGTCGTCTGGGCCACGTTGACCACCTGCTCGATGACGTTCAACTCGCACAGGCGGGCGAGGCGTTCTTCCCTGACACTTTCCCTGGCAAGCAGATCGCGGTGCTTTTGGCTGACGTCCTGGACGTGACGCAACCAGTTGTCGACCAGTCCGAGTTTGAGGTGGTCGTGCGCTGCGATCACGCCGCCGCAGCCGTAGTGCCCGCATACGATGACATGCTTGATTTTCAGCACGTCCACGGCGAACTGCAATACCGACAGACAATTGAGATCCGCATGCACCACCACGTTGGCGACATTGCGGTGTACGAAAACTTCTCCGGGCGCGAGGCCGGTAATTTGATTGGCGGGAACGCGGCTGTCGGAGCAGCCAATCCACAGGTACTCCGGCGATTGCAGTCGCGCCAGTTGATCGAAGAAGTCCGGTTCGCGGCTGCGCATAGACTCAGCCCAGGCGCGGTTTTTCTCGAGAAGATGATTGAGGTCGTTCATAGGTGGATGTTGTTACCTTCCAAGAATTGTGGCGGGTGTAGCCGCATACCGATCGCCGCTTCAACGCAAGTCATTTGCATGGCCCTTTTGCACTTCGGCAAGCGGCATTACAAATTCCTCGACCTTGCGTCCCGCCTGCTTGGCCAGTAATGGATTTGACATCCAGATCTGAGCAAATGTGGTCACCAACGACAGGCTTTGTTCCCAGCGTTTTGCGGCGTCCTCGGCATTGATTGTTCCTGAATGGGATTTTGGTGAGTCAGACATAAGGATCCTCGCCGCGCTGGATTTTTTCCAGTGCCTCGATGTCGAGGCGATCTTTCGGCCTGCCAGCGATGCGTTTCATTATCAGCAAGTTCTCGATCGAGGCGATTCTCACGTCGCGGTCGAACAATTTCGCGACAACGGCATCCTTGTGAAGCGTCTGAAAAGGTACTTCCGGGCGCACCAACACATCCAGCACACTACCCGCCGCCTGCGGCTCGCGCAAGGCGAAGGTCAACATGCCTTCTCGCGATGCCAACGATCAATTTGGGACGCGTTCTTGAGCGACTCGATACTCACCGGAATAACCGGGGCAAGGTTGAATTGTTTGGCAACGTCGATAAATCGGGAAAGATTGTCGTCATCCATCGCCAGCACCAGGTCCAGGTCAATCGTGGTTCGCACAAAACCGTGCAATTGCACGGCAAACCACCTACCAACACAAATTGCACATTGGCGTCGGTCAGAGCGCGCAGTATGTCGGGAATACTTTTCATAACCGGAGCATAGTACAAAAGGTTGCCTGCGAGCATCCGGCCATTCTCCGATTCGCTTCCAGCGTGTAAAGTTAAGGCCTTGCGCGTTTGTCCGGCGGTCCCGATGCATGACAAGACCACGATATACGGAATAAGAAATTGCGACACCATGAAAAAAGCTTTCGCCTGGCTGGACAGCCACGGCGTTCGTTATGCCTTTCATGACTACAAGACCTCGGGAATTGACGCGGACGTTTTGAAGGCATGGGCGAAGCTGGTGGGCTGGGAAGTCTTGCTCAATACCCGAGGCACGACCTGGCGCAAGCTGTCATCGCAGCAGCAGGCGAATCTCGACGAGGCACAGGCGCTGGCACTGATGGGCGAGTACCCCAGCCTGATCAAGCGCCCGGTGCTCGAGTACGCGAACACCTTGCTGGTTGGTTTTACGGCAGAGCGTTACGCTTCGGTCCTGGCGTAGTGTGGCCCGGCGCAATTTATGGTTGATTCCGATGCGATTGCCTTTCACACGCTTGATCGCCGCCGACTCATACCTTGCGGAGTACGCCACGTCCGGCAGGAATTCCCGTGCTGCGGCTAACCCGGGTTGACATTTCAATATCAGATCGGCGCGATATTCCCATGATGGATGAGGACAATGTTTCCAAACGACCGGAATCCTGGGACGGCGGGCGGTAGTCCGCGACTACGCGCGCCGCGGTCAGGCTTGCTCGGCAAGCTCCTGGCCATGGTGGCAAGTGCGGCGGCGCGGGTTGTCGCGTTCACGCTCTCGCTGCTGATATTCGCCGTGATAGCCGCAATCGCGTTGGTCGCGCTGGGCTATCTGTGGTGGAAGACTCGCGCACTGCGCCGGCAACTGCGCGATCACCCGCCCGGCGGGCGGGTGATCGATGGCGAAGTCATACGCGACACCACCAGGCCCTGATTCACGCTACCGCACGATAAACGGACTGGCTGTAATCCGGTGATAAGCTGTGGTCTGGGTTTGGCAGATCTATCCTCAAAAAGGAGTGGCGCCCATGCTGAAGAAAATCGTTCTTGCCCTCGCCGTTATCATTGCCGTGTTCGTGGTTGTAGTCGCCATGCAGCCCGCCGCGTTCCGCGTTGAGCGCAGTACTACCATTGCCGCGTCCGCGCCGTTGGTATTTGCCCAGGTCAACGATTTCAAGAACTGGCCGGCGTGGTCGCCGTGGGCGAAAATCGATCCGGCCATGAAACAGACTTACGAAGGCGCGCCCGCCGGCGTCGGCGCCATTACATCGTGGGCCGGCAACGATGAGGTCGGCACAGGCCGCATGACCATTCTCGAGAGTCGATCGCATGAGCTGATCCGCATCAAGCTCGAATTCCTGAAGCCCTTCGCTGCCACCAATGCAGCGGAGTTCAAATTCGAGCCCGAGGGCAGTCAAACCACGGTGACCTGGAGCATGTCCGGCGACAACAGCTTCATGTTCAAGGCGGTCAGCCTGTTCATGAGCATGGACAAAATGGTCGGCGGCGATTTCGAGAAGGGTCTGGCTAACATGAAGGCTGTTGTGGAGTCAGAAGTAGCGGCGCCAGCGGGAAAGTCATAGCGCGGCAGAATTGCGTTCCGCCTCGCCCCAACTTGGAGGAAATACCATGTGCCTGGGAAAGATCCTGTTTGCGCTTTTCATTGTCGGCGCTGCATTTCCATCCCTGGCGGCACCGGACCATTACAGCATCGATCCCACCCACACCTTCCCAAGCATCGAGTTTTCGCACATGGGCATCTCGGTGTGGCGCGGCAAATTCAACAAGACCTCCGGAAAGATTATTCTCGACCGCATCGCGAAATCGGGCACGGTTGAAGTGGAGATTGATACCGCAAGTATCAATTTCGGTCTGGCCGCAATGGATGAGAAAGCACGCTCCGAAGATTTCTTTCATACCGAAAAATTCCCGACCGCCACCTACACGGGCACTCTCAAGTACGTTGGCGAGAAGCCCGGTACCGTCGATGGTCGGATCACCATCATGGGTGTCACACGCCCACTGACACTCAGAATTAATCTTTTTCAGTGCGTGCCGCATCCCATGCTCAAGCAGGAGGTCTGCGGCGCCGACGCGCAAGGCGAAGTCAACTGGTCCGAATACGGCATGAAACTCAGCCGCTACGGAGAGGGCGAGGCCGGCAAGGTCACTTTGCGCATTCAGGTCGAGGCGATCAAAGACAGGTGAGCCGTCTGGCTTTGCGTACGCTCGCGCGGGTGGATGCCGCCCTTCAATTTGATTCGTTCCGATTGCCGGCAATTCCTGGAAGACCTCCGGGACGAACGGCGCAGTGGAGATTAAGATTGCCGATCGATTGATCCGGAAGGAGAAGTCATGGCACCCAAGCTCAGGAAGCCCGCAACCCGAAAACCGCTCAAGGCTCATGATTCGCGCCACGTTGCCTTGCTGGTCGCCACCCGCAAGGGTGCCTGGCTCTATCACGGTGACGCGGCACGCAGGAACTGGCGCACCGATGGCCCGTATTTTCTCGGCCACATCATCAATCATTTGGTACTCGACCCGCGCGCCGGGCGCACGCTGCTCGCGGCGGCGAAGACCGGCCATCTTGGCCCGACCGTTTTCCGATCCACCGATCGGGGCCGCACCTGGAAGGAAGCCGCGAAGCCGCCGGCGTTTGCCAAAGCAGCAGACGGCAAGGAAGGCCGCGCCTGGCCGGGCAATGCACGCTCCGCCAGAGCGCCCGGCGTGCCGCCTGCGGCGCGGTCTGCTCGTGTATTCTTCCGGTTTTGAAACTTGGCGCACGGAAGATTGCCACTACAGGAACGCAAGATGAAAAGCGCGTGGCTTGCGATTGGGTTGGTGCTCATGTTTGCGAGTGCTCTGGGAGCAGAGCGCGGCGGTTTTGAGGGCAATCTGGCACTTGAACCGGTCGAGGATTCCTTTGTCGCCGCGATTCGCGTCGTGGAAGATTTCGCTTACCGCGACGCCGGGGGAAAACGCTGGACCGTTTCACGCGGCGAAGTTTTCGACGGCAGGGGACTGCCGCGGCTGTTTCGCGATATCGGCGGTCCGCCGTATGAAGGCGGGTACCGCAAGTCCTCGGTGGTCTACGAATCCGCCACCCAAAAACGGACCGAAAACTGGGAAGAGGCGCAGCGGATGTTCTTCGAAGCCAGCCTGACCGAAGGGATGTCTGCTGCGGAAGCCAAGGTCCTCTACCTGCTGCTGGTGGTGCAGGGCACCCGGTGGGAAGTGCCGGGGTCGGGCTGTTTCGGCGTTTGTCATATGGTCTCGGTGCCGCTGGAGTGGCGGCCTGTCATCGACGAGGCGCGCACCGCCGCACTGGCGCAGTGGGTGCGTGCTTCCAATCCCGCTGTCGAGGAAATCGATCTGCGCGGTCAAAGCGCCATTCGCGCGCCGGGCCCGCATATTTTCGCTCAGCCTGCGTGCAACGAGTTTTCCGGCTCCACCCGCATACGCAAGAGCTGCGACTGAACACGCCCTCGTAAACCAAAGTGCGCATCATCCAACCAGGAGGACACCATGCCAGCAGCCATAAACATTACCAACCCCGAAAGCCTTGGCAAACCGCTGGGGCAGTATTGCCAGATTGCCCGCGTGAAGAACGCATCCGAATGGTTGTTCATCGCCGGGCAGGTCGCCACTGACGTCGAGGGAAACATTGTCGGCGCGGACGATTTTGATGCGCAGTGCCGGCAGGTGTTCAGCAACATTGAGGTCGCCCTGAAATCCGCCGGCGCGGGTTGGGGCAATATCGTGCAGTTCACCACTTACCTGGTTCACTCCCAGGACATTCCCAAGTTCATGGCGTTTCGCAAACGAGAATTTCCGAAGATGTTTCCGGATGGCAAGTACCCGCCCAACACACTGCTGATGGTCGATCGGCTCGTGGGTGAACCGTTCCTTGTCGAAGTCCAGCCCATCGCGGCGATCTGATCGTGATGAACGCCTTCGCGGCGATTGGAGGAGCCCATGACACTTGATCTGCTGGTACGCGGCGGCACCGTAGTTGACGGCTCGGGCGGCAAGCGCTTTGTCGCCGATGTCGGCATCTCGAACGGACGCATTACCAGGGTCGGGCGAATCAGCGACGCAGCCCGGCGCACCATCGATGCCGACGGGCTGATCGTCTCGCCCGGCTTCATCGACGGGCACACCCACATGGATGCGCAAGTGATGTGGGACCCGCTCGGCAGTTGCTCGTGCTACCACGGCGTGACCTCCGTCGTGATGAGCAACTGCGGCTTTACGCTGGCGCCGTGCAAGCCGGCGGATCGCGAGTGGTATGCGAACAGCCTGTCCTATGTCGAAGACATTTCGACCGACGCGATGGCGGCCGGCATCGACTGGACTTGGGAAACCTTCCCCGAATACATGGCCGCAGTCGAGCGCCGGCCGAAGGCGCTGAACTACGCAATGTACATCGGGCACTCGGCGGTGCGCATGTATGTCATGGGCAGGCGCGCGGTCACGGATAAGGCCACCGACGCGGAAATCAGCCGCATGGCGCAACTGGTGCAGGAAGCGCTCAAGGCCGGAGCGGTTGGGTTTTCCACCTCGCGCACGCATACGCACCTGACACCCGACGGCACGCCGGTCGCCAGCCGCATCGCGGGCTGGGACGAAATCGAGCGCATCGTCGCGGCTATGGCGGAACTAGACGCGGGAATTTTGCAGGCGGGACCCGAAATTGTTTCGCAAACGGTAAGCGTGGCGTTCCTCGCGCGAATGCGGCATCTGGCGCTGACCTACAAACGCCCCATGATGTTTGGCATCTTCAACACCCAGCAGGGCGAGGAGCCGGTAATCTGGCAGACCCAGGCGCAGACGATCAAGGAGGTCAACGAGGCGGGCGGGCGCATGTTCGCCCAGGGCACGACCCGTTCGATCAATGCGATTTTCTCGTTGAAATCCTATCTGCCCTTCGACGTGCTGCCGGCCTGGAAAGCCATTCGCTCTCTGCCACTGCAGGAGCAGAAGAAGCGGCTGCGCGACCCGGCGCAACGCCGCGAATTGATCGCGGCCGAGGCTGCGATGAAACCCAGGGACAACCAGATGCAGGGCGGTGGCGCGGCGACCACCGATCCGCGCAAGCCGGACTACGGCAATCTCTACGCGCTCAAGGGTGTGGACTGGGATGACCCGACGGTCGAAGAACTTGCCCGAACGCGCGGCAAACATCCCGTGGAAGTCATGATCGATCTTTCGCTCGACAATGAGAACCAGATCTACGTGCAACCGATCGTGAACGAGAACCGCGAGGATATTCTGGGCATGCTCAGCCAGGAATTCACGCTGGCGACGTTCTCCGATTCGGGCGCGCATGTCGCGCAGGAAATGGGCTCATCGCTGCAAACGCATCTGCTGCACTACTGGGTGGACAAGCGCGGCGCCTTCACACTGGAGCAGGCCATCAAAAAGTTGTCTCACGACAACGCGCAGGCGTTCGAACTGAAAGACCGTGGCCTCATCAAGGAAGGCTGCAAGGCCGACGTGCTGCTGTTCGAGGAAGGCCGCGTCCGCCCCTGCCTGCCGACAGTCGAGAGCGACCTGCCGGGTGGCGCGCGGCGGTTGGTGCAGAAAGCAGAGGGGATTCGCGCCACCATCGTCAACGGTGCGGTGACCCTGGAGAATGGCGAGCCGACCGGCAACTATGCCGGCGAAGTGTTAAAGGGCAGGCTCGCATCATGATTCTCCTCCGTTCTCTGTGTCCTAGGAGCCTGTCGGACTTAGGTGTTCGATAGCGAAACGGTGGGAGAGCGAGGACAGATTTTGACGATTTCGACGCACATATCGGGAATATGTAAGGAGAAAGCGGCGAAATATGGACCGCTCTCCCAGCGTTGCAGCC
>JANNTE010000100.1:0-1009 GCA_031403365.1 Betaproteobacteria bacterium | reverse complement strand
GCCCACCATGATAAACTCAGCCATGGCCAGTTCTCCTGTGCTAGCTCGGGAAACGTTCGTTCGAAACACTTGAACTTTCCCAAAAACCAACACAGCTGCAACTGGCCTTTTTTCTTCCCGCTACATAATCACTTTGTGGTGCAATAGTCGTTCGTTTAACGAAGGCTTACCACAACGACACAAAGGACACGGAGAAGACAAGGAAAGAGAAGGGCAGGCAGCGGACGGTTAGTGCGCCTGGCTGACGCCCGGCGCCGCCAATGGCTCGGCTGCCGCGACGGGAGACCATGGCAGGCAGACGGTGAACGTCGCGCCCCGGCCCGGGTTGCTGTCGACGCCGATCGTACCGCCGTGGGCCAGGATGATCGACTGGCAGATTCTCAGTCCCAGCCCATTGCCGTGGGCGAGATCCTGTCGCTGACGCGATTTGTCACCGCGATAAAAGCGCTCGAAGACGTGCGGCAGATCCTCGGAGCTGATGCCCGCGCCCGTGTCGGCCACCGTGAGCACCATCTGGCCTTGGGTCGGGCCGCGGCGGAGGGTGACGCGTATCTGGCCGCCGCGCGGCGTGAACTTCAGGCTGTTGTCGATCAAGTTGCTGACCACTTGCCGCAGCCGGCCGCCGTCTCCCTCGACCGTGATCGGTTCGCTCACCTCGGCCGACAGCTCGACGCCTTGCTCTTCCGCGACGCCGGCGAACATTTCCACGCTCTTGCGCACCAGGTGGTCGAAGCTCACGCTGCTGGCTTCCATTGGAAAGCGGGCCGCGTCGGTTTCCGCCAGCAACAGCAATTGATTGACGAGGATTCGCAAATGGCCGCACTGATCGGCCACCTCGCCGAGCATGTCTTGATACTCGTCGACCGAGCGATCGGAATTCAGCGTGACCTCGACCGAGCTTTGGATGGCCGCCAAGGGCGAACGCAGCTCGTGGGCCGCATTGGCCACGAATTCGCGATTCCGGTCCAAGTAGTCGCGCAGCAGGTCGAGAAAGCGATTGATCGTGTGC
>JANNTE010000099.1:0-13790 GCA_031403365.1 Betaproteobacteria bacterium | reverse complement strand
CTGACGTTCGTGGTTTCCGCATTGGTCATGGCGTATACTGACCGCCTTCTGACGCCGCCGCGTGCCGCGCATTAAACCAGCGGGATTCGCAACATGACCACCATCCGTCAGGCCGATCTTATCGAGAGCGTCGCTGATGCTCTTCAGTACATTTCCTACTACCATCCGATGGACTATATTGTTGCGCTGGGCGAGGCCTATCGCATCGAGCAATCGCCGGCGGCGCGCGATGCCATCGCACAAATACTGACCAATTCGCGCATGTGCGCCGAGGGCAAACGCCCGATTTGCCAGGATACGGGAATAGTCGTTGCGTTCTTGCGCATCGGCATGGACGTGCGCTGGGAGGGCGCCACCATGAGTATCGCTGACATGGTCAATGAAGGCGTGCGCCGCGCGTACCTGCACCCGGACAACAAGCTGCGGGCCTCGATACTTGCCGATCCCGTGGGAGCGCGCAAAAACACCAAGGACAATACTCCGGCGGTGATCCACACGGAGGTCGTGCCCGGCAACACGGTCGAGGTGAGAATCGCCGCCAAAGGCGGCGGCTCGGAGAATAAAGCGAAATTCGTCATGCTCAATCCATCTGACAGCATCGTGGACTGGGTGATGAAAACCGTGCCCACCATGGGTGCCGGCTGGTGTCCGCCGGGCATGCTCGGAATCGGCATCGGTGGCACCGCGGAAAAAGCCATGGTGCTGGCCAAGGAATCGCTGATGGAGCCGATTGACATGGCGGCGCTCAAACAGCGCGGGCCAAAGAACCGTATCGAAGAACTGCGCATCGAAATCTGCGACAAGGTCAATGCGCTGGGCATCGGCGCACAGGGCCTGGGTGGCCTGACAACAGTGCTTGACGTCAAAATTCTCGACTATCCCACGCATGCTGCATCGCTGCCGGTGGGGATGATTCCCAATTGTGCAGCTACGCGCCACGCGCATTTCACCCTTGATGGCAGCGGCGCGGCGCGGCTCGATCCGCCGGATCTTTCACGCTGGCCGGATGTGCACTGGGCGCCTTCGCCCGCAGCGCGCCGCGTCGATCTGGGTAAGGTATCGCGGGAGGAAATTGCTGCATGGAAACCGGGCGAAACCCTGTTGCTGAACGGCAAAATCCTGACCGGTCGGGACGCGGCGCACAAACGCATTCAGGATCTGCTGGCGAAGGGCGAAAAACTTCCTGCGGGCGTCGATTTCAAGAACCGCTTCATTTACTACGTTGGGCCGGTCGATGCCGTGCGTGACGAAGCCGTCGGCCCGGCCGGGCCAACCACGGCCACGCGCATGGACAAATTCACCGAGACCATGTTGTCGCAAACCGGTTTGCTGGGCATGATCGGCAAGGCGGAGCGTGGCCCGGTGGCCATCGAATCCATACGCAAGCACCGCGCGGTTTACCTGATGGCGGTTGGCGGTGCTGCGTATCTGGTGTCAAAGGCGATCAAGTCCTCGCGTGTCGTCGCGTTTGCCGATCTGGGCATGGAGGCAATCTACGAATTCGATGTGAAAGACATGCCGGTCACGGTCGCAGTCGATGTCAATGGCACCTCGGTGCATCAGACCGGCCCGCGCGAATGGCAGTCGAAGATCGGCAAGATCCCGGTTTCAGTGGTGTGAGGCGCAAGGCGGTGAGCAACCCGGGACATGCAGGCGCCAATGCGCGCTCATGCTGCCCTCCGCTCTTCACCGCTCGCGCCGCGCTGCGCGCAGTTCAATGGCGGGCCTCCCCGCATTGCATGGTAGTGAATCTGGTCAGGTCCGGAAGGAAGCAGCCACAGCTATTCTTTGCAAGTGCCGGGGGTAGGGCTCGCCACCCCTTTTCAGAATGGTCGCAATCAGACCGTTGCGGCGCATACCGCATGGCCGCGAACCGTCCCGTGAACATGACGCGACGGGCGCTTCTTCGAGGATCACAGTGACGCTTGCACTGGCGCGCAAATGGCGCCCGAGAAACTTCACCGAACTGGTCGGCCAGCAGCATGTGGTTCGTGCCATCAGCAATGCGCTTGCGCAGAATCGACTGCATCATGCCTATCTGCTGACCGGCACCCGCGGAGTGGGCAAGACCACGCTGGCGAGAATCATCGCCAAGGCCCTCAACTGCGAGACTGGAATCACGGCAACCCCGTGCGGCAAGTGCACGGCCTGCACCGAAATCGACGCCGGGCGTTTCGTGGACCTGATCGAGCTCGATGCGGCGTCCCATACCCAGGCCGATAACATGCGCGATCTGCTGGAAGGTGCGCTCTATGCGCCCACCAGCGGGCGTTTCAAGGTGTTCATCATCGACGAAGTGCATATGCTGTCGCGCCATGCCTTCAATGCCATGCTCAAGACGCTGGAAGAACCGCCGGCGCATGTCAAATTCATCCTTGCAACCACCGATCCGCAGAAGATTCCCGTGACGGTGCTGTCTCGCTGCCTGCAATTCAATCTGACACAAATCCCGCTGGCGCTGATTCGCACGCAAATGGAAAGCGTGCTTGGGAAGGAGCATGTGGCCTTCGATATCCCCGCGCTGGGCCTGATAGCCCGGGCGGCGCAAGGCAGCATGCGCGACGCCTTGTCGTTGCTGGATCAGGCGATTGCCCATGGTGCCGGAAAGGTCGAAGAAACTTCGGTGCGGGAAATGCTCGGCGCGGTGGATCGGGGATACTTGTTCTCGATACTCAACGCGCTGGTCCGCCGCGATGGGCCGGCGATGATGGCGCAGGCTGATCGCATGGCCGAACGCAGCCTGTCGCTGGAGATGGCCTTGCAGGAACTTGCAACGCTGTTGCACCGGATAGCCCTGATGCAGACGGTTGCGGAGGCAATCGCCGAAGACGAACCGGACCGCGACAACCTGATGGCGCTTGCGCGCGCCTTGAGCGCAGAGGACGTGCAATTGCTTTACCAGATCGCCCTGCATGGCCGGCGCGACCTTAGCCTGGCGCCGGACGAGTTCGCCGGGTTCACGATGACCTTGATGCGCATGCTCGCCTTTGTTCCGATCGAGAGTTCCGCGGAACCGGCCGTACATTCGCAGTCCGCCCGCGTTGCGCCGCCCGCCGCGAATGGGCGGACAGGCCAGCGATCCGGCACGACGGATGTGTCCGGGGCCATGCCGACACCGGTGGCCGGAGAGTCAAGAATTTCCGTTCCATCTCCGAAAACCGAGGTATCGTCAAAGATCACGGCACCGTCAAAAATCACGGCACCGCCAGCGGCCAAGCCGGCGCCGCAAGTCGCGGATCGATCCGCGCTGCGCGATCCGGTTGTCGAGCCATCAGGCGGTATCGGAACCATCGAAGCGGAGTTGGCAGACTGGAGAAACCTCGTCGGACGCATAAAGATCGGCGGCATGGCGCGCATGCTGGGCGATAATTGCGAATTCCAGGCCCTGCAGGGCGAAAATGTTGATCTGGTGGTCCCGGAGGCCCACAAGCATCTGCTGGACAAGATCTACACCGAAAAACTGCAGTCCGCGCTTGAAGTGTACTTCGGCAGAAAATTGCGCTTGCGCATATCCACCGGCGGCAGCGGCGAAACGCCGGCCGAGATCGAAAACCGGGAGCGGCAGGCGCTGCGCGCAAAAGCCATCGAATCAATCGACAGCGATCCGTTTGTTCGCGACCTGGTCGACAGTTTCGATGCCCGCATCAGAGAAACCTCGATTAAACCTGTTCAGTAAGGAAAACACCCATGATGAAAGGTCAACTGGCGGGTCTGATGAAACAGGCCCAGCAGATGCAGGAGAATTTGAAGAAAGCGCAGGATGAAATTGCCGCCATGGAAGTTGAAGGCCAGGCGGGGGCCGGGATGGTCAAGATCAGCATGACCGGCCGCCACGACGTGAAGCGCGTCAGCATCGATCCCAGTCTGATGGGCGACGACAAAGACATGCTGGAAGACCTGATTGCCGCAGCGATCAATGATGCGGTTCGGCGCGTCGAGACGGCCACGCAGGAGAAAATGGGCGGAGTGGCCGGCGGCCTCGCACTTCCGCCGGGAATGAAGCTGCCATTCTAGTGAACAACGAGCCAATGGCCGGTGAACCGTCCGGGTACGGCTGTTCACCGCTCGCCGGTGACTGCCCGCGGTACTGATGAAGACGCCGTCGAGTCTCGAGGAATTGATCGAAGCCTTGCGCTGTTTGCCCGGTGTCGGACCCAAATCGGCGCAGCGCATGGCGTTCCATCTGTTGCAGCGTGATCACCGCGGAGCACAGCGGCTCGGGCACGCACTCGATCAGGCGCTGGCCCGGGTCAGGCATTGCGAGCGTTGCAATAACTTTACGGAAGTGCCGGTGTGCGAGCTTTGCGGTTCGCCGCGACGCGACCAGACCGCACTTTGTGTAGTGGAGACACCAGCGGACTTATTGATGATGGAGCAGGCACAGGTTTACCACGGAATGTACTTTGTGCTCATGGGCAGGCTTTCGCCGCTTGATGGGGTGGGGCCGAAGGATATTCACCTCGATCGCCTGGTCAAGCGCGCGCTCGACGGCCTGGTCAAGGAAACCATCCTGGCCACGAATTTCACCATTGAAGGCGAGGCGACGGCGCACTATGTCGGCGAACTGCTCGCCGCGCGGGGAATGCGGGTTTCGCGCATCGCGCGCGGACTGCCGGTCGGCGGGGAGTTGGAGCATGTCGACAGCGGCACGCTGGCGCAGGCCATGATTGAGCGCAGGCCCGTCTGATGGCGACCACTCCCGGTCCGGCATCAACCAAGCCGCGCGCATCGGCACGGCGCACGCCGAAAAGCGCGCCTGCGGCAGCAAAGCGTTCCAGACGACCGGCTCGCATGGCGGCCCAGAGCGGCCAGGTTGCCCCGGCGGCCATGCCGTCGAGCGTGCCAGGGTCTGTAGTCGCCAAGTCGCAGAAATTGCAGAAAGTGCTGGCCCAGTCCGGGTTGGGTTCGCGCCGCGCGATGGAAGAAATCATCAAGGCCGGCAAAGTCAAGGTTAACGGCGAACCGGCCATCCTTGGCATGCGGGTGACCACGGACGACGCGATCCAGGTTGGGCGTCGCCAGATCAAGTTCAAGGTCACCTCGCGCCTGCCGCGGGTCATCGTCTATCACAAGACCGATGGCGAAATCGTCAGTCGCGATGATCCGCAGGGACGACGCAGCGTGTTTGAGAAACTGCCCGTCATCCGCAGCGCGAAATGGCTGGCAGTCGGGAGACTGGACTTCAATACCGGTGGCTTGCTGATCTTCACGACATCGGGCGAACTGGCCAATCGGTTGATGCATCCGCGCTTTGAAGTCGAGCGCGAATATGCCGTGCGGCTGTTTGGAGGAATTACCAGCGCCCAGATTCAGGAGTTGAAGACCGGCGTGCGCCTTTCCGATGGAGAGGCCAAGTTCGAAACCCTGGAGGCGCAGGGCGGCGAAGGCAGGAACCGCTGGTACCGGGTGATCCTGAAAGAGGGCAGGAACCGCATCGTGCGCCGCATGTTCGAGGCCCTGGGACTGCAGGTGAGCCGTCTGATGCGGGTGCGTTTCGGCATTGTGAATCTGCCACCGAGGCTCAAACGCGGCGACTGGATTGAACTTAAGGACACCGAGATCACCGAGCTTCTTGAGTGGGCCGGCAGTGCGCCCGAAGCGCCCGATGAAGAGGTCAGCGGGGCAACTGTTGCGCCGTCAGCAAAAAAACAAATCCGTCACCGCCCGACGTCTCGATCCAGGTGAAGGGCAGTCGAGGAAACGCCTTTTCGAGTTCGTCGCGGTTGTGCCCGATTTCGGCGATCAGGACCCCTTGCGGGGTAAGGTGATCGCCGGCCTGCGCCAGTATCCGGTGCACGACATCCAGACCGTCCTCACCTCCGGCCAGCGCCATTGCCGGTTCCGCCTGATACTCCCGCGGCAGGTTTTCCATTGACGCTCTGTTGACATAGGGTGGATTCGACACGATCAGATCGTAATCCGCGCCCAGGCCCGAAAAGAGATCGCCCCGGACAAGTTGAATGCGCTGTTCCAGTTGATAGTCGGCAACATTGCGTGCCGCCACTTCCAGCGCGTCAGCGGATAAATCGGAAGCATCGACGGCCGCCTCGGGAAAAGCCAGGGCAAGCAAGATGGCAAGGCAACCCGAACCGGTGCACAAGTCCAATGCCTTGTTGATGGGCTGATCGTTGCGCACCCACGGATACAGCTCATCGCGCAGCAGTTCCGCGATGAAGGAACGCGGTACGATCACGCGTTCGTCGACGTAGAACCGCGAGTCTCCCAGCCAGGCTTCGTGCGTCAGATACGCTGCCGGCACCCGCTCTTCGATGCGCCGGCGCACCAGCCCATCGAGGGCCCCGATTTCGGCGACCGAGAGCCGTCGTTCGAGAACCGGATCGAGTTCATCGAGCGGCAGTGTCAATGTGTGGAGCAGCAGATAAGCCGCCTCGTCATAGGCATTGGTACTGCCGTGGCCGAAGTACAACCCGGCGCGGTTGAAACTATCGACGGTTGCTTCCAGCCAGTCGCGAACCCGCGTGGGTCGCGCCGGAGATTCAGCGGGCATCCAGAATATCAGCCAGCGCCAGTTGGTAGATGCTGGACAAAGCGTCGAGATCGGCGAGGAGGATATTCTCGTTCAGTTTATGGATCGATGCATTGACCGGACCGAGCTCGACCACCTCGCGGCAGATGTCGGCAATGAAACGTCCGTCGGAAGTGCCGCCGCTGGTGGACAGCTCCGGAGCGCGGCCGGTCACTGCCACCACCGCGCGCGACAAGCTTGCCACCAGTTTGCCCTTTGGCGTCAGAAACGGGCGCCCCGACAGGGTCCACGTCAAACCGTAGTCGAGTTCGTGCCGGTCCAGCACCGCATGAACGCGCGCCTGGAGCGATTCCATGGTACTGGCGGTGGAAAAGCGGAAATTGAAGGAGGCGCGCAATTCACCCGGAATCACATTGCTGGCACCGGTGCCGGCGCTGATGTTTGAAATCTGCCAGGTGGTCGGCGGAAAATACTCATTGCCATCGTCCCACTTTGTGACGGACAACTCGGCGAGCGCCGGTGCAAACTGATGAATCGGATTGCGCGACAGGTGCGGATAGGCAATATGCCCTTGCACGCCGCGTACCAGAAGTTCGCCGGAAAGCGAGCCGCGGCGTCCGTTCTTCATGGTGTCTCCGAGCAGCGCGACGGACGACGGTTCGCCGATAACGCAGTAGTCAAGGACTTCGCCGCGCGCGCGCAAGGCATCGACAACCCTGATGGTGCCGTTTACGGCAACACCCTCTTCGTCCGCGGTAATCAGCAACGCGATTGAACCGGGATGATCGGGATGCTTCGCGAGGAAGGCTTCGATCGCGGTCACGAATGCCGCGATCGAGGATTTCATGTCCGCCGCGCCACGCCCGTACAGTACGCCGTCGCGCACCGTTGGCACGAACGGGTCCGAGTGCCACTGCTCGAGCGGACCGGTGGGGACCACATCGGTATGTCCGGCGAAGCAGACCAGGGGTGCGCTGCTTCCGCGTCGCGCCCAAAGGTTCTCGACCTCGCCAAAGCGCATGCGCTCGATCCGGAATCCAAGACGGGTGAGGCGCTGCGCGAGCAGGTCCTGGCAGCCGCCGTCGTTCGGGGTGACGGAAACGCGCGCGATCAACTCGCGCGCAAGATCGAAGGTCGGAGAGGTCATTGCGGGAGATACGGCCGCCGGGCGGCCGGGGGATAGTGTGAAAGGCCGGTTCAGCTCTTGTCCTGATCCATGTTCAGCTTGATTTCGCTGAATGAATAGCTACCTCCCGGTTTGACCATCACGCGGCCGGTCGGACTTTCGCCGATCTTGCCGGCGGCTTTTTGCTCATAATTGTTGATCAGCCAGGACAGATTGGTCGACGAATCCGCATTCTTCAATGCCTCGTCCTTCGAAATCGTGCCCGCCATGTACAGCTCAAACAGCGCCTGTTCGAAAGTCTTGGAACCGGGCGACAGGCTTTGCTCCATGGCTTCTCGAATCTGGTCGATCTCGCCTTTCTGGATCAGATCGGCGACATGTTTGGTATTGACCATCACTTCGACTGCGGCCACCAGGGTGCCATCGTTGGCCTTGACCAGGCGCTGCGAAATGATGGCACGCAGGCTGATCGCCAGATCGGACAGCAGGGATGTGCGCGCATCGTAGGGAAAGAAGTTGATGATGCGATTCAGCGCGTGGTAGCTGTTATTCGCATGCAGCGTCGAAATGCACAAATGGCCGGTCTGGGCATAGAGCAGGGCGTGCTGCAAGGTGTCCTTGTCCCGGATCTCGCCGATCATCATCATGTCGGGCGCTTCGCGCATGGCGTTGACCATCGCGTTGCCATAGGATTTGGTATCGGTGCCGACTTCGCGCTGGTTGATGACGCACTTGTCGTTGCGGAATACGAATTCCATCGGGTCTTCGATGGTCAGGATGTGCCCCGGGCGCAAGGCATTGCGATGCTCGATCATTGCCGCCAGCGTGGTCGACTTGCCTGAACCGGTGGAACCAACGACCAGGACGAACCCTCGCTTTTCCAGGATCAGGTCCTTGAGCATTGACGGCAGTTTCAACTTATCGATGCCCTCGGTACCGCTCTTGAGGTAACGGATCACCATTGCCACGTTGCCGCGCTGGCGAAAGACGTTGACGCGGAAGCGGCCGATATCCTTGACCACGTAGGAGAAGTTCATCTCCATGGTTTCTTCGAACTCCCGGATCTGCTTCTCGGTCATTATTTCGTAAACAACCTTGATCGCGGTTTCCGGATCGATTCTCTGCTGATTGACGGGCATGATGGTGCCGAGAATCTTGATAGAAATCGGAGCACCGGCCGATACAAACAGGTCAGATGCCTGTTTTTCCGCCATCAGATTGAACAAAGGTGTCAGGAACATATGGACCTCGCTGGCTCGCAGTTCAGGAAAACATCGTCGGATACATGTCGCGCGCTGATCACGGCTGGGATCAAGGGCACAGGGTAACGCTCAAATGCCGCGCAGCAGTTCATTGATGCTGGTTTTTGCGCGCGTTTTGGCGTCCACCTGCTTCACGATCACCGCGCAGTAAAGGCTGTATTTTCCGTCCGCTGAAGGCAGATTGCCTGACACGACGACCGATCCCGGTGGAATCCTGCCATAGCTGATCTCGCCGGTGTCGCGGTTGTAGATGCGCGTGCTCTGGCCGATATAGACACCCATGGAAATGACCGAACCCTCGCCCACCACCACGCCTTCGACCACTTCCGAGCGCGCGCCGATGAAACAGTTGTCTTCGATGATGGTTGGATTGGCCTGGACCGGTTCCAGCACGCCGCCGATGCCGACCCCGCCGGAAAGATGCACATTCTTGCCGATCTGCGCGCAGGAGCCGACCGTGGCCCAGGGATCGACCATGGTGCCTTCATCGACATAGGCGCCGATGTTGACGAAGGAGGGCATGAGCACCACGTTTTTGGCAATGAACGAACCGCGGCGCACGACCGCATTCGGTACCACGCGAAAGCCTCCGGCCCGGAAATCCGCGCTGCCGTAGTCCGCGAACTTGGCCGGCACCTTGTCGAAGTAATTGGTGTAGCCGTCTCGCACCACTTCGTTGTCGTGCAGGCGAAACGACAGCAACACCGCTTTCTTCAGCCACTGGTGCGTCACCCAATCGACGCCGGATTTTTCCGCCACGCGCAACTTGCCGCTATCGAGTTGCGCGATGACCTCGGCAACCGCCTCCTTGAGCGCGGGCTCGGCGTTCTTCGGTGAAATGTTTGCGCGGTTTTCAAAGGCCTTGTCGATTACTGACTGCAATGGCTCCATCGGTGTGCGTTTCCCCAGCTAGTTATGTGAATTTGCTTAAGAATTTCAGTGAGCCGTCACTTTACCACGCCACGCGGGCGAAGCGCCGAAGGAACATCGGCACTTCGATGATCCGATGGCGGCCATCACGGCTTTTTTACATAGCGGCGGGCGGAATCAGCGCTCGGAATTCAAGGACTCCGGGCACTGTACATTTCGCGTCCAGCACATCTGATCCTGCACAGAGTGCCCAGCACCTGTTTGCGGTATATTCGCCCCCCATATTTGGTTAACCCCGCCAGAAAGGAATCCTGATGAAGCTTTATTACTCCCCCGGCGCCTGCTCGATGGCCCCGCACATCGTCGCCATGGAAGCCGGCCTCAAGCTCGATTACGTCAAGGTCGACATCCCGAACAAGAAAACCGAAGGCGGGGACGACTACTGGAAGGTCAATTTCAAGGGCTACGTCCCGACCCTGCAGCTCGACAACGGCGAAATGCTCACCGAAGTCGGCGTGATCTGCCAGTACCTAGCCGACCAGAAACCCGAGTCCGGCCTGGCGCCGAAGCCGGGCACCATGGAGCGCTATCGCCTGATGGAGTGGCTCAACTTCATCGCTGCGGAAATGCACAAGCAGTTCGGCGCGCTGTTCAACCCGAAATACACCCCGGAAATGCGCGAAGTCCAGATGGGCGTCATCGGCCGGCGGTTGAAGCCCCTGGAAGAAAAGCTCGGCGACAAGCGGCAATACCTGATGGGCGACAAGTTCACCGCGGCGGACGCTTACGCCTTCACGATCCTGAGCTGGAGCAAAGTCCTCAAGCTGGACCTGGCACCCTGGCCTAACATCAAGGCCTATTACGAGCGCCTCGGTCAGCGCCCCAGGATTCAGGAAACGCTGAAGGCGGAAGGGCTCGCGTAGCGAGCAGGGTCCGTTTTTACCTCGTTACGGCAGTCACGAAAGTCACGGCCTTTCCCAGGGGTAGGATCATTTCGATTCCATTTTTACTCCGATGAGGGCGAGGAACCGGCACATATTCACGTCGATACCGGGGGCGGTGAATGCAAATTCTGGCTTGATCCCATTGTGCTTGCACGGAGCATCAATATCGCCCCGGCAGAAGTGAGAAAGATCGAAAGACTTGTTTTCGAGCACCGGACTTTTCTGATGGAGAAATTCCATGAATTCCACCGCCGCTGAATATGAAGTGCTGGCCTCAAGAGTATGGGTAGAGCGCCGTACGATTTTCGTTGAGATCACGGACGGGCGGCAACTCGGGTTCCCAGCAGACCGCTTTGATCGGTTGAGCCAGGCAACCGATGCGCAATTGCAAAAGGTCCATTTGCGGCTCAATGGCTACGCATTGCGCTGGGAGGAACTCGATGAGGACATTACCGTCCGTGGCATCCTCGAAGGCAGATTCCAACGCGCATTATCGGCTGCGGCGTAGTTAACAAGTGGGAACGAACCAGCAATCGGCGTTTGATCTGCGCTGAGCATGTCTTTGGGCGGATGCCGATCACCGAATCACCGGTGCATGCCGCTTCCAACGGACTCTTGCCCCTACCGCTCCATAGCGGTATGGCTGCCTCGCCCTTTATGGTCAAAGACCGGTTATGGCGAAACCGGTTATGGTCGATAGACCGGTATCCTTCAGGGAGCCCCTGGGAATCCCCGCCTGGGGACACGAAAGTCACGGCTTTTACCGCCTTTACCGTTCGCCGATCACTGTTCACCGTTCACCGTCTTTCCGTCATGGCATCTCCGCCCCGGGAACTTGATCCTGCCGTCAATATACCTACTTAGGTATAATTGGAACATGACTCCGGCTATCAAGCCACTGATTTGGGTGGGCAGCAGCAAGAAAGACTTGCTTGCGCTGCCAGACGAGGTAGTCGACGTATTTGGGTACGGGCTGCACTTGGCCCAATTGGGGCTGAGGCATCCGGATGCAAAGCCATTGAGCGGATTTGGCTCGGCGGGTGTACTGGAAATTGTCGAAGATTGGCGTGGCGACACCTATCGAGCGGTCTATACCGTACGGATCAAGTCCGCTGTGTATGTGTTGCATGTTTTTCAAAAGAAATCCACCAGAGGCATCGCCACGCCGAAGGCAGATATGGAACTGATTCGCGAACGGTTGAAGACGGCCGAATCCATGACCAGGAAGTAATCAAATGACCGCCAAAGTTAAAAGTGTTTACGAAGACCTCAAGTACGCAAATGCCGATGAAATGCTCATCAAGGCGCGGCTGGTGACCGAGATTGCGGACCAGTTGAAACTTCGCGGGCTCACGCAGTCCGAAGCTTCCGGATTGCTGGGGTTTTCGCAGCCAAAGTTGTCGAACCTGTTGCGCGGGCAGTTTCGCGGTGTTTCCGAAAAGAAACTCATGGAATGCCTGACCAGGCTTGGGCGGGATATCGAAATTGTCGTGAGGCCGGCACCGCGTTCGCGGCGGGAAGGCAAAATAACGGTAGAAGTGACCTAGGTGGTGTCTTCTACGACTTCGATGAATGGTTGCCGGAGGTGGGTCGACGTGAGTGGGTACTGATCACCAAGGACGCGAATATACGTCGCAACCCACTACAATATGAATATGGGGTGCAATCAAAGCATCCCTCACCCTCGGTCCCTCCAAACGGGTACTCCCGGCTGCGCCTGGGTATCCCGAAGGGAGAGGGAAAAAGAAGCCCCTCGCCCTCCGGGACAAGGGCACACTTGAAGCGCAGCAGAGGGGTTGGGGTGAGGGAGTGCTGGGGGTATTTGCGCGCCCGCGTCGCTTTCTATTTTGAAAGGTACCCGGACGACCTGCCCCGCCGAGAGGTTGTTGGGGTTTATGCCCGGATTGACTTCCCGGAAGACATCAACGAGCGAGACCATTACTTCTTCGCTTACGCCGTATTCTTCCCTGAGAATTCGCCAGATCGTGTCGCCGGAGGTTATTTTGCGCGTTTCGGCGAAGATTTTGCCCTTTTCGGTTTTGTGGACGTAGAGGGTCTTCTGGAATTTGAGGGTGGTGTTGTCAGCCGGGGGCTCTTCTTTGGTGCTTTTTGCAGCCCACGCCGCGCCGGTTCCCAGGTACGCGCCGAGTGCTGCCGCGAGGAGGAGCGCCGCCGGTGTTTTTTTCAATTTCCGAGCGCCCTAAGGAAGCAGGGCCCCCCGATAAACGCGTCGTCCTGAAATTTAGCTATTTCAACCCAGCTGGCTTTCAGCGAGATCGGGTGCTTGACGTTCTGGTCGTCGGTGTATTCGTAGGTTGCTTCGACGGTGTTTTCTTTGGATTTGTCTACGGTGAAAAGGTGCGCTCCCACTGCCGGGTTCGCACCAGCGCTGGTTGTGAAGCCGAAGCTCGCGCTGAACTGCCCCGGTGCGTCTTCGGTCATGGGAATCGTGACTTCGGTCGATTCCACTTTGACTTTGACTACGACGCTGGTGGGATCGGTGATTTTTTCGTCGATGAGCCGCACCAGCGCCCTCTGGGAGGTGCCGACGTAGCGGGTCTGACTTAAGGTGAGGTTTCGGATGATGACGCCGCGTATCGCGTAGTCGCTTCCCAGCCAAGAGTTGCCCAGGGTGTCGAGGAAGATGCCGCCGAAGTTTTCTCTGTACGCGTCGAACTGTTCGCTGTTGTTCTGGGGCATCGGTCTCCACCCCGAACCGCCCCCAGCGCAGGGCTGGTTGGTGCCATCGGCGTCGTCCAGGGTCGAGTCGTTGGTCGCGCCCTTGCCGCAGAGGTAGGGGGCGAGCGCGTCGTTGATGTCGGGCTTCTGGAAATACGCGCCCCTGGTGGTGCCGAGCCAGATTTCTCCGGTGGAGGGGCTGACTTTGATTGTGTTGATCGTGCGCTCTTCGTTGTGCAGAGGGTCGGACCGGGCGTCGCCGGGGTCGAAGCTGTAGATCGTCGGCGTCGGCTCGACCGTGGTCCCGTTGTACCAGGCAAAGAGCTGCGCCGCGCCAAAGCGCAGAATCCTGAGCTCTGGGGTAAGCCCGGTCGCTTCGGCTACCCAGAGGTTGCCGGAGGAGTCCATGGCCAAGCCGCCGA
>JANNTE010000098.1:0-5036 GCA_031403365.1 Betaproteobacteria bacterium | reverse complement strand
AGCGAAACGGTGGGAGAGCGAGGACAGATTTTGACGATTTCGACGCACATATCGGGAATATGTAAGGAGAAAGCGGCGAAATATGGACCGCTCTCCCAGCGTTGCAGCCGAATCATCCTAAGTCCGACAGGCTCCTAAGACGGTACTGCGGCGTGCTGCGCACGCAGGGCATCAGTTGCAAAGCGCTTTTTTCAGGAGGAGTAAATGATCTCGCTGGACCTGAACGGGAAAGTTGTGGCGGTGACCGGAGGCTTTGGCAGTCTGGGCGCGGGCGTCGCGAAGACAATCGTCGCGGCCGGTGCGAAGCTTGCGCTGCTCGACCGGACCGAACGAACGAAAGCGCCCCAAGACCTGGCTCAGGCGCTTGCTCTGGGCGGCGTTGATCTCGGATCGGGCGAGCGCGCGCGCGAGGCGATCGCACAGGTCATCGCGCGCTTCGGCCGGCTGGATGCGCTGGTCAACATTGCCGGCGGCTTTCGTTGGGAGAAAATCGATGGCGGAAGCCTCGACACCTGGGACCAGCTCTACCAGATGAATTTGCGCACCGCCGTCAATGCCTCGCAGGCCGCGCTGCCGCATTTGCTGGCGAGCACGAACGGAAGCATCGTGAATGTGGGCGCGCTGGCGGCGGCCAAGGCGGGTGCGGGCATGGGCGCTTATGCCGCGTCGAAGGCGGGCGTGGCCAAGCTGACCGAGGCGCTTGCCGAAGAATTGAAGGACCGGGCGGTGACCGTGAATGCCGTATTGCCTTCGATCATCGATACGGCGGCCAATCGCGCCGACATGCCGGATGCCGATTTCTCGCGCTGGGTAAAGCCGGAGCAGATTGCCGATCTGATCGTGTTTCTGCTCTCCGACCGGGCACGGGCCATCACCGGCGCATTGATTCCGATTGCCGGGCGCATGTGACTGGCGCAATGAAGGATTCGAGAGCCCGTCATTTTCACCTGGTCCCACTCGCATTGGAGAACCCATGGGCCGACTGATCATTCTATTGCTCGCTGTAGGCTGCCTGCACGTGGCGTGGAAATACTTTGGTAATGGTGATTCGCTCGAATTGAGTGGCGACGTTTCCATTGAGCAGATCCGCGCTTTGGCGGCGGGCGTCAAATCCGGCGATGTCGTGATGTACTCGACCACCGAATGCGGATATTGCACCCAAGCCAGTGGTTGGCTTAACCAGAATGGTTTTGCGTTTACCGAGTGCAATATGAGCGTGGACGAGCGCTGCGTACAGGAATTCAGAAGTTATGGTGCGGATGGCACGCCTTTTTTGCTGGTACGCGGCTACCAGATGAAAAACGGTTTCGATTCGGACGAATTTCTAACGGCGCTAAAGATGTAAGGGCGCCATGAAGCCCGAAGAGCACCTGACAATATAAAAAACCTCACCCCCGCCCCCTGCTGCGCTTCAAGTGTGCCCTTGTCCCGGAGGGCGAGTGAATTGAGTTGTCACGCAGTTTCAGAATGCTCGACAATGAACCTTTCCGTTATAAAATATTCCATGGTCGCGACATATGATGAACATCTTTTCCGAAAGCGCACACAAACATGAACTCCACTCGCAGGGAATTTCTTTTGCACCTGTCGGTTCTGGGGCTGGCTGCCGCGGCGCTGCCGAGGTCGAGCATGGCTGACCACCATCGCGCCGGAAATTTCGGAGTGAAGGCCCTCATCTACGACGTCTTCGGCACCCTGGTCGATTGGCGCACCGGTGTGGCGCGCGAGTCGAGGAAAATCCTCGAACCGCTCGGCCATGAACTGGACTGGCTCACCTTTGCCGACGCCTGGCGCGCCGAGTACCAGCCCAGCATGGAGGAAGTGCGCGCCGGCCGCATCCCCTTCTCCCGGCTGGACATCATCCATCGCCGCATGCTGGAGAGAATCCGCCCCAGATTCGGCCTGGAGAAAGTCGAAGAGCCGGTGCTGCGCGAATTGAACATGGCCTGGCACAAACTCGATGCCTGGCCCGGAGTGACGGCCGGACTCAAGCGGCTGCGCACCCGCTACCTGCTCGCGCCCTGCTCCAACGGCAACATCTCCCTGATGATTGACCTCGCCCGGCGCAATGACTTCCCCTGGGACGCGATTCTCGGTGCCGAGATCGCCGGGGACTACAAACCGAAACTGCGCGTCTACCAGGTTTCCGCCGAGTCGCTCGGTATCGAGCACCGCGAGTGCATGATGGTCGCCGCCCACAGCAACGACCTCCGGTTTGCCGCCCAGGCAGGGCTGCGCACCGCGTTCGTGTCCTCGCCCGACGAATTCGGCCCCGGCACCGGCGAACGCGAAGCCACCGTTGCAGTGGACGTATCCGCATCCGACTTCACGCAACTCGCCGACAAGCTGCTGACTTGAACGTCGGTGAGTTCCCGATCGACAAGACTGCCCAATCAGTCAACACATGGAGCGGCATGGAACTGCAATCTGTCTACGCGATCATTGTCACCAGCCAGATCAGGCAATGCCGCGATTTCTACACCCGCTGGCTGGGATTCGACATCGCTTTCGAGTCATCCTGGTTCGTCTATCTCGCATCGAGCAACAACCCCGCGCTCGGCATCGCGTTCATGACGCCGGATCACCCCTCGCGGCCACCGGGACCGGAGGCGTTTAACGGCAAGGGAATGTTCATCACCCTCCAGGTCGCCGACGCTGCAGACCACTTCGAGCGCCTGAAAGAAGCCGGCGTACCCATCGCGTATGCGCTGAAGGATGAAGAGTGGGGACAACGCCGCTTCGGACTGATCGATCCCAGCGGCACCTGGGTGGATGTCGTGCAGCAAATTGAACCGGCTCCGGGGTACTGGGACAAGTACATGAAGTAGATCTTTGTCGCGAAAATCTCTGACTCGTCCGCTGTCGATATCGCTTTTTCAATCGACGATCCGGAATCAGGCGCCGCCGCGCGGCTGATGCCGGCAATCAATCTGGTGCAGGGATCGCCGGCCTTTTCCCGGCGCATTCCGGTTCATGGCGGCAGTGGGTGGCGCGCCGAAATGCCGTTACACTCATATTCATGCCGACAGCCATTGCCATTTCCAGCCTGACCAAGACCTACGCCTCGGGCCAGCACGCACTGAAGGATATCAACCTGGAAATCCGCCAGGGAGAGATCTTTGCCCTGCTCGGTCCGAACGGCGCCGGCAAGACCACGCTGATCAGCATCATTTGCGGCATCGTCACGCCGACCTCGGGGACGGTGCGGGTTGATGGCCACGACGTCGCGCGCGACTACCGCATCACGCGCTACAGGATCGGTCTGGTGCCGCAGGAGTTGCATACCGCCACCTTCGAAACGGCCTGGGACACGATGCGTTTCAGCCGGGGCCTGTTCGGGCGCGCCCCCGCCCCGGCCCACCTCGAAAAAGTGCTGCGCGAACTCTCCCTGTGGGAGCGGCGCAACGACAAGATCATGACGCTCTCGGGCGGAATGAAACGCCGTGTGCTGATTGCCAAGGCGCTGGCGCACGAGCCGGAGATCCTGTTCCTCGACGAACCCACGGCGGGGGTCGACGTGGAATTGCGCCGCGACATGTGGGCGCTGGTGCGTCAACTGCGCGACAGCGGTGTCACCATCATCCTGACCACGCATTACATCGACGAAGCCGAAGAAATGGCGGACCGCATCGGCGTCATCGACAAAGGCGAGTTGATTCTGGTCGAGGAGAAGACCGAGCTGATGAAGAAGCTCGGCAAAAAACAGTTGACCCTGCACCTTCAGACACCGATGCCGGCCATTCCCACCGAACTCGCCGCATGGCGCCTGACTCTGAAGACTGCGGGAACGCAACTGGAATACAACTTCGATGCAGCCGAGGAAGGCACGCGCATACCCGCGCTGCTGCGCGGCTTGAGCGACCTGGGCATCGGCTATACCGATTTGCAAACGCGCCAGAGTTCGCTCGAAGATATTTTCGTCAGCCTGGTTGGGCGCAATGCGCCCGAGCGCGGCCGCCCGGGCGATCAATCCCGGAATCGGCAGTCATGAATCCTTCTTCAGGTGTGCCCGCTTTCAACTATCACGGGGTTCTGGCGGTGTACCACTTCGAGCTGGCGCGCTTCCGCCGGACCCTGTGGTCGGGTCTCGCCACCCCGGCCATTACCACCTCGCTTTACTTCGTCGTGTTTGGCGCTGCAATCGGCGCGCGCATGAGTGAAGTCGGCGGTGTCAGCTACGGGGCGTTCATCGTCCCCGGCTTGATCATGCTGTCGTTGTTTACCGAAAGCCTCAACAATTCCGCGTTCGGCATTTACATGCCCCGATTCACCGGAACGATCTACGAAGTCCTCTCCGCGCCGCTTTCGCCGCTGGAAATTGTGCTGGCCTATGTAGGTGCGGCGGCGACCAAATCGGTCATACTCGGTGCAGTGATCCTGGCGACATCGATGCTGTTTGTCCAGATCCGGATCGACCATCCACTCTGGATGATTGCATTTCTGCTGCTGACTTCGGCAACTTTCTGTCTCCTCGGATTCATCATCGGCATCTGGGCCAGGAGTTTCGAGCAATTGCAATTCATCCCGATGCTGGTCATTACGCCGCTGACCTTCCTGGGTGGCGCGTTTTATTCGATTGATATGCTGCCGCCGGTCTGGCGCACGGTGAGCCTGTTTAACCCGATCGTGTATCTCATCAGCGGTTTTCGCTGGAGTTTCTACGGCACAGCCGATGTCGGCGTGGGTATCAGCCTGGCGGCGACTTTGGCGTTTCTGGTGCTTTGCCTGGCCGCCGTCGCCTGGATTTTCCGCACCGGGTATCGGCTCAAGAGTTAACCGAAGCCCCGATTCTGTGCATCAGATGGGTCTTGGCGCGGCACGATCGGTTGCCTCGGCCAGACGGGCAACCAGGATGCGCATGAAGGCCCGATTGAACTGTTTCTGACAGGCATCGCTCGCCTTTTGCAGGGCGCTCAAGGCAATCTCGATGTATGTCATGTCGCCGGCCGCGAAAATGCTGGTGCTGCGCTTTACGATTTCCTCCTCGAAGTAGAGTATCTCGCCAAAGCAGTCGCCCGATGTCAGCGTATCGACTT
>JANNTE010000097.1:0-18400 GCA_031403365.1 Betaproteobacteria bacterium | reverse complement strand
GATGCCTTGTGCGTCGTCGTCCACGACGCAGGCAAGGTGATAGGCAAAGACGCGATCGGCGCGCAACAGCACGAAGTCTCCGATATCGCGTTCAAGATCCTGGCGGACCGGGCCCTGGAGCTGATCTTCGAATTCGATCATCGCTGCGGAGCAACGCACGCGCCATGCACGCGCCGTCCGGCCTGGCGTCAGGACGGTGCGGCAGGTGCCCGGATAAACGGGGCCATCCACTCCGGCCAGTGCGACGTCCCCGATGGCCTTGCGGGTGCAAGCGCAGGGGTAGAGCATTTGCCGGGCGCGCAACTCAGCGAGAGCGGCCCGGTAGGCGTCCGATTGGCGGCTCTGATATACAACTTCGCCATCCCAGGGCATGTGAAACGCCTCGAGACAACGCAAGATCGAATCGACGGAACCAGGTACGACTCGCGGCGCATCCACATCATCGATGCGCAATGCCCAGCTTCCCCCGTGCGCCCTGGCGTCAAGATAGCTGCCAACCGCGGCAACCATGGAGCCGAAGTGCAGCGGACCGGAAGGGGTAGGGGCGAATCGGCCGCGGTAGGGTGCCATGCAGAATTGGAGTCTTTGAAACCCTCTTATCGCGGCAGATGGCGGCCCAGACGGACATACAGAATCGCGGCGGCGAAGAACAACAGTGACAATGCGATCTCCAGAAGAGCTATCAGTTGGCTGGTTCCGGATTCACTCCACGCGCGCACCACGCCCTCGGCAAAGTAAGCGAGGATCAGCATGCTCGACCACTGGTACGTGTAACGCTTGCCGCGCAAAATCCCGAACAACGGTACCAGCAAGGGCAGAACTTTCAGCACTGCGGCCGACCCGCCGGGCCGCAGCGGGGCCAGCCACAATTCCCACGCCACACAGAGAAAAATCAGCGCTATCAGGCTGCCGGCGGCGCTTAAATGGGCGGCGCGCATCAGGCGCGGCTGGCTTGTGCCAGTTTCACCAGTTGCACTCGCGCTTCACCGGCATCGGGCACTTCATGTTCGAACTCGAAGCGCAATATCGTATCGTCGGCGCTGACATCGAAACCATCACAGTCGATGCCGATCATTTGCGCGCACCCGGTTTCCAGCGCGTGCACATGACGGCAGTAGTCCTGCAGACTGCGCGCATGATCGGTATTCATGTGAGTGACCACATCTTCTTCTGCGTCGGCGATCGGATACTGCGCGGCAAGGTAGGATTCGGCGGCGACAGTGTGAATGCTGCCGAAGCCCGCGATGTAGCGCAACGATTTTGGTTCAAGACGAAAGAACCGGAATCCGCCGATGTCAAGGTATTGCCGTGCTTCCGGGAAATAGCGCAGATAGCGCGCCGCGATGGACGGGTCTTCGACTGGCGCGATGTCGCCGATCATGCTTACGCGCGGCTGCTCCTGCAAATTCCGCGTCAGCGCCCCGACCAGAAAACCGGTGCGGGGGTCGAGCTCGGCGTTGCGGGTGTGCTCCGCGAGGTGGCTGATCAAGACCACGATGCGGCCGCGCTGGTCGGTGCAAAAAGGCAGCGACGAGGCGTAGGGATAGCCGGGAAACTTCAGCGATTGCGTGGCCAGCACGCCACCCGAGAATCGGCGAATCAGGCGGCGCGCATCCGAACCGTGGCTCATACCCGCCTGCGCTTCACCGGGAAAGTTTCTGCGCGATCAGTGCCAGCCGGGTGCCGAGGGCAATGCACAAGCGGCGCTCGTCATCGCTGATCGGCTGGTCGGCATTGGCGCCGGCAAGATGGCTGGCGCCATAAGGCGTGCCACCGCCGCGGGTGACCATGAGTTCCGGTTCGGAGTAGGGCAGGCCGGTGATCAGCATGCCATGATGCAGCAGCGGCAGCATCATGGACAGAAGAGTCGATTCCTGTCCGCCGTGCATTGAGGCGGTGGAGGTAAACAGCGCCGCCGGTTTGCCGCTCATGACGCCTTTCAGCCATAACCCCCCGGTTCCATCGATGAAATATTTCAAAGGCGCCGCCATGTTGCCGAAGCGCGTCGGGCTGCCCATTGCCAGACCCGCGCATTCCTCGAGGTCGCGGTACTCGACGTAGGGGGCTCCGGAATCGGGCACGCCGGGTTCGGTCGCCTCGGCCACCGCAGACACTTTCGGAACCGTGCGCAGCCTGGCCTCCATGCCGGAAACCTTTTCAACGCCACGCGCGACAAGTTGCGCCATCTGTCTTGTCGCGCCGGTCTGGCTGTAGTAGAGAATCAGGATATGCTGCATCGTTGTTCTTGAGCCATGTTCTTGAACCATGGAAGCCCGTATTATATGGGCAGCCAATTTTCCTCATACCAATGAAGCAGAAGCTGTTGTCTCTCAACGAGATCGTGCGCCAGTTCCGATTGCTGGGGAATTTTATCGAGCTGGTTTACCGGCGATTCAAGGAAGAGCGCTGCTTCCAGCTGTGCGGCAGCCTCACCTTCACCACCATGCTTGCCCTGGTGCCGCTTATCACCATTACGGCCACGGTGATGACGGCGTTTCCAGTGTTCGACGACATGGTTGAATCGCTGAAAGCGCATATCGCCGCCAATCTGGTGCCGCAAGGGTCATCCAAAATGGTGACCGGCTATGTGCAGCAGTTCGCGGAAAACGCGGCCCGCCTGACCGCTCTGGGTATCGTGTTGCTGGGTGCCACGGCCATTGCGCTGATGCTGACCATCGATCGCGCGTTCAACACCATCTGGCGTGTCAAAAGGCCGCGTCCGCTGATCCAGCAGGTCTTGATCTACTGGTCCGTCCTGACCATCGGACCGATTCTCATCGGTGCCAGTTTGTCGCTGACGTCGTGGCTGGTTTCCCAGTCGATGGGCCTCGGCAAGCAGGCACCGTTTATCGTGCTGGCAATTCTGAATCTGGGGCCGCTGGCGCTGACGTCGATCGCGTTTGCGTTCCTCTATCGCACAGTGCCGAACCGGCAGGTGACGGTTCTGGACGCGATGGTCGGCGGCTCGATCGCTGCGCTGGCGTTCGAAGGCATGAAGAACGGATTCGGCCACTTTATATCCAACTTCGCCAATTACAAGCTGGTCTACGGCACGTTCGCCAGCCTGCCGATTCTCCTGATGTGGATATATCTGTCGTGGGTGGTGGTGGTTTTTGCCGCCGTGATAACGGCGGTGCTGCCGTACTGGCGCAGCGGCGGGGTCCTGATACGGCAGGCAACCGGTGCGTCATTCGTTTCCGCGATGGAGATTCTTCGAATGCTGCACAAAGCTCACGCGGACGGCACAGTGCTCAATGTCGACCAGATGCGCAACACACTCAGGCTGTCATGGGAAGATGTGGAATCCATTCTGGAGCGACTGGTCGTGGCGGGCTGGGTCGCGAAGCTTCAAGGCAACGGCTGGGTGATCGCGCGCGATTCAAGTTCGATTCCAATCAAGGAAGTGTTCAAAGTATTTGTATTTGGACCGGACGCCGCCGCGATCAGCGAAGAAAGCGCCATTCGCAAGCTGGTAGCGGAAGTCAATTCCGCCATAGATGGCGAGCTGGAATTAAGTCTGAAAGATTTGTTCACCGCACCCGGCTCTGGCCGTGCATCGCGTGCGGCCTGAGAGTCGAATATGCGAAAGACCCTGAAGCTGTGGCTGGTGGTGCTGATGTTGTCCTCGAGCGGGATCGCCTGCGCCGAGGAAAATTTCAAGTTGACTGACACCGAGGGCAAGGTGCACCACCTTGCCGACTATCGCGGCAAATGGGTGATCGTTAATTTCTGGGCCACCTGGTGCCCTCCGTGCCTGGAAGAAATTCCCGATTTGGTGGCGATCAAGGAATCACGCAAAGACGTCGAGATTTTTGGTATCGCCATGGAATTCCAGGACGCAAAACAGGTCCTGCAGTTCGCCGAGGGCATGTTCGTCAACTATCCGATCGTGCTCGGCGATCGCAGGATTTCCGACAGCATCGGCAAAATCCAGGGATTGCCGACGACCTTCATTTACAACCCCAAGGGCGAATTGACCGCCCGCCGCGCCGGCAAGATCACGCGCCGGCAGATCGAGCGCCTGATGAGCGGCAAGAAAACCGGTTAGCCTGAGTCGCCCATGTAACGCGTGGGCGAAGACGTGGCCCTGGCGCGGGCCTGATCGTAAGACCAGTGCGACGCGAGGACACGCAGCACCAGATCGGGGTATCGCGACTTGCCAAGAGATCCGTTATAGCGCGCCAGTGCGCGGACGGTATCGCCGCGTTCGATATCGAGGTAGTGGCGCAAAATCGTGCAGCCGTAGCGCAGATTGGTGCGCAGGCTGAACAGATTCTGATGCTCGTCGCCGATCAACCGGGCCCAGAAAGGCATCACCTGCATGTAGCCTCGCGCACCGGCTTTCGACACTGCGTACTTGCGGAACCGGCTCTCCACCTGGATAACACCCAGGACCAGTTGTGGATCGAGTCCGGCGCGCGTTGCCTCGTATTGCACGGTGACCAGAAAATCCTGACGGGCGATAGTGTCCGGAATGTGTTTTTCCAGCCGCTTCGACATCTCGGAAAGCCAAATGGCGCCTTCGGCCTTGGTGGAAAACGTAAGTCGCGGACTGGCGCGATCGGCCACCGCGCGATGCATGATCGCGCGCACACTGGCCGATAGCGGCGCGTACTTCTGATCGCCCGCCTGCACCGGCTGCATGGCGCATGCGCAAATCAGCAGCAGCGCGAAGCGCAGGCGAAAGCACGGATTATTTCTTGCAAGCATCATCCGCAGAGCGATTTCAGGTGTGCCATGGCATGCCGCAATTCTATGGTCGTGGCGGCGTTTCCAGTGCGGCTCTGGACTTCAATCTTGCCATCCTTCAGGCCGCGGTCGCCGATGGTCACCCGGTGCGGCAAGCCGATCAGTTCGAGATCCGCGAACATCACGCCAGGTCGTTCGTCACGGTCATCGAGCAGAACGTCGATGCCGGCGGCTTGCAGGTCATCGTGCAACTGGTCGGCAACCCGCTTTATCTGCTCATTCTTTCGATAGCCGATTGGCGCGATCGCCACCTGGAACGGCGCCATGGGAATCGGCCAGACGATGCCTTTCTCGTCATTACCCTGCTCGATGGCGGCGGCGACGATGCGCGAGACCCCGATTCCGTAGCAGCCCATTTCCAGCAGTTGCGCCTTGCCGGCCTCATCGAGGAAAGTCGCCTTCATGGATTCCGAATACTTGGTGCGCAGCTGGAAAATGTGGCCGACTTCGATGCCGCGGCAGATTTCGAGCGTGCCTTTGCCGTCCGGAGAAGGATCGCCAGCGACGGCATTGCGGATGTCGGCGACGACGGCGGGCTCCGGCAAGTCGCGACCGAAGTTGACCCCGGCCAGATGAAAACCGGCTTCGTTGGCCCCGCAGACGAAGTCGCTCATCGCGGCCACCGCGCGATCGGCAATTATGGTTACCCCTGCGCCGGCACTGACACCGACCGGCCCGATATAGCCTGGGCGGCAACCGATGCGGGCTTCGATTTCCTTGTCGGTGGCGAAGCGCAACGCATTGAGTCCGGGCAGTTTCGCGGTCTTGACCTCATTCATTTGATGGTCGCCGCGAATGAGCAGCATGAACATCCGCTCTTCGCTCATCACCGCGAGCGCCTTCACCGACTGCGATAGCGGCAGATTCAGCATTGAGGCCACTTCTTCACAGGTCGTCTTGCCCGGCGTGGGCACCTTGTGCATGGTCCGCGCCGCTGTTGCCCGCAACTGCAGCGGCGCCACCGCCTCGGCCAGTTCGACATTGGCGGCGTAGCCCGATGCGGGTGCGAAGGCGATGGCATCTTCGCCGGATTCCGCCAGGACATGAAATTCATGCGAGCCGGTGCCGCCAATGGCGCCGGTATCCGCAGCGACCGCGCGGAACTCAAGTCCCAGCCGGGTAAAGATGCGCGCGTAAGAGTCATACATGCTGCGATACTCGCGTTCCAGATCCTCAAAGCTCACATGAAAGGAGTAGGCGTCCTTCATCAAGAACACGCGCGCGCGCATGACACCGAAACGCGGCCGGATTTCGTCGCGAAATTTCGTCTGAATCTGATAGAAGTTCAGTGGCAACTGGCGATATGAGCGGATTTCCCTGCGTGCGATGTCGGTGATGACCTCCTCATGCGTCGGCCCGAAACAAAAGTCACGCTCGTGGCGATCCTGGATCTTGAGCATCTGTGGGCCGAACTTGTCCCAACGGCCAGTCTCCCGCCACAGTTCCGCCGGCTGCACCGCCGGCATCAGCAACTCTATAGCGCCGGCGCGGTTCATTTCCTCGCGAACAATCTGTTCCACCCGGCGCAGTACGCGCAATCCCAGCGGCATCCAGGTATACAGTCCGCTGCCGAGTTTGCGGATAAGTCCGGCGCGCAACATCAGTTTGTGACTCAGCAGTTCGGCTTCGCTGGGGGCTTCCTTGAGGGTGGAGATAAAGAACTGCGAGCTGCGCATGCGACTGATTCCGCTGTTGAAAAGCGGCTATTCTACAGGCCGGTCTGGCGCGTGATGCACCACGCACCGTGTACGGTCGGCCGTTTCAGGGGAGGCAAGCTTGCTGGGCAAATGGAAAATCGGTCGCGCCTTCAGTCGCGAAGTTACTGTCGAGGTCAGCGAGCAAGACGGCATCCGGTCGATGCATCTGGGCAGCGACACCGTTCAAAGCTCCATGAGACTGGATGATCCATCGGCGCTGGTGTTGTCCTATACCCGCGCCATGATGGCTTTCCTGTTATTTCGCCCGCGACCGGCGCACCTTCTCATGCTCGGACTGGGAGGCGGCTCACTGCCGAAGTTTGTCTACAAGCATTTTCCCGAGGCCAGAACCACTGTGATTGAATTAGAACCCAGAGTGATCACCGTCGCGCGCCAGTATTTCCATCTGCCGCCGGACGATCATCGGCTGGTGGTGGAGACTGCGGAGGGGGCCACATGGGTGGCTTCACACCCCGACAGCTGCGATGTGCTGATGGTGGACGGATTTGATGGCACCGAGCAGGTGCCCGAATTGTGTTCCGAAGATTTTTATGCGAATGCGCGCACTGCCTTGAATGCCGACGGAGTGCTGGTGGCGAACCTGTGGAGTTCGGATGCGCGATTCGACATTTTCCTGCAGCGCATTGAAAAAGTGTTTGAAGCCGTTGTCTGTGTGCCGGCGGAAAAACGCGGCAATGTGGCGGTTCTGGCTTTCCGTCGTCCGCTGGGACAACCGCGATGGGATGAACTGCGGGAAACTGCGCGCTCCCTTGAGGCCAGCTATGGCCTTGAATTTTTGAGGTTTGTGGCAGCGATGCGGGAGATAAACCCGCGTACTGCAGCCCGGCTTCTGGTGTGATGGCGGCCGCTCTAACTTCTTTTATTGCCCCATTTGTGGAAAAATCCGTCTATTGATACAGGCGTGGGGTGGCTCACATGGTTGATCGTGATGGCTATCGCCCGAATGTCGGAATTATTCTTTGCAATGTCAGGAACGAGGTTTTTTGGGGCAAGCGGATCAAGGAGCATGCTTGGCAATTCCCGCAGGGCGGGATACAGGGCGGCGAGACGCCCGAGCAAGCCATGTACCGCGAGCTGAAGGAAGAGGTCGGCCTCGACCCCTGTCATGTAAAGATCCTCGGGCGGACTCGGGAATGGCTGCGTTATGACGTGCCGCAGAACTGGGTGCGCCGGGAAGCCCGCAGCCCGTATCGCGGGCAGAAACAGATCTGGTTCCTGCTCCGGCTGATCGGACGCGACTGCGATGTGAGTCTGCGCCACTCGGAGCGTCCGGAGTTCGATGCATGGCGCTGGCATGAGTACTGGGTTCCACTGGAGAGCGTCATCGAGTTCAAGCGCGAGGTTTACCAGCGGGCCTTGCAGGAACTCGTGCGCTACCTCAACGGGTCGCACAACCGACGCAACCAGGAGCGGCGAAAGCAACAGCCGGTCATGCCGCAGGAAGGGTAATTTCCGCCAGGTCAGGTGCCAGTGCACCGGTCTCCAGTTCGACGACGACCAGCAGCGACCGATCATCGTTGGTCCAGTAGTCGGTAGCGTCAGCCAGCGCGCCCATGGCGGCGGAGAATTCGTCCGGCTCGGCCCGGGCGAAATTCGAGGCGCTCTGCAACACGATCAAGGTGCCGCGGCCGGCGTGCTCGATATCCAGCAGGCAGTCGTAAAGAGCATCCCAATTATGGCCAAAGTAAGCGGGAAATCGCAGCGCCCCGGCAAGCGCGGTCAGGAACTTGTGTTTGTCGCGCGCGCCGAGCAGGTCCACCGGCACGGTTCGCCAACCCGCCTGCTCCGCCAGGGCCAATGCCGACTCGGGCAGGCGAACCGGGCAGCGGAAAACGCCGCACGCGCCGGTTTCGATGAGTTTGAGGAATTCAACTTTCATTCAACGATTCGTTTGAAGCTGCGATAGTGGTCGGCGGTGTACCAGTATTGCATGGCACCCGAGGCGGACGGATTTCTGCTGCCGGTGGCGCCCGACTTCATGGCGTGTGCGGCCACGATTCTCCTGGCACCACGATCGCGCCGGCCCGGCGTTTTCACTGTGTACTCCCGGTAAGTGCCGCGGGCAGCCTGTGGCAGGAGCCGTTCGCGGTTTGAAAACACGCTGCCATCCCGGTCAAATGGGAAAGGCCCGCCTTGCTTGATGAGTGCCAGGGTCTGCTGCGCTTCCCAGGGCAGGTCCGTGGCGCGAATGACCTGCGGGGTCCGCAATACGCTCGTATCTGCCCAGACGAAATTTCCTGCCCAGAGCAACACCAATCCCATCAGCATGGCGCAGGCGCGTTGCGTCACGTCGCGACCTTTCCTGGCATCGGCTGAGCTGCGGTTCTTCATGAATCTATCGTGTTCTTGTCGCATGTCCCAAATTCAAGCCCACTCCAAACCCGAAAACGACGCCCAAGGCTCAGCCACTGGCGCCTTGAAGTGCACAATTGTCTTGAAAATCCGCCAACTGCGCGAGTAGTATTCGGGCAGCGGGCAAGCGAACAGATCACCAATCAGATCCTGAACGGTTGCTGCGGGTGCATGTTTGAAGGAACATATGACGACACGCCGTAATGAATACGATGTGACCAATCAGGTCAACACCACGGACCCGTCCGCAGTCAATATTGAAGTCAACCGGCTGTTCCTGGAGCTGTATCCCAAGGCAACGACACACGTCATCAACCGCTGTTTCCGTGATCTTACCCGGCTGCAGATGGGCGAGTATCCCGGATATCACGGCTGCGAAACCGATTACCACAATCTCCAGCATTCGCTGGATGTAACGCTGGCGATGGCTCGCCTGATGGACGGGTATGAACGCACCCGGGTTCGAGGCGCCGAACTGGGTGCAAGGTTGTTTCGCTTCGGCGTGGTCACGGCGCTGTTTCACGATATCGGTTATCTGCGCAAGATCAACGACACCCGCCACAAAAACGGCGCGGAATACACACGCAAGCACGTGACGCGCGGCGCCAAATTCCTCGAAGACTACATGAACCGCATTGGCATGGCCGAACTGGCGCCGATCGCATCGCGCATTATCCATTTCACCGGTTATGAGATTCCCGTTTCCAGGATAGCTGTTCCCAATCTGACTTTCCGGCTGATAGGAAACATGCTTGGCACGGCCGACATCATGGCCCAGATGGCTGATCGCTGTTACCTGGAAAAGTGCCGCGACCGACTGTATCCGGAGTTCGTCGAAGGCGGCCTCGCCGCGCGCCATTTGTCCGATGGGCGCGAAGGCGTGTTGTTCAGTTCCGTCGAGGATCTGATGCAGAAGACGCCAGATTTCTACAAGACTGCGTCGGTGCGTCTGAACGAGCAATTGGGCAGCGCTCATGGCTATGCCGGCAAGCACTTCGGCGGGCAGAATCTGTATTTCGACGAAATAAACAAGAACATGCAGTACGCATCGGCTGTTGCCGAGCGGCATGACCTGTCGCTGTTGCGTCGTGAGCCGCCGGCTTTGGGCAGGGAAGTCCTTCAGGTTTTTTAGCGCAGTTCGGACGCAGCGCAGTTTTCTAGCGCACGCGCAGCATGATCTTGCCGACGTGCACGCTGGATTCCATGAGCGCATGCGCCGCCGCCGCATCATCAAGCGCAAAAGTGCGATAGATAACCGGGCGGATTTTTCCCGATTCGATCAGGGGCCATACCTTTTCCCTTAGTGCGCGCGCGATGCCCGCCTTGACCTCGATCGGTCGCGGGCGCAGCGTCGAACCGGTAATCGTCAGGCGCCGGCGCAGTATGTCGGTCATGTCCAGCGAAGTTTTGCTGCCGCCCAGAAAGGCGATCAGGGACAATCTTCCGTCATCGGCAAGACAGGCCAGTTCACGCGGCACATAGTTCCCGCCAACCATGTCCAGAATGACATCGACGCCGCGGCCCGCGGTCAGATCTTTGATGATGGCAACGAAATCCTCGGTTCGGTAGTTGATCGCGCGGGTGGCACCCAGTTTTTCACACTGCGCGCATTTTTCCGCAGTGCCTGCGGTCACGAACACGCGATGCCCGAAGGCGCGTGCCATCTGGATTGCCGTCACACCGATACCGCTCGATCCGCCCTGTATCAACAGTGATTCATCGTTCTTCAGCCCGCTGCGCTGGAACACGTTGATCCAGACTGTAAAGAAGGTCTCCGGAAGGCTGGCGGCCTGTTCCAGCGTCAGCCCCTTGGGAACCGGCAGACATTGCACCGCCGGTGCATTGACGAATTCGGCATAGCCACCTCCGGTGACCAGCGCACAGACTTCGTCGCCGATTTTCCAGCCGGTGACCTGTGCGCCGAGTGCAATGATCGTCCCGGCGACTTCAAGGCCGGGAATGTCCGAAGCCCCGGGTGGAGGGGCGTAGCCGCCTTTGCGTTGCAAGACATCAGGCCGGTTCACGCCGGCCGTGGCGACTTCTATCAGCACTTCGCCGGCAGCAGCAATCGGAACGGGACGTTGTGCGAGACGCAGCACTTCCGGGCCGCCGGGCTTGGCGATTTCGATTGCACGCATTTGCGTTGGCAGGATTCTGGTCATGATGCATCCGGGTCTGTTTGGGGAAACCGATGCTTTATATCATTTTGCGCGACGGTCCTTCCATGTTTGCGCATGGCCGGAGCTTGCGGCATGATGCCGCGCTGAATCGGCAGATATAAATCAGGGAGACGCGCATGGAATATCGTAGGCTCGGCAGCAGCGGACTGAAAGTTTCACCCCTGTGCCTTGGCACCATGATGTTTGGTGATCGCACCGACGAACAGGAGGCTGGCCGCATTGTTGGCTCCGCGTTCGATGCCGGTGTTAATTTCATTGATACCGCGGATGTGTACGCGAAAGGCGAATCGGAGCGCATTGTCGGCAGGCTGATCGCGGGCAACCGCGATCACTGGGTACTCGCCACCAAAGTTGCCAACAGTGCCAGTCCGGGACCGAATCAGGGCGGCATTGGACGAAAATGGATCATGCAGGCAATCGACAGCAGTCTGCAGCGCATGGCTTGCGACTATGTCGATATCTACTACCTGCATCGCGATTTCGACGGCGCAAATCTGGAGGAAACGGTTGTTGCCATGGGCGACATTATTCGCGCGGGCAAGGCACGTTACTTCGGGCTGTCGAATTTTTGCGGCTGGCGCATCGCCGAGGTCGTGAGCCTGTGCCGGACCCTGAATGTACAGCAACCGATTGTTTGCCAGCCCTATTACAACGCCATGAACCGCCAGCCGGAAGTCGAAATCCTGCCGGCCTGCCGCCATTACGGCATCGGTGTGGTGCCTTACAGCCCGCTCGCGCGCGGCGTGCTTACCGGGAAGTACAGGCCCAACCAAGCGCCCCCTGAAGGAACGCGCGCCGGACGCGCCGACAAGCGCATGATGGAAACTGAGTTCCGCAAGGAATCGCTGGCGATCGCCCAGAAAATCGCCGCCTTTGCCGGGAAGAAAGGCATGAGTGCCGGACACTTCGCCATCAACTGGGTGCTCAACAACGCCATCGTCACCAGCGTGATCGCCGGGCCGCGCACACTCGAGCAATGGCAGGACTATCTGAAAGCACTCGAGTTCAAGTTCGAGCCGCGCGGCGAAGCGCTGGTGGATTCGCTGGTGTCCATCGGGCATCCGTCGACGCCGGGATACAACGATCCGCAGTATCCGCTGACCGGGCGCATCCCGCTGGTGAGCTAGCGCGGTCCATGGTTCAGTTCCCGGTAGAGCTGGTCAGCGGCGGCGGTCCCGGCGGTTAGCGTGGCAACGGTCCGTACCGAATTGCCGCAGGATTTCGATGCGGTTCGCACACTGCTGAGCCTGTCGTTCCGGCGCCAGGCCGAGGCTCGCCTTGTTGATCGACTGCGCGCAGCGGGAAAGCTCTGCGTTGCACTGGTGGCAGAGGACAAGGAGCGCATTCTTGGACATGCCGTGTTCTCGAAAAGCGTAGTCAGTGTCGAAAATGTGCCAGCGAATCTGTCGGTACTGGCGCCCATTGCGGTAATGCCCGCGTTTCAGCGTCTCGGGATCGGCAGCGCGCTGGTCAGTTCCGGACTCGAACGCGCCCGCGCGCAGGGCCACGCCGGGGTACTGGTGCTTGGCGATCCGGCGTTCTATGCGCGTTTCGGGTTCGTGCCGGCGGCACGCTTCGGCCTGAAAAGTCCGTTCTCGGCGCCCGCGGAATCATTCATGGCAATCGAACTTGATCCAGGATCAATTGCCGGACTTTCGGGCGTGGTGCGTTACGGTCATGAGTACGACGATCTGGAGTGATGGCTTCAAGCCTGAAGTTTTTCAAGCGCCGATCGCATCGCTGCGGGCAGTGCGGTCGGGCGGCGCGTAACGCGGTCCACATAGACGTGGACGAAATGTCCCTGTGCCGAGGCGGTTTGTTCGTTATTTCTGAATAATCCGATTTCGTAGCGCACACTGCTGTTGCCGAGTTTGGCGACGCGCAATCCCGTATGCACGACATCCGGGAAGGTCAGCGGAGCGAAATAATGGCACTGGGTTTCAACCACCAGCCCGATCACCGCGCTGTTTCCAATATCAAGCACGTGCTGTTCGATCAGGTACTGATTGACCACCGTGTCGAAGTAACTGTAATAGACGACGTTGTTGACGTGGCCATAGACGTCGTTGTCCATCCAGCGGGTGGGAATCATCTGAAAGTGACGATACGCGCTGCGTGCTTCGGCGGTGGGTCTGGTCATATTGGTTCCGGCGGAAAATGAACGATATTGGTGCAAAAGCGCTATGCGGGCGGGAATCGCCGGGGCAGCACTGAGTTCCCGGCGAAGAGGGTATCGGCGCCGAGCGCTTCTTCGATGCGCAGGGCTTCGTTCCATTTGGCCATGCGTTCCGAGCGCGCGAAGGAGCCGACTTTGAGCTGCCCTGCATCCCAGCCGGCGGCGAGGTGCACGATGGTGACATCTTCGGTCTCGCCCGAGCGCGCGGAAACGATTGTGCCCCAGCCGGCGCGTTTGCCGGCATCCAGCGCGGACCTGGTTTCACTAATGGTGCCAGCCTGATTCGGCTTGATCAGTACCGCATTGCAGGCGCCGGCGGCAGCGGCATCCCGTACCCGCGCGGCATTGGTGACCAGAAAATCATCGCCGATGATCTGCACCCTGCCGCCCGCTGCCGCGGTAAATTTCTTCATGCCATCCGCGTCGTCTTCGGCCAGGGGATCCTCGATGGAAACGATCGGATACCGATCCAGCCACCCCAGCAACAGGTTGCACATGCCGTCGCTGTCGAGTTCGCGGCTTTCCAGTCCGAGGCGATAGCGGCCGCCACGACCGAATTCCGAAGCTGCGATGTCCAGGGAAATGCCGACATCTTCGCCCGGGCGAAAGCCCGCGCGTTCGATTGCGCGCACCAGCATGGTCAGCGCATCCTCGTTCGAATCGAATGCCGGCCAGAATCCACCTTCGTAGGCGACGCCCTGCAGTTTTCCCGCTGCTTGCATCAGTTCGCCCGCGGCGCGATAGACCTCGGCGGTAATGGCGAGCGCGTTGCCGAAGCTCTCCGCGGCAAGCGCCATTACCATGAAATCCTGAATGTCGGTGCGCCTGCCGGCGTGCGCGCCGCCGCCGAATATCTGAATCTCGGGCAATGGCATGCGGATGCTTCTGCCTTGCGCCAGATAAGCATACAGAGGCATGCCGTGTGCGGCCGCGGCCGCGTGCAAGACCGCCATTGAGGTCGCGATCATGGCGTTGCCACCCAATCTTGACTTGTCAGGCGTGCCGTCGCACGCGATCAGCGCATCGTCAATTTCGGTTTGCCGCACTGCGTTGCGGCCGGGTAACAAGTTGGCAATTTCACCGTTGACACGCGCAACGGCTTTTGACACCCCCATGCCGCCAAACGCTGGCCCGCCATCGCGCAGGTCCACGGCCTCGTGCGATCCGCGAGAAGCGCCGGCCGGCGCAATCGCGCGCCCGGACGCGCCACCGGCGAGGCGGACTTCAACTTCAACCGTCGGGCGACCGCGCGAATCCCATACCTGGCGGCCGTGAATTTTGCTTATGGTGGTATCGGTCACGAAACACGCTCCGTTATCGTTGTCATGCCCGCGCCAGTTCGCTTTGCCAGGCGGTTCGCACGCCGGTCAGGGAGTCGATCGGGCTGAGCAGCAGCCCGCGCGCAACGCGGCGCACCCGGTCACGCTGCAAGTCGGTCGTGATGTACTCAACCGGCGACTTGCCGTCGACACGACCCAGCAACAATCCGGGTAGCAGATGGGCGGCGCGCGCTTCGATGTCGGCAGAGGCTTCCCAGGTGACGCTCCCGAGATAACTCGAAGCCAGCGCGTCGAAACTCTCGATATAGCGTGACTGCCATTGTGGACGCCAGATGCACTTGAGGAGCAGATGGTTCAGGCAGAACGCAAGATCGAAGGCCGGATCACCATACCAGGCGCATTCGGCATCGAGAAACACCGGCCCCTGCGGACCCGCCAGAATGTTCTTCGGGCTTACATCGCCGTGCACCAGGGCTTTCCGGGTTGCGCCGGTAATGCGCACCAGGCTTTCCAATCGGTGCGCGCAATCGGGATGTCTGATCGCGGTCGCGCACAGGTAGGGTTCAAGCCGGATCGGGAAGAAAATGTGATCGGTCGCAAAGCGCCTGGCGATTTCGAGTCGACCGGCGGTGTGTCCATGAATCCCCGCCATTCGCAAACCAGTCGCCCGGGCAGTGGCGTTGGATATTTCGCCTTCGCGCAACTGCGTTTTCCATACCGGATAGTGATCCGGGTCGAGGTACTGCATGGCGAACAGTCCGCTGCTGCGATCTTCACCCAGAATTCCGGGTACCGCGTGCGGGTCGACCTCCGCGGCAACCCGCATCCATTCGATTTCGTAGCGATTACGCTCCACCGGCGCCTGCCAGTCGGCCGCGACTTTCAATTTCGGCAGAGCGCGTTTGAGGCAAATCGGGCCGCTCGCGAGGTCCACACGCACGATGTCCGAGGACACGCCGCCGGCCATCGGATAAATGGCGGGAGATTCGCCCGGTTGCAGCAATCCCATGCGCGCGAGCGCCGTAAGGAAGATATCGTTGCTCATTGTTGTTCTGGCGCTTGTCGCCCTGGGTAGATGTTCCCGGAGGGGGTGGTTCCGGGATCGGCGCAAGAGCTGGCGTACGATTCGAGGCGCAGACTCTATCATGTCCACCACGCTCACCCGATGGCGCAGTCCGCAATAGCCCCCGGGACGATTCGCGTACCGGCACCGGCTGAGGCAACCGCCGACCAACACGACAGCAGGGTTTGAATCGTCTTTAATAAAAATTGACAACAGTATGATTTTATTAGTATTGTGAGTAGACTTTCAGTGGCTTCTGGCATAACGGCAGGGACATCCCATGGCCAAGATTGCGATATTCAATCAGAAGGGCGGCGTTGGTAAGACCACAACTTCACTCAACCTCGCTGCGGCGCTGGCCCGGCGGGGATATAACCCGTTGTCGATTGACCTCGATCCGCAAGCCCATCTCTCCTACATCTGCGGAAGCACGGTGAGCAATGCTGACGATTCCATATTTGGTTTTTACGATAGCACCAAGCCGCTGACGCAGTTGATCCGGCCCGCCGCCGGAGGCTGGCTGGTGATCCCGGCTCATGTCGAGTTGTCGAAGGTCGATACGCAGTTCGGCAAGGGTCCGAATGTCCTCAACCGGCTCAATGTTGGCATCGTCAAGGAAAACCTCAACACCGGCCGGCCGATCGTGCTCGATTGTTGCCCGATGCTTGGCGTGCTCAGTCTGAGTGCTATTTTCGCGTCGGATCGCGTGCTGATCCCGGTCTCCACCGACTATCTGGCCATGCATAGCGTGCTGCAGGTCGAGAAGACATTGAAGGCACTGGAACATGTGCTGAGAAAACGGGTGATGCGGCGCTATCTGATGACGCGTTTTGACACGCGTCGCAAGATGTCACACGACATCTACAATGAACTGAAGGCGCGCCATGGCGACGAGGTCTGCGACATCCGGATTACAGAGAATGTCAGCATCGCCGAGAGTCCGGCGTCCAAGAAGGATGTTTTCTCTCACGCACCCGGAAGCCGGGGCTCGAAGGACTATGAGGCGCTGCTGGAAGAACTGGTGAATGTTGGTTTCATCGAAGGCCGCCCGCCGCAGATCGTTACGCCTTCCCCGGTTACGGCTTTTCTTGATCCGGCTGTCGCGAAATAAGTGAAATGATGCCTTCAAGATCGCTGCCTTCGTCACGGGATGGCGCGGCGATCTGCTTGCATTCGATGATTTCGCAGTGCAGGTACATCTGGGTTATGCGGCGTTCGGCTTCCGTCTGATCGCGGGCCTGAACCACCAGATTGTCCACCGGCAGTCCGCTGCGCGTTCGAATTCTGAATCCGAACTTGATCATTTGACTGTTTGAATTTGGCGCAGACACGATCAACCGGGAACTGGCTTGAGGTCCATCCGGAAACGCTGGAAGTTCTTTACATAGTGCAGCGCATTGTTGAGCAACCGCGCCACTTCCGCATCGGTGAGCTGCCGTACTACTTTTCCCGGTGAACCCATCACCAGAGAGCGATCCGGTATATCCTTGCCTTCGGCGATCAGCGTATGCGCGCCGATCAGACATTGCTTTCCGATCCGGGTGTTGTTGAGAACGGTCGCTTTGATGCCGATCAGGCTGCCCTCGCCAATGCTGCAACCGTGCAGCATGACTTGATGGCCGATGGTCACGTTTTTCCCTATGGTCAGTTGCACACCGTCATCGGTGTGCAGCACGCTGCCGTCTTGCACGTTCGACCCTTCGCCGATGGTGATGAGGTCGTTGTCTGCGCGAATCACGGCGTTGTACCAGACGCTGGCATTATGCTCCAGCACGACGGAACCGATGACAGACGCGTTATCGGCCACCCAGTAGTCGCCACGTGTGATGATCTTTCTGTCGCCCAGGGCGTAGATCATGTTTCTTTCGATATCCGGACTGGTTTATCGGACGGGACAGGTCATTATAAGCGACGCTTAACGTCGGCACCCAAGCCGGGTGATAATACCGCCACCAATCGTTTCAGGAGAACCGCAACATGCCAGCCACCAACATCGCCAACAGCGCCGGTGCAACCGATATCGTCAAACTGATTGGCGCCGACGCCGACAAGTTACTGAGCCACGTCTGCAAGGGCATTCCCAGGGAAACACTGAATCTGCCCGGCCCGGATTTCATCGAGCGGGTGGTCACCCAGTCTGATCGCGGTGTACCGGTGATGCGCAGTCTTCAGCAAATGTTTGACCACGGCCGGCTGGGGGGCACGGGTTACCTGTCGATCCTGCCGGTGGACCAGGGCATCGAGCATTCAGCAGGTGCCTCGTTTGCCAAGAATCCGGCTTATTTCGACCCCGAAAATATCGTCAAACTTGCCATCGAAGGCGGCTGCAATGCGGTGGCTTCGACGCTCGGCGTACTGGGTTCCTGCTCACGCAGGTACGCGCACCGCATTCCTTTCCTGCTCAAGATCAATCACAACGAGTTTCTGACCTATCCCAACAAATACGACCAGATCATGTTCGCAAGCGTCAAGCAGGCGCGCGACATGGGCGCGGTTGCAGTTGGCGCCACGATTTATTTCGGCTCGGCCGAGTCCGCGCGACAGATTGTCGAGGTTTCCAAGACCTTCGAAGTTGCGCACGAAATGGGATTGGCCACCGTGCTGTGGTGCTACCTGCGCAACCCGGCATTCAAGAGCGACAAGGACTATCACGTTTCAGCCGACCTGACCGGACAGGCCAACCACCTGGGCGTCACCATTCAGGCGGACATCATCAAGCAGAAGCTGCACGAGAATAATGGCGGCTACAACGCCATCAGCAGCAAGGAAAATCCCTACGGAAAAGTGGACAAGCGCATGTACACCGAACTCGCTTCCGATCATCCCATCGATCTCACGCGCTACCAGGTGGCCAACTGCTACATGGGGCGGTCCGGGCTGAT
>JANNTE010000096.1:0-21990 GCA_031403365.1 Betaproteobacteria bacterium | reverse complement strand
ACGCCATTTCGCGCACGATCTGGTTGGCATTGCCGTAGCCGCCGCCGCCATGCGGAATGCAGAAGGTCTTGTGCAGATTCAAGTGACTCACGTCGCCGCCGAACTCCCCCGGGGCCGCGATGCCAACCAGGGCATTGAGATTCGCACCATCGATATAGACGCGTCCGCCATGGCCGCGCACCAGCGCGCACAGCTCTTTTACCTGCGTGTCGAACACGCCATAGGTCGACGGATAAGTCATCATCACCGCCGCCAGCCGCGCGCTGTGCTGCTCGCTTTTGGCCCTCAGATCGGCCAGATCCACATTGCCGCGCGCATCGCACCGGATTACCACCACCTCCATGCCCGCCATCTGCGCGCTGGCCGGGTTGGTGCCGTGCGCCGATTCCGGAATCAGGCAGACATTGCGCTGCGTGTCACCGCGCGCCTCGTGCCAGGCCTTGATCATCAGCAGGCCGGCGTATTCGCCCTGGGAACCGGCGTTGGGTTGCAGGCTCACGCCGCGGTAGCCGGTGGCTTCGCACAGCCAGGCTTCGAGCTGCTTGCGCAGCATCTCGTATCCGGCCAGTTGGCTGCGCGGCGCGAACGGATGCAGATTGGCGAATTCCGGCCAGGTAACGGGCAGCATCTCGACAGCGGCGTTCAGCTTCATGGTGCAGGAGCCCAGTGGAATCATGCTGCGGTCGAGCGCCAGATCCTTGTCCGCAAGGCCGCGCAGGTAGCGCATCATCGCAGTCTCGCTGCGGTGGCGATGAAACACCGGATGGGTGAGGAAATTGCTCTTGCGTGCAAGCGCGGGCGGGACGAGCGATACCGCGCCCTGCGCCAGCGCATCGAAAGCGGGCAGACGCTGTTTGCCGGCGAACACCGCCCACAGTGCGGCGATGTCGTCGGGCGTCGTCGTTTCATCGAGCGTTATGCCGAGGCTGGATGTGGAAGCAAGGCGCAGGTTGTAGCCCGCTTCGCATGCGCCGCGCAGCAGCGCTTCGGTGTTTGCGCCGGTGTGGATTTCCAGTGTGTCAAAGGCGCTGTCGCGCTTGGGCGCGCAATCAAGCTGGCGCAGACCCGCCGCCAGCACCGCCGTGTACGCCGCCACGCGCGCCGCGATACGCTTCAAACCTTCGGGGCCGTGATAGACCGCATACATGCTCGCCACCACGGCGGGCAGTACCTGCGCGGTGCAGACGTTGCTGGTCGCTTTCTCGCGGCGGATGTGCTGCTCGCGCGTTTGCAAGGCCAGCCGGTAAGCCGGCGCACCCTGCGCGTCCACGCTTACGCCCACCAGCCTGCCCGGCAGCGAGCGCTTGAATTCATCGCGCGTGGCCAGATACGCCGCATGCGGCCCGCCGTTGCCCATCGGCATGCCAAAGCGCTGCGTGTTGCCGGCCACGATGTCGGCGCCTGATTCTCCCGGTGGGGTAATCAGTGTCAGTGCCAGTAAATCGGCGGCGACGATAACGAGACCGCCCCGCGCATGCACCGCGTCGCAGACCGGTTTCAGATCGCGCAGCTCGCCGTTTACGCCGGGATATTGCAGAAGCACCGCAAACGCGCCGGCGTCTGCCGCCGCTTCAACTGCGCCGGTGCGCACCGTGATGCCCAGCGGCCGGGTGCGGGTACGCACCACTTCCAGAGTTTGCGGCAGCACGTCGTCAGCAACATAAAAAGTGGTCGATTGGCTCTGACCCACGCGCAACGCCAGCGTCATGGCCTCGGCCGCTGCTGTGGCCTCGTCGAGCATGGAAGCGCCGGCGATGGCCATGCCGGTCAGATCGCACACCATGGTCTGGAAATTGACCAGCGCTTCCAGCCGGCCCTGGGAAATCTCCGCCTGATAGGGCGTATACGCGGTGTACCAGGCCGGATTTTCCAGCACGTTGCGCAGAATGACGGCGGGCGTGTGGGTGCCGTGATAGCCCTGTCCGATGCAGCTCTTGAGCACCGTGTTGCGCATGGCAATGCTTTTCAGTTCAGCCAGCGCCTGCGCTTCGGACAACGCCGCAGGCAGATTCATCGGCCGGCTGCGCACGATGTCGCGCGGCACCAGGGCTTCGATAAGCGCTTGTTTCGATGTTGCGCCGATGACCTGAAGCATGCGTTGTTCGCTCGCTGCATCGATGCCGATGTGGCGGGCGATGAATTCGCTCGATTGCGCAGTGGCGGAGGAATTGGACATGGTCAATTGCACTCAGGCGTTCTTCACCAGATCGTCGTAGGCGGGGCCGTCCAGAAGCTGGTCGAATTCACCCGCATCGGACGCCTTGATCTTGAAGAACCAGCCGCGGCCGGTCGGATCGTTATTGGCCAGCGCCGGATCGTCGCGCAGCGCTTCATTCACTGCGATGATTTCACCGCTCACCGGCATATACAGATCCGCCGCCGCCTTGACCGATTCGATCACCCCGGCGACCTCTCCCTTGTTGAAACGGCGCCCCACCGCCGGCAGATCGACGAATACCACGTCCCCGAGGGCTTCCTGAGCGTGTTCGGTGATACCGACGATGGCGGCCGTGGAGTTGGCGGTATCTATCCACTCGTGGCCGGATGTGTACTTGATGGTCATGGCTGCTCCCGGGTTGGATTACTGATCTCGGTCATGGCTGCCGCGCTTGCGCGCCGCGTACGTAACGATGGGCTACAAAGGGCAGGGCGCTCACCCGCATGGGCTGGTTGCGTTCGCGCACTTGCGCATTCACCTCGCGCTCCGGCAGCGCGTGCGCGACGGTGATATAAGCCATCGCGATCGGACGATTGAGTGTCGGCGAGAGCGTGCCGCTGGTCACCTGACCTAGCCTGGTGCCGGATGCATCGACAATCGGCGCGCCTTCGCGCACCGGCACGCGTTCCAGGCCGATCAGTCCAACGCGCCGGGTGTCTGGGCCATGGGCCAGCTGTGCGTCGATCACATCCGCGCCCGGGTAGCCGCCCGGGCGGGCACCGCCGGCGCGGCGCACTTTCGGAATGGCCCACGCCAGGCCCGCTTCCACCGGAGTGGTTGTTTGCGAAATGTCGTGTCCGTACAGACACAGTCCGGCTTCGAGACGCAGCGTATCGCGCGCGCCCAGGCCGGCTGGTTTTACGGCGTCCTGCGCGAGCAGGGCGCGCGCCAGAGTTTCGGCTTGCGCCGAGGGCACGGAAATCTCGAAACCGTCTTCCCCGGTGTAACCGGAGCGGGTGACAAAACACTCGGCAGCACAGAGCGTGACACGCATACCGCTCATGAAGTGCAGTTCAGACAGCGCCGGGTTAAGCCGCGCCAGGACCGTGATGGCCTGCGGTCCCTGCAACGCCAGCAGCGCGCGCTCCGGCAATGTCTGTACCGTGCAGCGCCCGCCGATCGTATTCAGCATGTGCTGCAAGTCGGCGTCCTTGCAGCCGGCGTTGACGATGAGCAGCAAATCATCCTCGCGCCGCGTAATCATCAGGTCGTCGAGAATCCCGCCGCCGGCGTTGGTGAAGCAGCTGTAACGCTGCCTGCCCACGGCCAGGTTCACCACATCCGCCGGCACCAGGGACTCCAGCGCGACCGCCGCTTCTTTTCCGCTGAGCCGCACCTGCCCCATATGCGACACGTCGAACAGCGCCGCCGCTTCGCGGCAATGCCGGTGTTCGGAGAGGATTCCCGCTGGATAGCTCACGGGCATCTCGTATCCCGCGAAGGCCACCATCTTTGCGCCCAGGTCCAGGTGCAAAGCGTGCATCGGTGTTTTCTGCATTGCGGTTGCGGGCATGTTGCGGCGTACCTTGGGCCTGCGGCGAGGGCAAAAATCAATCCAATGCGGCCGCGCCGCACCGGCTTGCCCTCGACTGTCCGCTTTACCTGAGAGATTGGCAGCCCGTCATCCACTGCGGGCTGCTTGCCCCTTCGGTGGGCCCGCCAGCCGCGGGCCTCTCTCCAGCGAGGTACGCCTCAACGCGAGGCGTTTGCCAGTCCTTCTGCCTGAGCGTTCGCGCCCACCAACAGGCCCTGCGCCTTCGGCGGCTTCACCCGGATTGTCGTTACCGGCCGTGAAGCTCTCTCCTGACGATCGTCAGTTTAGCAGGATGTCCGGCGCATCCGGTTTGAGGCAACTCGAGCCCATGGCCTTGGCGCGGGCTTCGTCATGTTCCGCCACCGGCGACGGGATTTTTCCGCGCTCAGCGGGTAAGATCGAAAGCGAAGCACGCGGGTTTGCAGGCACGGATTTGCAGGTAACGGCGGAGTGAGTCAGTGGAGAAATCGTTCAAAAAAGAAATTGAATTGTTGCGCCTGGGCGAAGGCCAGACCTTTCACGGTGAAGGCATCCTCGCCATTACCAAGGCCTTGCTCCAGTCCGGCGTGGCCTACGTCGGCGGCTACCAGGGCGCGCCGGTGTCGCATTTGATCGATGTCATGGTGCAGGCCGAGGAGTACCTGGATACCCTCGGCGTGCATGTCGAGGCTTGTTCCAATGAAGCATCCGCCGCCGCCATGCTGGGCGCGTCGATTCATTATCCGCTGCGCGGTGCGGTGACCTGGAAGTCCATTGTCGGCACCAATGTCGCGGCCGACGCCTTGTCGAATCTGTCCTCGCCGGGCGTGACCGGTGGTGCGCTGATCGTGGTCGGAGAAGACTATGGCGAAGGTGCCAGCGTCATCCAGGAGCGCACCCATGCGTATGCCCTGAAGTCTTCCATGCTGATGCTCGACCCGCGGCCCGATCTGTCCAACATGGTGCGCATGGTGGACGAAGGGTTTCGCTTGTCTGAAGCTTCGAACATGCCTGCGCTCATGGAATTGCGCATCCGCACCTGCCATGTGCGCGGCAGCTTCCTGTGCAAGGACAATGTCGCGCCCGCAATCTCGACGCGACGCCTGATGGAGGAGCCGGCTCGATTCGACTACGCGCGTCTCGCGCATCCGCCGGTGACGTTCCGCCACGAGAAGCTCAAGGTCGAAGCGCGCATTCCGGCGGCGCGGCGCCAGATCGCCGCGCGGAAACTGAACGAATGGATTTCCGGCCGGCGCGACGATCTGGGCTTCATCGTGCAGGGCGGCTTGTACAACTCGCTGGTGCGCGCCTTGCAGCAGTTCGGTCTCGCCGATGCGTTCGGTGTCTGCGAGTTGCCGATCCTGGTGCTCAATGTCACGTTTCCGCTGGTGCCGGAGGAGATTTCGCGCTTTTGTTCCGGCAAGCGTGCGGTGCTGATCGTTGAAGAAGGCACACCGGAATACATCGAACAGGAGATTCTCGCCTGTCTGCGCCGGCTGGATCTGAATACGCCTGTCCACGGCAAGGACCTGCTCATGGCTGCCGGCGAATACAGCGTCGAGGTCATGGCCGGCGGCGTGGAACAATTCATCGAGCGTTATCTGCCCGGCGGCGCAGCGCAATCCGGAAAGTCCTGGCTGCGTGGCAATCAGGAGCGCCGCCAGGCGATTGCGAAGCAGCTTCCAGCGCCGCTGCCGGCGCGTCCGCCGCAGTTCTGCGTCGGTTGCCCGGAGCGGCCGGTATTCGCAGCGCTGAAGTTATCCCAGCGCAATGTCGGTCCCACCCACATCGCGGGCGACATCGGCTGCCATTCCTTCGCCACCTTCGAGCCGTTTTCCTTCGGCCACTCCATTCTCGGCTACGGCATGAGTCTCGCCAGTCGCGCCGGTGTTTCGCCGATGATGAAGCGGCGCGTGCTCTCGGTCATGGGCGACGGCGGTTTCTGGCACAACGGCCTGCTGACCGGTGTGCAGTCGGCGTTGTTCAATGAAGACGATGCGGTACTGGTGATTTTCAAGAACGGCTATACCTCGGCCACCGGCACGCAGGAGCTGATCTCGACACCGGACGAAGACGATAAAGCAGCGGCGAAGGACAAGCAGCAAAGCCTGGTGCATCGCAATCTTGTCATTGAGAAAACGCTCCAGGGCATGGGTGTGAAGTGGATGCGCACCGTGCATACCTATGATGTCGAAAAAATGCGCAGGACTTTCGACGAAGCCTTCACCACCGGATTCAATGGCCTGAAAGTGATCATCGCCGAAGGCGAATGCCAGCTCGAACGCCAGCGGCGCATCCGGCCCTGGATCGCGGGCCTGCTGAAAGCGGGCAAGCGCGTGGTGCGGGTGAAGTACGGCGTCGATGAAGATGTCTGCACCGGCGATCATGCCTGCATCAGGCTGTCCGGTTGTCCGACGCTGACGCTCAAGGACAGCCCCGATCCGCTGCGTGTCGATCCGGTCGCCACGGTGATCGAAGGCTGCGTGGGCTGCGGCTTGTGCGGCGAGAATGCGCACGCTGCCACGCTGTGCCCGTCGTTCTACCGAGCCGAGATCATCCGCAATCCGCGCCTGTACGAGCGCGTGATCAACGCCGTGCGCAGCTCACTGATCCGCCGGCTGCAAACGCCATGATGGAAAGTCAGCGTCCGATTTCGCTCCTCGTCTGCGCCCTCGGCGGCGAGGGCGGTGGCGTGCTGGCCGAGTGGCTGGTGGACGCCGCCACGCGCGCAGGATATAGCGCGCAGAGCACCTCGATTCCGGGCGTGGCGCAGCGCACCGGCTCGACGACTTATTATTTTGAAGTTTTTCCTGTGCCGCTCGCGCAACTGGGTGGGCGCACACCCGTGTTCAGTCTCTACCCGGTGCCCGGCGCGCTCGATGTGCTGGTGTCTTCTGAATTGCTGGAAACCGTGCGCCAGATCGGCAACGGCATGAGCGCGCCGGATCGCACGCTGGTGATCAGTTCCAGTTCACGCACGCTCACCACCGCTGAGAAACTGCAACCGGCTGACGGTCGCGCATCGTCGGAAGAATTGCTCAAGCTCGTGCATCAATACAGCAGCAGCGCCCGCGTGTTCGACATGGCTGCGCTGGCCGCGGAAACCGGCACGGTAATGAGCGCGGTGTTGTTCGGCGCCATTGCCGCAAGCGCAAAACTGCCGTTTTCGCGCGCAGTCTGCGAAGAAACCATCGCCCGATCCGGGCGCGGCATCGAGGCCAGCCTGCGCGGCTTCGCGCGTGCCTTTGACATCGTGGCCAGGCCGCCGGTGGCCGATGTGTCCGCGCGGGCGATGCCGGCAGCGACTGCCAGCCCGCTGCCCGCCCATCTGGCAATCGAATTTCCGGTGCAGGCGCATGCCATGCTGGCAGCGGGCCACGCGCGCATGCTGGAGTACCAGGGCCGCGACTATGCCGATATGTACACCCGGCGCCTGCGTCGCGTGCTCGAAGCGGAGAAAGCGTCGGACCCGTCCGGTGAGCACGGTTGCGCCATCATCACCGAGAGCGCGCGTTATCTGGCGCTGTGGATGGCGTTCGATGACATCGTGCGCGTGGCCGATCTGAAATGCCGCGCCAGCCGCCTGACGCGCGTGCGCAGGGAAGTCAAGGCGACCGATGAGGAACTCGTGCGCCTGTACGATCACTTCAAACCCGGTGTGCCGGAACTGGCCGCGCTGCTGCCGCCAACTCTGGGGAGCGCAATCGTCGCCTGGGACATGCGCCGCCAGCAACGCGGCAAGACGCCGCTGGCGCTGCCGCTCAAGATCGGGATGCATACCGTGTCGGGATTTCTCGCGTTGCGGGTTCTGGCCGGTCTGAAGTGGCTGCGCAAGCGCGGCAGCCGCTTCGCCCGGGAGCAGGCCATGATCGAACGCTGGCTCGCGGCGACAGAGCAGGGCACGCGCGACCACTGGCAGCTCGGGCACGAGATCGCGCTCTGCGGGCGCCTTGTCAAAGGCTACGGCAGCACCAACGAGCGCGGCAAGGACAACCTGCTGCACATACTCGATCATCTGGCGTCCGGCGGAGAATGGAGCGGACCGCTGGCCCGGGCCGGGGCGATTCGCGCCGCGCGCGCGGCGGCTCTCGCCGACGATGCCGGCAAGGAGCTGGACAAGACGCTGCTGCAGCACGGCGCAGTGCCGCTGCCGCTCAAAGCGCAGCCGATCCGGTGGATAAGAAGGCCGCGCGGCACGCAGGCGTGACACTGCCGCGCGTTGACAATCGCCACCGCTGGACTAAACTGGCCCGGCACGAGCGATCGCGCAAGATGATCGCCGCAATGAATTCTTGAGAGGAGAGGTTATGAAGACGGTTCAACAACTTCTGGACTCGAAGCGCCATAAGCTGGTTTCCGTCGCTCCGGACGATACCGTGCTGGACGCGCTCAAAGTGATGGCGGAAAAAGAGATCGGTGCGGTGGTAGTGCTCGACAAGGATCATCTGGCCGGCATTTTTTCCGAGCGAGATTACGCCCGCAAGGTCATCCTGCATGGCAAGGCCTCGAAAGATACGCCGGTGAAGGAAATCATGACGGAAAAGGTGGTATGCGTCAGTCCGGATCAATCCATCGAGCAATGCATGGGCCTGATGACAGACAAGCGCGTGCGGCATCTGCCGGTGCTCGAACACAAGAAAGTCGTCGGCGTGATTTCCATCGGCGATGTGGTCAAGGAGATGCTCTCCGAGAAAGAGTTCGTCATCAAGCAACTGGAAAGCTATATCCACAATTGATGCCTCGGGTGGCGCCTGGCAGGCGCTTATCCCGCCGGGCGCCACCCGCCAGGGCCGGCATGCTGCGCGTGGATCCTCATTCCTCTAATACGACTTCATGATTCTGCGAGTTCTCATTATTGCGGCAGTGATCTGCGCGCTGCCGGGCTGCAAGACCCAGAGCATCATGACCGCCGAAGCCACCGGTTGCCGCACGCTGGGCGTCGATATCGTCAAGAGCCGTTATTCGCGGTCGGGTTCCACCACAGCCTGGTGCGCAAAGTGTGAGAGCAAGCTGTTCCACTGCGTGTCCAATCCAGGGCGCAAGCGCGTGGTGTGCCGGGAGGCGGCGCCGGAAATCTGCGATTGACCGCGGGTAACTGTTTCCATACCGGGTAATCGCCGATGCGCCAAAAAAATGCCGTTGTGCGCTGGCTGGCGTTCTGCCTGCTGCTCTGTGCCGGAACCGCTGCGGCCGGGAATTTAGGAGCCCTGCTGTGGGAGGCGCGTTCCGGCGCTGGAACGGTGTATCTGTTTGGCACTGTCCACGTTGGCCGCGCCGACTTTTATCCCCTGGCCGCCAATGTCGAAAAGGCGTTCCGCGCTTCCAGCGCGCTCGCCCTGGAAGTGGATTTTTCGGAGGAAAAATCCAATGCGGCTTCGATGCAGATTGGCATGCTTCCGCGGGGCCGCACGCTCGAACAGGAACTGTCCGCGGACATGGCCGGGCAGTTGCGGCGCATCCTTGCCGCCGGCGATCTGCCGATGGAGGGTTTTCGCCCGCTCAAACCTTTCATGGCGATGCTCGCGCTGGTGTCGATGGAATACGCCAAGCTTGGCTATTTTCCCGAGTTCGGATTGGACCAGTATTTTGCCCGGCGTGCGCGCCTGGAGGAAAAAGCGGTCATCGGCCTGGAGAGCGGCGAAGGACAATTGCGCATGATGGACGGCTTGTCCAGGCCATTGCAGCAGGCCATGCTGAAATTGACTCTGGATGACATCGAGGCGGGAAAGGTAGCGCCGGTGGCGGAGCGCCTCATTTCCTCCTGGCGCCGGGGTGATGCCCAGGCTGTGCAGGATCTGTTGATCTCCGAGTCCAGACGTCTGCCGGCGCCGGCGGAACTGGAGTTCCGGGAGAAATTCCTGACGGCACGAAACCGCGTCATGCTGGCCGGTGTAGAGAAGGCGCTCGAAGCAAACGACACACTGTTCGTAGCGGTGGGCGCGCTGCACCTGATCGGCCCCGACAGTCTCACGGCCTTGATGGAGAAAAAAGGTTTTTCCCTCAAGCGGCTTTGATCGGCCGGCGCCGGCGGATTCGACATCCCCGCGCGCTATCGACTGCGGACCGGCCTACGGTTTGCGCCAGCGCAGCGCGGCGCCACCGCCCACTCCGGCCATGGCCGCCATGATCCAGAGCATAGCGGCGGCACCCAGCACGGAGCCAAAGGCGCCGAACATCAACGGCAGCACGACGTGACTGCTGTTCATGATCGTCGTGCGCAGGCCGAGCGCTTCTCCGACCCGGCCTTGCGGCGAACGTGCATGCAACAGCGACATCACATTAGGCTGTGCGGACCCTAATCCGCAGCCGAGCAGGAATGCGACCATCATCAGTGGCGGCAGCGATGAAAACAGCGGGAACAGCGCAAATCCGAGGCAGGTATTGAACAGCGTATATATCAGCACCTGCCATTCGCTGAAGTGGCGTGACAGCCACGGCATGGCAAGACGGACACTGAAAGTCGCCGCGGAGAATGCGCCGAGCACGAAGCCGATCTGGGATGCGGATAATCCGACGTGGGTGCCATGCACCGGCACCACGAAAGTCATCAAATCCCAGGACATCGAAATCAGCCCGGTGGCGATGAGTACACGCCGCAGCTCGGTGTGCCGGAGCAGTTCGAATAGGTGCATGGGCTGTGGTGCGTCACTGCGACTCTTCTGCGCAGGCAGAAGTTTGCGGTTAAACCACAGCAGAACCAGCGCCAGCAGCACCACAACGACGAATACCGCAAACGTCACTCGGTGACCGAAGGCATCGATCAGCAATCCGCACGTTACCGGCCCGGCGAATCCGGCGATCGATGCGCCCAGCGCCAGCCAGGAGAACGCCGCGGCACGATGCAGCGGATCCGCGCGATCGCCAACCACTTTCTGAATGGCCATGTTGCACAAGGTGGAGCCGGTGCCGATGAGTGCGGCGGCGGCCAGCAGCGGAGCGACACCACTGGTCGCGTAAGCAAACAGCACGGGCAGCAACATGCCCGCCAGCATCAGCACCATGCCAATCAGCGTCGGCCGCCACGGCCCGACCGCGTCCAGCCAGCGGCCTGCGCGCACCGCGATCAACATCGGCACCAATGCGAACAGTGCCATCATTACACCGACGGTGAAGGTCGAAGCGTGGTTGGTCAGCGCGTACAGAGAACCGGTCATGCGCGCGGCGACAAATGCCATGTGCGTGAGCACCATGACGGCGATGATGCGCGCGAGAATCATCGGCTGTTGATTCCCCGGGGACGCGCGCGCACGCTCAACAACGGGTCTGCCATGTCAATTTGTCCTTAAAAGAACCGCACCACGGAGCCGCAGATACCCTCGCGCAGCGTGGAGTACACTTTCAGGCACAGGGCGATCGAATTTTCAATCAGTTGTCCTGTCCGCCGTATTCTCCGCCTGCGGGTCGGTCAACCGGATGCCAATCTTCGCAAGCGCCGCCGGATCGGTAAATGTTGGCAGCTTCGCACGCTTGATCCGGACTTCCCGCCGATTCTCGCGGCCAGGCGTCGGCGACGCCGGTCGTCAGACCAGCTTCACAACCTGCTTGCCGAAGTTCTCGCCCCTCAGCATGCCGATGAACGCCCTGGGTGCGTTTTCGATGCCGTGTGCCACGCTTTCACGATACTTGAGCCTGCCCGCCTTGTACCATTGACCCAGTTCGGCAAGCGCCGGCGGAAATCGGTTCAGATGATCGGAAACGATAAAGCCCTGCAGGCGCACCCGGTTCACCAGCAGGGAGCGCAGGTTTTTCAAACCGGTATTTTCAACTTCGTTGTATTGCGAAATCAGACCGCACAATGCAATGCGTGCAAACGGGTTGAGCAGCCGCAGAAGCGTGTCGAGAATCTCGCCGCCGACGTTATCGAAGTAGACGTCGACTCCGTTCGGGCAGGCCGCGGCGAGTTGTCCGTGCAGGTCGCCGCCGCGGTAATCTATGCAGGCATCAAATCCGAGCTCGCGTGTGACGTACTCGCATTTGGCCGCGCCGCCGGCGATGCCAACGATGCGACAGCCTTTGATCTTCGCAATCTGGCCGGCGACGCTGCCAACCGCGCCGCTCGCAGCGGACACGACCACGGTCTCGCCGGCCTTGGGCATGCCGATGTCGAGCAGGCCGACCCATGCGGTAACGCCGGGCATACCCACCACGCCAAGCGCAGCCGACAAGGGAGCCAGCGCCGGGTCCACCGGGCGCAATAGCTTGCCGTCGCTCAGCGCGAAGAGCTGCCAGCCCGTCATGCCGGTGACGATGTCGCCCGGACGATAACCGGGGTGCCGCGACGCGATGACCTCGCTCACGGTGCCGCCGACCATCACGGCGCCGATTTCGACCGGCGGCGCGTAGGACTTGGCGTCGTCCATGCGCAACCGCATGTACGGATCGAGCGACAGAAAGAGGCTTTTAAGCAAAATCTGTCCCTCGCCCGGATTCGGCATCCCGGTCCGGACCAGGTTGAAATCCGATTCGCGCACCCAACCCGAAGGTCGACGCGCGAGGCATATCTGTATGTTGCTGGCGTTCATCATGTAATCCGGCATGAAAATGTTTCGTTGGCGCCCGACCGGGCGGTTGCGAAGGAACTGAACTTCCGTTGGCGGGCGCGCCAGTCACCGCCTGCGCGTGCTTGATCCACCACCGCGTATTCCGTCAGGAGAAAATCGGCGCGCGGGCGGAATCGATGAATTGTATCTCGTCCTTCAGCGCCACCCACTCTGCGCTTCGTGCCTGTGGTGTGGCCCGGGCCGCCAACACTTTCTCCGGATTTTCCCACGTTGACCGGGCCACTGCGTCATGGGTCTGCGCGCATCTGCGTGCCGCGACCGCCACTGCCAGGGGCAGGGTGAAAGAAATGTGTGCCGCTGGACATTACGCCCGGATCCGGTTGCCGCAGCTGCCAGTGTGTGATTTTCTTGCTGCTGGCAATGAATCCGGATTGGCTGATGTCGGATCAGCTGGTGGCCGAGGTCGACGCCATGCACTAACATACAACGCCTGACGGCGTCTTAGCCAGGTACAGGCCCGGATGGACGGGCAGGTGCGCGGCCGCGTCGTTCTGATAATCGCCTGACCTCGAAGAGAGAACTCCAATGGAAATCCGCGACAAGATTGCCATCATCACCGGCGCTGCCAGCGGCATCGGCGCCGGTCTGGCCGAACGCTTTGCCACCGAGGGCGCACGCGGCATTGTCGTGGCCGACATCAATCTGGCGCAGGCCGAGGCCGTGGCTCGGGCGATCAATGCTGCCGGCGGTGAACGCGCCAGCTCGTTGCGTTGTGACGCGATGGCGCTGCGCTGCGACGTCAGTGTGGAGGCCGACATCCGGGAACTGGTCGCGGCCACGCGTGCGCGTTTTGGCCGGGTCGACATTTACCTGTCCAATGCCGGCATCCTCGGCGCCACGGGCGGCTTCGAGCTCGACGATGCGCTGTGGGACAAAATGTGGCAGATCCATGGCATGGCGCATGTCTGGGCGGCGCGCGCAGTGGTGCCGGAGATGGTGGCGCGAGGCGAAGGCTACTTCCTCGTCACCGCTTCGGCAGCGGGTCTGCTGACCATTGTGGAATCCGCGCCTTATGCGGTTACCAAGCATGCGGCGCTGGCCTTTGCGGAATGGTTGCGCGTGGCCTACGGACGTCGTGGCCTGAGGGTGTCATGCCTGTGCCCGCAGGCGGTGCAAAGCGGCATGACTTCGGGTGGCGGCGGTTCCGCGGCAGTCGACGGCATGCTGACGCCGGCGCAGGTCGCCGCCGATGTGGTGGCGGCGATGCATGACGAGACCTTCCTGGTGCTGCCCCACCCCGCGGTGCTCGACTATTTCCGCCGCAAGGGGCAGGACTACGACCGATGGCTCGGCGGCATGCAGAAGATCTACGCCAGACAGGTGCTGGGCCAGTGAGCGCAGACCGGCACTGGCTCTGATATCAACCAGTAATCCCACTATCAACACTCGGAAAAGGACGAAGCAGTGAATAAGAGCAAAACAACGGGAATCACGCTCACGCTTGAAAGCGTAAAAGTCAGGACAGTGTCGGTGCCGCTGCGCAGACCGATCGTCGCGAAGGTAGGCCAGTTTACGCATTGGCCGCTGATGCTGATCGACTTGCGCACGCGCGAGGGCGTGATCGGCCGCAGTATGCTCGAGCCATATGTGCAGAAATCGTGCGCGCCGATCGCCAGCGTTATCCAGAACATCGCGGAGCAGTTCCAGGGCAAGCCCCTGGCGCCGCTGGATGTCTATGGTGACGCGATGAAGACGCTGCACCTGAATGGCCGTGAGGGGATCACCCTGATCGCGCTGTCCGGGCTGGACATGGCGATCTGGGACGCGCTCGCGCGCGCCGCCGGGCTGCCGCTGGTGAGTCTGTTGGGCGGAAGTCCCGGCCCCATCCGCGCGTACAACACCAATGGTTTGTGGTTGATTCCGCTGAAGGCGCTCGCCAAAGAGGCGAAGTCGCTGGTCGCCGATGGCGGATTCAAGGCCCTGAAAATGCGTCTCGGGCGCCCGAAGCTGCAGGAAGACATCGACGCCATTCGCATCATTCGCGATGCGGTGGGCGATGACGTCTTGCTGATGACCGACTTCAACCAGGGGATGACCTACGGGGAAGCGCTGCAACGCATGCATGCACTTGACGATCAAGGGCTGTACTGGTTCGAGGAGCCGATCGTGTACGACAACATCGACGGCTGCGCGCAGATTACGCGCGAGATCAAGACCCCCATTCAGATCGGCGAGAATATCTACGGGCCGCGCGAGTTCTACAAAGCGGTGAAGGCGGGTGCAGCCGATCTCTACATGCCGGATCTGATGCGCATTGGCGGCGTCACCGGCTGGATGCGGGCAGCGGCGATTGCCGGCGCGGCCGGCCTGCCGCTTTCCAGTCACCTGTATCCCGTGGTCTCGGCACAACTGCTGCGCGCCAGCGAATCGGCCGACTGGCTGGAGTGGAGCGACTGGGCCGAGCCTGTCCTGGCGCAACCGTTCCCGGCCAAAGATGGCATCGCGCAGGTTTCGAATGCGCCGGGGAATGGACTGGCCTGGGACGAAGCGGCGATTAAAAAATTTGCAATCTGACCCGGCAGCGGCGGGCGCCGGCGGCGTTGCCCGTTCCAGTGCCGATTGTCGCAGGCAGGAAATGAATTTTGCACCCGGCACCGACGCTGTCAGAGGCAGGAGTCGCTGAGAAGACCATAACGCCATGAAGATCGGTTCCCTCTGGCTGGATGACCTTCCGGCCGCGCAAGCGCCGGTTCAGCAACTGGTCAACGACATCACCGCCGACGTGGCGATTGTTGGCGGCGGTTTCGTTGGTCTGTGGACGGCGATTACGCTGAAGGAACTCGAACCCGGTCTGCGCGTCGCGGTGCTGGAAGCGAATCGCTGCGGCAGTGGGGCTTCGGGACTGAACGGCGGTTTCTTGATGTCGTGGTGGCCGAAGATAGCGAGCCTGGTGCGCGTGTGCGGCCTGGATGACGCATTGTGGCTGGCGGACGAAACCACGAAATCGGTGAGTGGTTTGGCTGCGTTCCTTGGGCAACACGGCATCGACGCAGAGTATCGGCAAGCAGGCTGGCTCTGGACTGCTACGACGCCGGCCCATATCGACGCCTGGTCGGGCGTCGTTGCAACAGCGCAGCGCATCGGTCGTGGTGAAATTTTCCAACAACTCAGCCGCGAAGACGTTGCGCGCAGGACCGGCTCCGATGCGCATATCGCCGGTATCTGCGAGCCCGTCAACGCGACCATCCATCCCGGAAAGCTGGGCCGCGGTTTGGCGCAGATTGCCGCCGGACTGGGCGTTGCAGTTTATGAAACATCACGCGTCGAGAGCATGGTTCGATCCAGCCCCGCCAGGCTGGTCACACGGCGCGGTTCGGTAACAGCGGGGCAGGTCGTCATTGCGACCAACGCGTGGGCCGCTTCGGTGCCGGAACTGGAGCGGCAGTTCGTCTGCGTTGGAAGTGCGATTGTCGCCACTGCGCCCATCCCCGGGCGTTTGGCTGAAATCGGCTGGGTTGGTGGCGAAAGCATTACCGATTCGCAGACCACGGTCAATTATTACCGAACGACTCGGGACGGGCGCATCGTGTTTGGCAAAGGCGGCGGACGGATTTACTTTTCCGGCGAGCCGCCCCCGGTGTCATTCAATGACTCGCGCGGCATTGCGGAAGCGACTGCTGATTTTCGGCGGGTGTATCCGATGTTGGCCGATGTGCCCATCGAGCGAAGCTGGTCGGGCCCGATCGACCGAACCTACGACAGTCTTCCGCTGCTTGGCAGGCTGGACGACGCACCCAATTTTCTTTACGGCGTTGGGTGGAGCGGCAATGGTGTCAACCCGAGCCGTATCGGCGGCCGAATCCTGGCAAGCTTGCTGCTCGGCAAACGCGATCGCTGGGCCGGGAACGGGCTGATCAATCGCAAGACGCGGATTTTTCCGCCTGAGCCGGTGCGCTATCTGGGAGGTTCAATTGTCAGGGCTGCAATGATGCGTAAAGACGTGAAGGAAATTGCCGGAAAATCGCCATCGTATCTTGATGACGCGCTCGTGCGCCTGGCGCCGGCAGGTTTGGAAGACAAAAACTAGCGATAATGCACGGCAAGGGGTTGGCGGCGGTATCGTTAATCGAATAGCCAGCAGATCAAATGCATCAATACAGAGGGCTCAGTGATGAATAGTGCCGCGCAAGTTTCGATCGAGGAGGGAACCGCCGGGTTTCTGGACTATCTGGATGCTCATGCACAATCGTCCCTGTATCGCAACGGCAAGGTTTTTACCCGGCGCGATGCGGACGGCAGCGATGCTGGCACCGAGGGCGTCAACCGCCAAAAACAACAGATGAAAATCCACGACGCCCGCTTGCTGCAAGGCGCCGCCCGCCATACGCTCGCGAAGAACGGCTACGAATTGCTGACCCGGCCGACCTCGATTGAGGGCATTGATTTTTTCAATCACCAGCAAGTGGTGACCGAGTATTACCCGCAGTGCGTCGAGATCGTGCGGGCATTCACCGGCGGGCAGGTGTTCGCGTTCGACCATAACGTCCGCTCCGCCGTCGGCAAGCAGGCCAAGCAACGCATTGCCGGCGGGCAGCAAGTGCAAGGCCCCGCCCAGATCGTGCACGGCGATTACACCCTGACCAGTGCACCGCAACGATTGCGGGATCTCACCAAACCGCCGAAGACGAACGACACCTTGCGCGGGGTCGTGCTGCAGGAAGGGCAATCGCTGATCAGACCGGACGAGGCCGCGCGGGTGATTGCCGAAGGCGGCCGGTTCGCGATCATCAACGTCTGGCGCAACATTGCGAAGGAGCCCGTCTTTACGCACCCGCTTGCGCTGTGCGATGCGCAAACGGTGCGCCCCGAAGATCTGGTGGTGTTCGAAATTCAGTACCAGGATCGAATCGGCGAAAATTATTTCGCCAAGCATTCACCCCGCCACCAGTGGTACTACTATCCGCAGATCACGCGCGACGAAGCCCTGCTGATCAAACAATGGGATTCCGCCGGTCCTTTGGCGCGCTCACAAGGCGCCAATGGGGATGCCGGCAACCCTCAGGCTCCCTGCACGTTCAGCTTTCATACGGCGTTCGAAGATCCGTTTACGCCGCCTGACGCGCCTGACCGCTGGAGCATCGAAACACGCTGCTTCGTCCTCTACGACTGACGTAAGGCACCCTGTCCCGCGGGCGGGACGGGTTTGAACTCGTCTCCCCGGCCCGCGACTGGCTGCGCCAGCCGCAGGTGGTCGAGCCCGGATACCCCAAGCGTGAAGCAGTCACCAAGCTCGATGCCCATATCGAGACCCTGTCGATGCAATCGCCGCGCTGTTGAAAATCGAACTCAACGTTTCGCTGGAAGACATTTATGTCTTATTCAGGGAAAATCCGGCGGAGAACCGCTACGCTGGCGGTGAACCGCTGGCGGCGCGGTCACCAGCGAGCAAGCTCGGCAGTTGAACAATCGAGGCATTATCGGTCACACCACTTAAACCTTCTTCCTGGAGAGCATTGAATATGAGAGTTGTAGCCATCGCCACACGCAAGCAAGACGCCAAGCCGGAAGCCTTTGCGCCGCACCTGGACGCCGAGGTCAATGCCGCATTGACTCTTTACCGGGATGAATTCGTTCGCGAGATCTATAGTCGAACGGACGGGAAAGGCGCCGTCATCGTATTTGAATGCAGTGATGTTGCCCACGCGGAACGACTGTTCTCTCAATTGCCGCTGTTCAAGGTGGGCTTGCTCAGCGCCGAGTTCTATGGCGTGAAGCCTTATCGCGGCATTGTCCAGCAGGTGAAATAGCGTTTTTCATGAATCGCCTCTGGCGAGGACGGTCGGTCACCTGATGCGTAGCACAAGAGCAGAGACTGCCCACACCCGGGACCGAATCGTCTCCGGCGCCAGCGCCTTGTTTCGTGAGCGGAGGCCGACCAATGTCACTGTCAATGGATGATGGGAGTAACTGACGAAATGGATTACCAAGCGATGGGGTTTGAAGTACGGGATAACGTGGCCTGGATCAGGTTCAACCGGCCTGAGGCGTTCAACGCAATCAACAGCCAGGCGACCCACGAGTTCTACGACATCGTGAATCGCTGCAGTGTCGATCATTCAATACGCGCCGTTGTATTGACGGGAACGGGCGACCGAGCGTTTTGCGCCGGGGGTGACGTCGCCGAATTCGCCAGGAGCGGCGACAACGTGGAAATGCTGGTTCGCGAAATGACCGGAGTCCTGCATACCGGCATTTCGCGGCTCGCATGGCTGCGTGCGCCGGTCATTGCGGCCATCAACGGCGTGGCGGCGGGCGCCGGCCTGAGTTTCGCCGCGTGCTGCGACCTGGCCATTGCTTCGGATGCTGCGACCTTTACCAGTGCCTATACCCGTATCGGACTCACGCCGGACGGGAGTTCCACGTTTTTCCTGACTCGGTTGCTGGGCCGCCGCCGCGTCATGGAGTTGTACATGACCAATCGCGTTCTGACTGCGCAGGAAGCACTCGAGTGGGGATTGGTGAACCGGGTCGTTCCCGCCGCCGACCTGATGACGGAAGTGACCAAACTCGCAACGCAGCTCGCCAAGGGGCCGACGCAGGCGTATGGCGGTGTCAAGAAGCTGGTGATGATGTCGCCCAACGACACGCTCGAATCGCAAATGGAACGCGAAACCCGAGTCATTGCGGAAATGAGCAGAACCAGAGACGCGCGTGAAGGCATCAAAGCGTTCGTCGAAAAACGCAAACCCAACTTTGTTGGGGAGTAACCGTCACCGAACCTGCAGGAACAAGAAACAATGCCAATATCAGCCAAACCTTACGCAGAAAAAAAGTTTGCCGAGGTGAACGGTAAACGTATGGCTTACGTGGATGTCGGTGAAGGAGACGCTGTCGTCTTCCAACACGGCAATCCAACATCGTCTTACTTGTGGCGCAACATCTTGCCGCATTGCGAGGGTTTGGGTCGGCTGATCGCTTGCGATCTGATCGGTATGGGTGATTCCGACAAGCTGGACGCTTCCGGGCCAGACCGGTACAGCTACGCCGAGCAGCGCGAGTTTCTTTATGCGCTTTGGGACCAACTCGCTCTTGGTGACAAGATAGTGTTTGTCGTCCACGACTGGGGATCGGCGCTTGGATTTGAATGGGCCAACCGCAATCGCGACCGAGTGCAAGGCATAGCGTATATGGAAGGCATCGTAACGCCGGTGACCTGGGCCGACTGGCCGGAGAACGCGCGACGTGTGTTTCAGGGCTTTCGCTCGGAATCGGGCGAGGAAATGATCCTGACCAGGAACATTTTCATCGAGGGTGTGCTTCCCAATGCGATCATGCGAAAACTGGCCGCTGAAGAAATGGCGGTCTACAGGAAGCCGTTCGCAAATCCCGGGGAAGACCGGCGCCCAACTTTGTCGTGGCCACGTCAGATCCCGATCGAGGGACAACCGGCGGATGTCGTCAAGGTTGTCGAGGCGTATTCACACTGGTTGGCGCAAAGTGGTGTGCCCAAGCTGTTTGTGAATGCCGATCCGGGTTCCATTCTTGTCGGCCGGCCACGGGACGTGTGTCGCGCCTGGCCCAATCAGACCGAAGTGACGGTGAAAGGCACTCATTTCATTCAAGAAGACAGCCCTGACGAAATTGGCATCGCTGTTGCCGAATTCATCCGCCGCATCCGGAAATAACATTGAAAAGGAGCATTCGCAACGAACGTCGCCATGAAAGCATTACCCGAATGGTGTGCAGTACGCTGATGGGCAAACCAGAAAAACGCTTTAATCAGATGATCCGTACCGAAGATGTCGCCGATGCCGTGGCATTTGTGCTGGTATCTTCGGCGAGTTGCTGTCCAGCAGAAATCGTCAAGCGGCCTCCGTTCCCACCCTGATTGCCGTTGGAGCGCGCGGCCCCGGCTCGATCGTTTCAGATTGCCCGGACAAAGAAGGTCCGGCAGAACGAGGAGGGTTTGTGCAATCATTGACGGAAACAAATCGATACAAAGCGAAAGGCAGTGCGAAAATGAAGACGCGCATCACGGAGCTCTTTGGCATCAAACACCCGATCATTCAAGGCGGCATGCACTACGTCGGATTTGCGCCGCTCGCCGCGGCAGTCTCTAATGCCGGAGGACTCGGCATCATCACCGGTCTGACGCAGAAGTCCGCAGCGGACCTGGCCAACGAAATCGCGCGCTGCCGCGACATGACTGACAAACCGTTCGGCGTCAATCTCACGTTTCTGCCGACCGTTTCAGCGCCCGATTACCCCGGTTATATCAAGGCCATCATCAAGGGCGGCGTGAAAATCGTCGAGACCGCGGGGCGCAATCCGCAGCCTTATCTGCCGTACCTGAAAGAGGCCGGAATCAAGGTCATTCACAAGTGCACTTCGGTACGTCACTCGCTCAAGGCGGAATCGATTGGCTGCGATGCCGTTTCGGTTGACGGCTTCGAATGCGGTGGACACCCGGGCGAGGACGACATTCCGAACATGATCCTGCTGCCGCGCGCAGCGGACGAATTGAAAATTCCGTTCGTAGCTTCAGGCGGGATGGCCGATGAGCGCAGCCTGGTCGCCGCGCTCGCCATGGGCGCGGAAGGCATGAACATGGGCACGCGCTTCATGGCGACCAAAGAGGCGCCGATCCACGACAACGTCAAGCGCGCGCTGGTTGCGGCAAGTGAGCTCGACACACGTCTGGTGATGCGTACGCTGCGCAACACCGAGCGCGTGCTCAACAATGCTGCGACCGAGCGGCTGCTGGAAAAAGAGGCCGCGCTGGGCAAGAACCTCAAATTCGAAGACATCATCACCGAGGTGGCCGGTGTGTATCCGCGCATCATGCTCGATGGAGACATGGACGCCGGCGTATGGTCCTGCGGCATGGTGGCGGGCCTGATCCATGACATTCCGACCTGCAAGGAACTCATCGACCGCATCATGGCCGGCGCGGAGAAGCTGATCCGCGAGCGCCTCGAAGGCATGCTCGGTGTTGCAAACTAGAAGCTTTCCAAAACACATGACAGAACGTCAACTCAAAGTCGTTTCCCTCGCTCCTGCGCCTCGGCTTGGCTTCAATTGTGCCTATTTCCCCGGGGGCGGCGGATGCGTCATGAATTACGAAAAAGGCAATAAATGAACGGCGCAGAAAGTCTGGTTCGAACCCTGGTCGCGGGCGGCGTGAACGTGTGCTTCGCCAACCCAGGCACTTCCGAAATGCATTTTGTCGCCGCCCTGGACAAGCTCGATGGCATGCGCTGCGTGCTGGGACTGTTCGAGGGCGTGGTCACCGGCGCGGCCGATGGTTACTACCGCATGGCGCGCAATCCTGCCTCGACCCTGCTGCACCTCGGACCGGGGCTGGCCAATGGGGTGGCCAACCTGCACAACGCGAAGAAGGCGGGCTCCGGCATCGTCAACATCGTGGGCGAACACGCCATCCATCACATCGAGCACGATGCGCCGCTCACCTCCGACATCGAAGGCATCGCGCGGCCGGTTTCTCATTGGGTGAGGACCTCGCGATCGTCGATGGCCGTGGCGCGCGACGGTGCCGCTGCCATTGATGCCGCGCGGCAGGCGCCCGGCCAGATCGCGACCCTGATCCTTCCCGCCGATACGGCGTGGAATGACGCCGAAGGCGCTGCCGCCACTTCGCCGATGCGGGCGCCCGCCAGAGTGCCGCGAGAAAGCGTCGTCGAAGCGGCGCGTGTGCTCGCGCAGGGGGCGGACTCCCTGCTGCTGTTGGGTGGTGGAGG
>JANNTE010000095.1:0-1713 GCA_031403365.1 Betaproteobacteria bacterium | reverse complement strand
GGCGCCCGCAGGCGCCCATCTCCCTCCCCTTGTGGGTTCTTACTATCAGGGATTGTTCACGGCGTGCTCAAACGCACGTCGAGCTCGGCGCCCTGATCACTGGCGTATTCCTTCCTGACATGGCGGGTGCTGTAGCCGTTGAACAAATGGCCGAGCAGGCCGCGATCCAGATCACTGGTTCCCATATACCAGTCGGCAATCGGGTACGTCAGGTTCATGTTGCGCTCCATCATGATCGGCTGGCTGTGATGCGCGGCATGATGACGGCGGATCGTATTGACCAGGGGTATGTTCCGCACGAACCAGTTGTCGTGAACATGACAGCACAGATGGAACGTTTCGTAGTTCAGGTAATAGATCGGCGTGAGCATCATGAGCATATAGCCCGCATTCGCCGACCACAGCCAGCCCAGCATCAGTGCCGCAGGCAGTGTCATCAGCAGGAAGACAATCAACGCGTAAGGCGGAAACAGCACAATGCGCCATTCGCGGTTGGTGTCGTAAGTCATTACCTGCGCGGTGAAATACTGGTGATGCTGATGGGTATGGCGATGGTAGACCGGCATCAGGATGCCGCCCAGCGCCTTGATCGGGCGGTGCATCGCATTCTTGTGCAGCCACCATTCGTTCCAGTTGTAGAACACCAGCACCGGAATCACGAACAGCAGCTCCCAGATCGTCGGCTGCTCGATGTTCGCGAGGCAATACCAGATGACCGCAATACCCGGAACGAAGATCGACAGCAGATGGCCCCATCCGTTATACCAGGGGGCGATGTTGCGCCGGTAATCGTCTCGGAATGCGGCCTGCTTCGGGGTCAATATGCCGGTGGTCATGCTCCTCCTTTATCGCGGGTCGGTGCCCGCCTGTCGAAATTCCGCGAAAAAGGTACGCCCATTCCACACTCGCAGTCAAGGGAAGCCGCCATACGGGCGTGTACACCCGGACCGCTAGTGGACGAACCCACGGAAAGAGTTGGCTGACAAAGCCCGCCGGCCGCCCCGGTTCGGGTCATGAACTGCGCGGTGTCCGCGTCAGCGATGGCACCCCATGGCCTGCTGCGTATGGCTCGGCGGTTGCGGCTAAAAAGCCGATATGCGGCAGATTTCTGCTCTTGTTCTCGGCACGGTCGGGACCTGCAAGCCGCCAAACTGGGGTCGTTTCTCGATTAATCACGTTTGCTGCCGTCGCGCCTGCCGCGATTGCAGCCTTTCAAAAGGAGCTTGGCATGGCCGAAGAAAAGCAGAATGGTTGTCTGGTCGTTGGTGAAGGGGTGACACTGAGCGGCAGCTTCGTGGTGCCAAACAGCGCTTCCATTTCCGGAAGGATCGACGGAGATTTGACCGCGCGGGAAATTCTGGTCGGCACTACCGGTGTCCTCAGGGGCAAGGTCATCGCCGATTTGATTGATGTTCGCGGTGAAGTCCACGAAAGCATCACATCACACAAAGCCCTTTTTGTACGGGCCACCGGCAAAGTTACCGGCACGGTTCAATACGCGGAAATTGAAATTGAAAAGGGCGGAGACTTGCAGGGCTCCTTGAGCAAATCTGCTGCGATCAGCAAATTGGACAGCGTCCCAAAGACCGATGGTTCATTCAAGACGGATGGTTCATCCAAGGCGGACGGTTTATCCAAGGCGGATAGTTTATCCAGGGCCGCCTGATGCTCGATTCAAAGAGCATGAATATTTTCGCCAAGAGGGAAGAAGCC
>JANNTE010000094.1:0-3532 GCA_031403365.1 Betaproteobacteria bacterium | reverse complement strand
CGAATTTGCTCCGAGGGGCATCATCCTTTCCGGCGGACCGGCCTCGGTCACCGAAGGCGGCACACCGCGTGCCCCGCAGCAGGTGTTCGAGTCGGGCGTGCCGGTGCTGGGCGTTTGTTACGGCATGCAGACCATGGCGGCGCAACTGGGCGGCGCAGTGGAAAATGGCGCGGTGCGCGAATTCGGCTACGCCGAAGTCCGTGCGCGTGGCCACTCGAAGCTGCTCGAAGGCATCGAGGATCGCCGCAATGCCGAGGCACACGGGTTGCTCGATGTCTGGATGAGCCACGGCGACAAGGTCAATGCGCTGCCGCCGGGATTCAAAGTCATTGCCAGCAATGCCGCGACTCCGATTGCCGGTATGGCCGATGAGGCGCGCGGTTTCTATGGCGTGCAATTCCACCCGGAAGTCACGCATACGCCGCAAGGCAAGGCGCTGATCGGACAGTTTCTGCAGCGCATCTGCGGGCTGGGCTCGGACTGGAACATGCCGGATTACCTCGACGAGGCGGTCGGGCGCATCCGCTCCGCAGTGGGCAGGGACGAGGTCATCCTCGGTTTGTCCGGCGGTGTGGATTCCTCGGTTGCGGCCGCATTGATCCATCGCGCCATCGGCAATCAGTTGACCTGCGTCTTCGTCGATACCGGCCTGCTGCGTCTGAACGAAGCAGCGCAGGTCATGCAGACTTTCGCCAGTAATCTGGGAGTAAAAATCATTCATGTCGATGCATCGGCGGAATTCATGTCGGCGCTCAAGGGCATCAGCGATCCGGAGCACAAGCGCAAGATCATTGGTCGCGAGTTCGTCGAAGTATTTCAGCGCGAAGCCGCCAGGCTGCCGAATGCCAAATGGCTCGCCCAGGGCACGATCTACCCCGATGTGATCGAATCGGCCAGCGCAAAGACCAAAAAGGCGCACACCATCAAATCCCACCACAATGTCGGTGGTCTGCCTGACACGCTGCATCTGAAGTTGCTGGAGCCATTGCGCGAACTGTTCAAGGACGAAGTGCGCGAGCTCGGCCTGGCACTGGGCTTGCCGCGCGACATGGTGTTTCGCCACCCATTTCCCGGACCAGGGCTGGGTGTGCGGATACTGGGCGAAGTCAAACATGAATTCGCCGACCTGTTGCGCCGCGCAGACGCAATCTTCATTGAAGAACTGCGGGCTTCGGGCTGGTATGAAAAGACTTCCCAGGCATTTGCCGTATTCCTGCCGGTCAAGTCGGTGGGTGTGATGGGCGACGGCCGCACCTACGATTACGTGGTCGCGCTGCGGGCGGTGCAGACCCAGGATTTCATGACCGCACACTGGGCTGAATTGCCCTTCACGTTACTCGCCAAAGTCTCCAATCGCATCATCAACGAAGTGCGTGGCATCAATCGTGTGGTTTATGATATTTCCGGAAAACCACCGGCGACGATTGAGTGGGAATGAGTTTTCGCATAACCGTTCCGATTGGCAAAATGAAAACTGTTGCTCGCGCTGCGACGTTCTTGCCTTCGCGCACGATCGGTTAGCCGGTCACGGTCCAGGGGTCGATCACGTTTAGGCCTGCGGCCGAAAATGCACTGGAGTCACGCGACGCCACAGCGAAATCGCGCGAGGCGGCGATCGCGGCGATATAGCCGTCGGGCGTCGGAAATCCTCTTCCGGCAGCGCGCGCCTTGACGGCCAGGTCGGCATAACGGCGCGCCGCATTCGTGTCGAACGGCAGGATTCGATCAGCGAACAGCGTCATCACGCCATCGAGCGCGGCCGTCAATTTGTCCTTGCGCTTGCCCTTGGGAAGCGCACCGATGCCGAACATCAGCTCGGCGATCGCGACGCTGGACAGATAGAGCGTCTCCGCCGCCTGTTCGTCGAGCCAATTGCGGACCGCCGGATCCGGCTCCGGCTTCATCGCCTCGGAGACAACATTCGTGTCGAGCAGGATCATTAGAAACGCAGCGGCTCGGCGGGTGTTCTGTCGCGGGTTTGATCGATGGCTTCGACATCGGCGTTGGTGAGCCCGATCTTCCGGCTCATGTCCGCCAGTGTAGTGCCGAGAAGCAGCCGCCCAGCCGGTCGCACGGCCGACTCCAGAATGGCGCGCATCTCCGCTTCCGCGCTGCGATTGTGCTGCGCCGCGCGGATCTTCAGGGCGCGATGCGTTTCCTCCGGGAGGTTGCGAATGGTGACGGCGGCCATGATAGCGTTTCTCCATTCCAAAATTGCAATGCTATCACTATATATACTATGCTATCAAAAATGCAATGATCGCACGCGGCGGGGTCACAACGAGAGCGGCGGAACGACAAACGCTACATCTTTTCAATCTTCTCGCCCGACAGATCTCGAAAGGTCACTTTTGGCGAAATTGCCCGCAAACCAAGCCAAGTGTGCTGAGGTAGAATTGAAGTGATCTTAAGCTACTGTGTCGACTGCGAAAGATGCAAAATCTCGGGGTAGGTTTTAGCCTATCTGAGGATTTGTATGAAGGCCAAATGACGCAAAGCAAGGCACCTCATTGTCCAACGTCCATGGCACACACGTCGCTGGCGCATGCAGGCCCGCTGGCCCGATCGGCCGCAGGTCGCGAGGCTGAGTCCGAGTCGATTCGAGCCTTCTGCCGCGTCAGACCGGCGACTGCTCCAGGCTCGACACTTCGTTGGTCAATGTTGTGCGGCGCATGTCGCGCACCTCGGCCGGGTTGTAGCGACGGGCGCGATGCATCGTGACGCGGTTATCCCACATCACCAGGTCCCACGGGCGCCAGACGTGCGCGTAGACGAACTGGCGCTGTGTGGCGTGTTCCGTCAGATCGCGCAGGAACGATCGCGCCTCGGGCACCGGCCAGCCTTCAATTTCACCGGCGTGGCTCGACAGGTACAGCGACAGGCGCCCGGTGTTCGGATGCCGCCGCACCAGGCGTTGGCGCACCGGTGCCCACTTTTCCCGCTCCGCGTCGGTGAAATCGTCAAAGCCCAGGATGCCACGCGAAAAGATCTGGCTGTGCGAGCAGATCATATCGTGCACCTCGCGCTTCGTCGCATCGTCCAGCGTGTCGTAAGCGGCCCGCATGTCGGCGAATTCGGTGTTGCCACCAGTCGGCGGAATCCTGCGCGCCGAGAGCAGCGAATATCTGGCCGGCACGTCCTTGAACGAGCTGTCGGAGTGCCACAGCAAGTTGCCCAGGCCGAAAAGCCGGCGCCGGTCATCGCGCGGCAGCAATTCGCCGTGCTTGTCGATATTGGAGATGTCGTTCAGGTCCATGCTCAGGCGGCGGTCCTTCTCCGACATGATGTCCCCGGTGGCCTGTTCCAGCGCACCGAGCTGGCGGCTGAATGCGAGCTGCTGCTCGTCCTCCAGGTGCTGGTCGTGAAACACCAGCACGCCGAAGCGGTCCATGCCGGCGTGGATCGCGGTGACTTCGGCCTCCGAGAGGCGACGCGTCAGGTCAATGCCTGAAACCTCGCCGCCGAACGTCGGCCTGACAGGTTCAATGGGTTTGATCATGTGTGACATGGGGGCATCCGGCGAGTGATTCGC
>JANNTE010000093.1:0-11054 GCA_031403365.1 Betaproteobacteria bacterium | reverse complement strand
CCGGGCGATCCGTATGTCGCGCCTGCACCGGCCGGACCTTATCTCAAGGAGACGGGCACCAAGCCGGGCAAACTCAAGATCGCGTGGACCACGGCAGCGCCGAACGGCGCGAAAATCGATCCGGAATGTTTGCGGTTGCTTGCCGAGACCGTGAAACTTTGTACCGATCTGGGCCATCACGTCGAAGAGCGCGACCCCGAGATCGACCGCGCTGCGGTCGTGCCAACTTTTCTCACACTGGCTTCGGCGAATGCGGTCGTGAACCTCGCCGGCCACCCGATCGCCGGGCGCCCGGCATGCGAAGGCGAAGTGGAGCGCATTACCTGGCTGACCGCGAAAATGGGCGAGAACATCAGCGCCCCTGATTACGTTCGCGCCACGCAAACGACGCACCGTCTCGGGCGGCAGATGGCCGCGTTCCATGCGCAGTGGGATGTGCTGCTGACGCCGGGACTGAGTTCGCCGGCGGTGAAGCTCGGCTGGCTCGATATGATGATGGATGACGTGAACGAATACTGGCACCGCGTATTCAACTTCTCGCCGTTCACGGTCTGGTTCAATCTCACCGGCCAGCCCGGGCTCATGCTGCCGCTGGGTCAAAGCACGGGCGGATTGCCGCTGGCGGTTCAGCTTGTTGGACGTTTCGGCGACGAGGCAACGCTGTTTCGCCTTGGCGCCCAGCTCGAAGCGGCGCGACCGTGGTTCGGCCGCAAGCCGGCCCTTGCCGTATGAGCGCGCGTGCTTGCTGCTCCTACCGGTGTTCTTTTGCGCTGCGCGCGGGCACGCCAAACTCGCGATGGCAGACCTCGGCCAGCCTGGCGACGCCGTCGCGAATAACCTGCTCGGGGGGATGGGCGAAGCACAGCCGCAGCCGCGTCCGCCCGGCAGCGGCATCGGTCATCCACTCGGCGCCCGGGTTGATCGCCACGCCTGAGTCCAGTGCGACTTGCGCCAGACGCGTAGTGTCAACGCCGCCGGGCAGTTTTACCCAGAGGAAAATGCCACCCGCCGGATCCTCGAACTCGGCCTCGGAACCGAAATGGGCGCGCAGGGATTCCATCATCACATCGAGCTTGCGGCGCAGCGCCTGTCTGAGCGTGTGCACATGGGCCTCGAAGTGTTCGCGGCAGTATTCCGCCAGAACCATTTGCTCGAGGGCGCCCGACCCGCCGTCGCTCTTGATGGCGAGGATGCGGCTCATCAGCGGCCAGTTCGCGATGAGATAGCCAATGCGCAGCGCCGGTGCGATCGACTTGGAGAACGAACCGATGTGAACAACGCGCCCGTCGTTCGACATGCCGCGCAGTGCCACCGGGCGTGCGCCTCCCCAGACCAGATCCGCGTAACACTCGTCCTCGAAGACCGGCACGCCGTAGTCCATCGAAAGTCCGAGGATCTCGGCGCGCCGGGTTTTGCTCATCACCGTAGCGGTCGGATTCTGCACGGTGGGAATGGTGTAGATGTACTTCGGCCGCACGCCACAGCGTTTGAGATCATCGAGTGTTGTCTTTAGTCCCGCGCTGCTCAGTCCATCGTGATCGACCTTGACGCCGACGATGTTCACGCCCAGGCGCTGCAAGCGCGTAATGGCGCCGCCATAAGTCATTTGCTCGACGATGACGGTATCGCCCGGCGCCAGCAGAACCTGGTTGACGAGATCAAGGCCTTGCAGCGAACCCGAGGTGATCAGGATTTCGTCCGGCGAGCAAACGATGCCGGCATCGCGGGCAAGCTTGCGCGCGATGAATTCGCGCAGCGGCAGATAGCCGAGCGGACCGCTGAACAGCCCATAGGTGGACAACGCGCTGCCCTCGCGTTGAAGTACGCGAGTGGCGGCTGCGATCAGGCCTTCGACCGGTACGCTGCCGGCATCGTTATGGCCACCGACGAAATTGAATTTCGGAAAGCCGGTCCACCTGGCGGCGGCCGCAGGCAGGCCGGGGCGCAGCAAATCGGCGTAGTCGAATGTCTCGGCCGTCATCAATGCTCCTTAGGTGCTGTTCTTGTCGATATGCGAAAGGTGGGTCAGGCGAATTTTGCCATCTTCCTGGATTTCGGCGTCCATGAAACGAATGTCAACCGACCCCGGTATAACATCGACATTGGTTCGCCTGGGATTCATGAATCTCTCAGCGTTCATGAACCTCTCAGTAGTGCGGGGGTACTTCATGGGGCGTATCGCCCGGCTCCGCCGGCGGGCCGGTCTGCACCTGCTCGCGCAGCGCGCGCAGTTCCCGCTGCAGCTGGTCGATCTGCTGTTGCTGGCCGTAGACCGTGCGATTCAATGCCTCCAGCAATTCCTCGGCAAAGCTGATCTTTGTTTCCAGGTCGGTGAGACGGGATTCCATGTGGACTCCTGAGACTGACTTACTTTCCGGTCACCGCGATTTTGACGCCGCGACATTCCACGATTTGTCCGGCGCGGATCTTGGCGGTCTTGCGCGATTCCGGAGCACCATCGACGGTAACCTCGCCCTGGGCGACCAGAAGCTTGCCGAGGCCGCCGCTGCCTGCAATGCCGGCCAGTTTGAGCAGATCGCACAGGCGCACGTACTCGCCATTCAACTGAAATCCGACAGTTTCCACGATGATTACCGACGTTCGAGAATGGATCCCGGGCTGTCTGCCGGGAAGGCAATGGGAGGCCGCAACCTCCGGAACCGGAATTGTGCATCGCTTATCCGGGCGGGTGGGACTTACAATACGCAATCCCTGTCCCGGTCCCACAGTCAGATTGTAAATGCAATCCCTCAGTTTCGATAACTCCTTTGTACGCGCCCTGCCGGCGGATCCGGCGACGGGTCCGGGGCGGCGGCAAGTGCGCGGAGCCTTGTATTCGCTGGTGCAGCCCACGCCGGTGCCGGCGCCGTGCCTGCTGGCCTGGTCGCGCGAAGTGGCTGCCATGCTGGGTATAGCCGAGGCTGAAATCGAATCGCCCGCTTTCGCGCAGATTCTTGCCGGCAATGCGCTGCTCGACGGCATGCAGCCCTACGCCGCCAATTATGGCGGACACCAGTTCGGTCACTGGGCCGGTCAGCTAGGTGACGGACGCGCGATTACTCTGGGCGAAACCATCAATGCCGCCGGCCAGCGTTGGGAGTTGCAGTTGAAAGGTGCCGGTCCGACGCCGTATTCGCGCACGGCCGATGGGCGCGCGGTACTGCGCTCGTCGGTGCGTGAGTTTCTGTGCAGTGAAGCCATGCAGCATCTGGGCGTGCCGACCACGCGCGCCTTGAGCCTGGTGGCGACAGGCGAGCCGGTGGTGCGCGACATGTTCTACGACGGCCACCCGCGCGCGGAGCCGGGAGCCATCGTGTGCCGCGTGGCGCCCTCATTCATCCGGTTCGGAAACTTTGAACTGCCCAGTTCGCGCGAGGAACATGCGCTGTTGAGTCAGTTGGTCGATTTCACCATCCGTCGCGATTTCAAGGAGCTTCTGTCGAGCGAGCCGGATCACGATCCTGCCGCACCTGCCAGCGAACCGCTGCGCTCTCTCTGGTTCAACCAGGTGTGCGAGCGCACCGCGCGCATGGTCGCGCACTGGATGCGGGTGGGTTTCGTTCACGGTGTGATGAACACCGACAACATGTCCATTCTTGGACTGACCATCGATTACGGCCCCTATGGATGGATCGACGATTTCGATTTCGACTGGACGCCGAATACGACCGACGCCGAGGGTCGGCGCTACCGGTTCGGGCAGCAGGCGCAGATTGCCTATTGGAATCTGGGTCAGCTAGCCAATGCGCTGGTGCCGGCGTTTGGCGGCACCGATGCGCTGCAAGCGGGACTGAAGCGCTTCGTGGAAGTGTTTACCGAAGCGGATCGCAGCAACATTGCGGCCAAGCTCGGCCTCGCCGGGTGCCTGGATGAAGATGAGGCACTGATGCAGGCGTTGCAGGGCCTGCTGGGCGAGGCGGAGGTCGACATGACCTTGTTTTTCCGCGCACTGGGCGCCGTTGATCTCGACGCCCCGACTATTGCGCCGTTGAGCCAGGCGTTCTACAGCGAGGCCAAGCTACAGCGGTACGGGTCGGCATTTCAGGATTGGCTGCAGCGTTACGCGGCTCGCGTGCGGCGCGATGCCATGCCGCCTGATCAGCGTCGAGCGCGCATGAATGCCGCCAATCCGCGTTACGTGCTGCGCAACTATCTGGCACAACAGGCGATAGACCGCGCCGAGCAGGGCGACCATGCCGGCATCCATGAACTGCTTGACGTTTTGCGCCGCCCCTACGATGAGCAGCCCGGGCGCGAACTCTTTGCACAACGCCGGCCGGACTGGGCGCGTAACCGGGCCGGATGTTCGATGCTTTCGTGCAGTTCCTGAAGCATTGTGCATCGGGCTGTCAACGTATTGCTTTACAAAATCGTGGCCCTGTAACGATACTGCGGCAACTTGGAGGTTAATTATGGCTAGAGCAACAGGGGTAATCGGGTTCATATCGCGTGAGGACTATGCCGAGTATCGTTCAGTGTGCGTCGATGGGGACAGCATGCCCGGCGACTACAAGGTCTTTCTAAAAAATTACAACGAGCAGGTCGGTGCCATGCGCGCATCGGGTGTGTCGCCAACACAGATGAACATCAAGCCTTCCGAACTGGTGGCGTGGTGCAGAGCCAACAAGCACGAGATCGACAGCGATGGCCGCACCGCGTATACGAACTTCAAATTTGCGGCATTGAACTTCGTCAGGCGATAGCGCGCTGCCGATGTCCGGAATGTTTTCCGGACATTGTCGATGGCAGACTGATCTTCAGGCACGCAATCAGGTGCCGAACGCGCCGGCGTGAGCGCCCAGGGTCACGTCATCCCCGTGGCCGTCACCCGAATCCCTCACCTGGGCTACGCGTGAAACTGGACCGCGCGTAAGCGCATCCGCCTGCCACGCACCTATCCGCCGGCGGTGATCGAGCGTGCAGGGTGATCCTGATCGCTGGATAGCGGCATGACCCTTCCCCTCTCCCGCCATCCATGGCGCTGCTGCGCATCCTGCTGCTCCGGCAAGTGCTAGCGGCGCTTGATCGGTATGGCCGCCATGATGCATCGCCCTGATCACGATAACCTGGGCCGGTAAGCCGTTCGGTGTGCGCCGAACGGACTAGACGTGTAATCGCGCCGGATGTTCCATGCTGCCGTGCGGCTCGCGATTTGCCGATGGCATGTGCGGGCGGAATCCGGACGGCAGAAAACGGGGATCAATTATTTACCTTCCGGCGGTGCACTTTTCCAGCAAACGAATGACCAAGAGGTAACCGACCGGATTCCCGGTCGCGTTCCTGCGCGTGACAGAAGGACATAATTGAAAACGACAATTCTTCACGCTTTTGCACGCACGTCCCGGGCGGCGCCGTGGAATACCGAGGAGTCGATTCGCGAGGAGCTCTTCGGCATTGAGCGTCTCGAACAGCATGCCGAGAGCCTGACGGCGGCTCAGTCGATTACCGGCAGGCCCATGGCTGGGCGGTCCCTGGCGGCGCGATTGAGGGACAACGAATCGATCCTGCTGCACGCTTATCGCAACGTCGCTGAGGGGGTCGATGCCGGTCGGGCAATCACGCCGGCGGCCGAGTGGCTGCTCGATAACTATCACGTCGTCGAAGAGCAGATTCGCGAAATTCACGACGATCTGCCGCGCAGCTACTATCGGCAGTTGCCGAAGCTGGCCGCCGGCCCTTTCGCCGGATATCCGCGGGTATTCGGCGTGGCCTGGGCTTTCGTTGCCCACACCGACAGCCGTTTCGATCCCGGGACGTTGCGCCGCTTCGTGCACGCCTACCAGCGCGTACAGCCGCTGACCATCGGAGAATTATGGGCCGTGGCGATCACGCTGCGCATCGTGCTCGTGGAGAACCTTCGGCGCGGAGCGCGTCGCATCGTATCGAGCCGCGCTGCGCGCGAGCAGGCCGACGCTCTCGCCGATCGCGTTCTGGGGGTGAGTGCGCACTCGAGCGAGCCGGTTCGGGCGGTTTTTGAACGCTACGAAAACGCGCCCCTTCCGGGCCCCTTTGCCGTGCAACTCGTGCAACGCCTGCGCGACCAGGATCCGAAAGTCACGCGCACCCTGACGTGGCTCGAGGAGCGCCTTGCTGCACAGGGCACAACCGTCGACGAGATCGTGCACGACGAGCATCAAAGACAGGGTGCGGCCAACGTGACGGTCCGCAACATCATCACGAGCATGCGGCTGATTTCCGACGTCGACTGGGCGGAATTGTTCGAAGACGTCAGTCTTGTAGATGCGACGCTGCGCGCCGGCAGCGCATTCGCGGAAATGGATTTTCCCACGCGCAATCTTTACCGCAGCGCGATCGAGGAACTCGCGCGCGGCTCCAAACTGACGGAACTGCAGATCGCGCACGCAGCCCTGGCTGCCGCAAGCGCTCCGCAGGCGAGGACTGCGGCGCACGACGAGCGGCGCTGCGCGGCCGGTTGCGGTGAGCGTGACGAGGATGTCCGAAGTCGCGATCCGGGCTATCACTTGTTCGCCGGGGGCCGCCGCGCATTCGAAGCGCAAGTCGGATTTCGCGTGCGCTTGGGCAACTGGCCCAGGCGTTTGAACGCTGCGAGCGGCATCGCAGGCTACATCGCTGACGTTCTGGCGTTCGCTGCAATTCTCTTGTGTGTGCCGCTGATTTTGCTGGCCGGGAACGGAGTCGACGGCTGGTGGCTCGCGCTGCTCGCGCTTCTCGGGTTGATCCCCGCCATCGATGCGGGGATGGCGCTTGTGAACCGCTGTGTCACCGGAGAGATCGGCGCGACGATCCTTCCGGGCATGGAACTGCGCGAAGGCGTGCCTTCGCAGTTTCGCACCATGGTCGCCGTCCCCATTCTTCTCACGACCCAGGCCGCGCTCGAAGAGCAGATCGAGCGCCTGGAGATCCACCAACTGGCAAGCCCGGAGGGGGCACTGCATTTCGCATTGCTCTCGGACTGGATGGATGCCGCTGCAGAAACCGTTGCCGGAGATGACGCGCTGCTCGACGCGGCCGCCGCCGGCATTGCGCGACTGAACACGCGCTATGGACCCGTTGCCGGAGGCGAGCGTTTCCTGCTGTTGCATCGCCGGCGGGTATGGAATAAGGGACAGAACAGCTGGATCGGGTGGGAGCGCAAGCGTGGCAAGCTTCATGAACTGAATCGGTTGCTGCGCGGCGCTACCGATACGAGCTTCGTGGCCGTTGGCGGACGGCCGCCGGTCGTGCCGGCGGGGGTGCGTTACGTCATCACACTCGATGCCGATACCCGCATCCTGCGCGATACGCCGCGGCGGCTGGTCGGCAAGATGGCGCACCCGCTCAATCGTCCGCGCTTCGACGCCGGCACCCGCCGCGTCGTGGAAGGCTATGGAGTGTTGCAGCCGCGCGTCACGTTTTCACTGCCGACCGGCCACGAAGCCTCGCTGTTCCAGCGCATCTTCTCCAGCAGCGGCATCGATCCCTATGCCTCGGCCGCCTCCGACGTATACCAGGATCTCTGCGGCGAAGGCTCCTACACCGGCAAAGGCATCTACGACGTGGATGCTTTCGAGGCCGCGCTCGACGGCCGCGTGCGCGAAAACACACTGCTCAGCCATGACCTCTTCGAGGGGACCTTCGCACGCGCAGGCCTGGTATCCGATATCGAGGTGGTCGAGGAGTATCCATCGCGCTACGACCTGGCCGCCGTGCGCCAGCATCGCTGGACGCGCGGTGACTGGCAGTTGCTGCCGTGGATCTTTGGCCGCGCAGATGCCTCCGCCGCGCGTCGCCGAACGGGCTCGATTCCCCGGATCGGCCGCTGGAAGATGCTGGACAATCTGCGCCGCTCGCTGCTGGCTCCGGCCACCGTTGCCGGCCTGCTGGCGGGCTGGTTACTGCCGGCGCCCGCTGCCCTGATCTGGACCGGTTTCCTGCTGGGGACGATGGCGCTACCGGCCCTGCTTCCCGTTACGACGGCGATCATGCCGCGCCGCGCCCGCGTCACGGCGCGCAGCCACCTGCGCGCGCTGGCTACCGATGCGCGGCTCGCCTGCGCGCAGACCGCGTTGCTGGTCGTGTTCCTTGCGTATCAGGCAGCGGTGATGGTCGATGCGATCGCAAGAACGCTGTATCGTCTGTTCGTAAGCCGGCGGCATCTGCTCGATTGGGTGACGGCCGCACAGGCGAACGGGAGCAACGGGCTCCATCTGCGCGCTTTCTATCGACAGATGGAAGGCGGTGTGGCCGTGGCCATCGGCGGCGGTATCCTCGTCTGGCTGGTCGGAAGAGATGCCTGGCCGATAGCTGCGCCGTTCGTAATCGCATGGCTGGCCTCGCCGGCGATTGCTCGCTGGATCAGCCTTTCGCCTCTGGTGGTAGGGCGTCTGTCGGTCTCGGATGCGGATGCCCTGGCTTTGCGGCTGGTTGCGCGCCGAAGCTGGCGCTTCTTCGAGACCTTCGTGACGGCGACGGAGCACATGCTGCCGCCCGACAATTTCCAGGAAGACCCGAAGCCGACGGTCGCGCACCGAACTTCGCCCACCAACCTCGGCCTTTATCTGCTCTCCGCGATCAGCGCCCGCGACTTTGGTTGGGCGGGAACCATCGACATCGTCGAGCGGCTTGAAGCGACGTTCGCGACCATGGGCAACCTGCAGCGCTTCCGCGGCCATTTCTATAATTGGTACGACACGCGGGACCTGCGCCCGCTCGATCCGCAGTACGTCTCCTCGGTGGATAGCGGGAACCTGGCGGGGCATTTGATCGCGGTGGCGAATACCTGCCGGGAGTGGAGCGGCCTGCCGCGATCCGGTACCGGGTTGTTCACTGGCATCGAGGACGGCCTGATCCTCGCGCGCACGACTTTGCAGGAACTGGCCGACGACCGGCGCATGCAGACCATCACGCGACATCAGTTGACCGAGGCGCTCGATGCGCTGGCCACGGCGCTGCGCCGGGACCGGGCGGCACCGCAGGAGTCCGCCGCACAACTGGACGAAGCCGCGCTGCTGGCCACGACCATGGTCGACATCGTGCGAACGCTGGCCGGCGAACGCGGGGACGCTGCTGGCGATGAAATGTTGTACTGGGCGCAGGCGACGCGGCGCTCGATCCAGAGTCACCGGCGTGACTTTGCGCTGACTGCCGACGCAGCACGATTGCTGAAGCGCCGCCTCGCAGCGCTCGAGACGACGGCGCTGGCCATGGCCAACGCGATGGAGTTCGGCTTTCTGCTCGACGCGGACCGCAAGCTTCTCGCGATCGGCTATCAGGTCGCAGAGGGAAGTCTCGACCCGAACTGTTACGACCTGCTCGCCTCCGAAGCGCGACTTGCGAGCTTCATCGCAATCGCCAAGGGCGACGTCGCCTCGCGGCACTGGTTTCGGCTGGGGCGCGCTGTCACGCCGATCGAGCACGGCGCGGCGCTCATATCCTGGTCGGGGTCGATGTTCGAGTATCTGATGCCCGCGCTGGTCATGCGCGCGCCGGCCGGCAGCCTGCTCGAACAGACCAGCCGTCTGGTCGTGCGCCGGCAGATAAGCTATGGCGCGGCGCTCGGCGTGCCTTGGGGGATATCGGAATCAGCCTACAACGTGCGCGATCTTGAGCACACCTATCAATACTCGAACTTCGGTGTTCCGGGCCTGGGCTTGAAACGCGGCTTGAGCGAGAACGCCGTGGTCGCGCCCTATGCCACCGCGCTGGCGGCCATGGTCGATCCAGGGGCCGCGGCGCGCAACTTCGTCCGCCTTGATGAAATCGGCGCACGAGGTGGTTATGGGTACTACGAGGCGCTGGATTACACCCGCACGCGTCTTCCGGAGGGGGAGGACGTTGCGATCGTGCGTGCATTCATGGCGCACCATCAGGGCATGACGGTGGTCGCCATTGCCAATGCTCTTCTCGACGGGAAAATGCGCTCGCGCTTTCACGCCGAGCCGATCGTGCAGGCAACGGAACTGCTCCTGCAGGAACGCACGCCGCGCGATGTAGCGGTGGCCCATCCGCGCGCGGAGGAAGTCAAAACGGCCACGAAGGTCAGCGATTTCGACCTGCCAGCGGTGCGACGGCTGCGCTCCCCCCACAATGCCACGCCGCAGGCGCACTTGCTGTCCAATGGCCGGTATGCGGTGATGCTGACCGGTGCCGGCTCAGGCTACAGCCGCTGGGGTGACATCGCAATCACGCGCTGGCGCGAAGATGCCACCCGTGACGACTGGGGCGCTTTCATCTTTCTGCGCGACGTGAACAGCGGCGCCGTGTGGTCCGCGGGCTACCAGCCGAGCGGCGTCGAGCCGGACAGCTACGAGGTCACCTTTTCCGAGGATCGTGCCGAGTTCATCCGTCGCGATGGCACGATCACAACGACCCTCGACGTCGTTGTCTCACCGGAGGACAACGCCGAAGTTCGCCGCGTATCGATCCACAATGCAGGTGGCCGGGAAAAGCTAATCGAACTCACCTCGTATGCCGAGCTGGTACTCGCGCCGCCCGCCGCCGACACGGCACACCCGACGTTCTCCAAGCTGTTCGTGCAAACTGAATATCTCGCCAGGACGGGCGTCATCCTGGCAACGCGCCGGCGCCGGTCGCCCGCCGAGCCCGAAGTCTGGGCGGGGCATCTCGCGGTGGTCGAAGGCGAGGCGATGGGCGAGCCCCAGATCGAAACCGACCGCGCACGCTTCCTCGGCCGCGGTCGCGAAGTGCGCACACCGATTTCGGTGATGGATGGCCGGCCGCTGTCGAACACCGTCGGCACCGTGCTCGATCCGGTATTCGCGCTGCGCCACCGCGTGCGCATTGCGCCGGGCGCGACGGTGCGCGTTGCGTTCTGGACGGTAGTCGCGTCGTCGCGCAGCGATGTGCTCGACCTCGCCGACAAGCACCACGACGCGACCGCCTTCGACCGTGCCGCTACATTGGCATGGACTCAGGGGCAGGTGCAGCTGAGTCACCTCAGCATTGATGCCGAGCATGCAAACCTGTTCCAGCGTCTCTCGGGTTATGTGCTCTACGCCGATCCAGCGCTGCGTCCGGCGTCCGACACGATACGCCTCGGCGGCGGCGGGCCGGCGGCGCTGTGGACCCAGGGC
>JANNTE010000092.1:0-3433 GCA_031403365.1 Betaproteobacteria bacterium | reverse complement strand
GGCCAGCAGCAGGTCCATCAGCCGGCGCAGCGGCAGGCGCGGGCTGTCGAAATGCACCTGCAGGGAACGGATGCCGGGCGTGAGATCCACGATGCCGGGCATTTTTTGCGCTTGCAGCCAAGTCATCAATGCATGCACGCGAAAACGCAGGTTGAGGTCGAGCACCAGCGGCCCGTATTCAACGAGCAGATAACGATCCCCGGCCTGCCGGTAGGTTATTGAAGGCTGCCCCTTCCCTGCGACGGTGTGGTGCAACACGGGTGATGAAGGCTGCTCCGGCGAAGAACGCTGGACAAGGGATGGGCGGCGAGGCAATACGGGGACTGCGAGCGTTTCGATGGCCTGGTCGAAGGCGGCGGAACCTTGCGCGGCCCACTCCTGGCTGACGCGAACAAAGCGCACCCCATCGCCGGGCTTGAGTTGTCCCATCTTCCAGAGTTCGCAATCGGCAATCACCGCCGGGCAGACAAAACCGCCGAGACTTGGCCCATCGGGACCCAGGATGACCGGCATGTCGCCGGTGAAATCGATGGCGCCGATGGCGTAGGCGTTGTCGTGGATGTTCGAGGGATGCAGACCGGCTTCGCCGCCATCGCTGCGCGTCCACTGCGGCTTCGGTCCGATCAGGCGCACACCAGTGCGGCTGGAGTTGTAATGCACTTCCCATTCGGTGCCGAAAAACATTTCGATGTCCGCATCGGTGAAGAAGTCCGGCGCACCGTGCGGGCCGTAGAGCACCGCGATTTCCCAGTGGTTGGTCAGGTGCGGGCGCAGGGCCAGCGGCAGCACGTTGCTGGATCGCGCGGCTGGTGAGGGCTTTTCCAGATGCAGGATATCCCCGCTGCGCAGGGTGCGGCCCGCATGTCCGCCGAAGCGCCCGAGCGTGAACGTGGATTTGCTGCCCAGATAGTCCGGCACGTCGAAGCCGCCCGCCACCGCCAGATAGGTGCGCAGTCCGTGGCCTTCAATGCGGCCAAGCTTGAGCACCGACCCGGCTTTCACCGCGTGAGTGCACAGCAAGGCGATCGGCCGGCCATCGAGCGTGGCCTGCATCGCCGCACCGGCGAGCGCGATCACGCTGTCGCAGTTGAATTTCAGCGTCGGCCCGGTGGCGGTGCACTCCAGTCCGGCCGCACCTTGCGGGTTGCCGACCAACCGGTTGGCCAGTCGCAGCGCCAGCGCATCCATCGGCCCCGACGGTGGCACCCCGACATCCCAGTAGCCCAGGCGCCCGGGCCAGTCCTGCACGCTGGTCTGTACACCGGGTTCGATGACTTCCAGGCTGCGCGGCCGGTACCGGAAGCTGTTCAGATGGCGCGTGGTCTGCAGGCCGTCCGCGAACACCGTATCGGCCACCACCTGGCGCAGGAATTCGAGATTGGTTTCGATGCCCGCGACTGTCGTTTCGGCCAGCGCCCGCGTCAGTTTCGCCAGAGCGGCACGCCGGTCTTCAGCGCGGACGATGATCTTGGCGATCATCGGATCGTAGTAGGGCGGCACTTCGATTCCCGGCTCGACCCAGGTCTCGATGCGTGCAAAACCCGGAAAGCTCGCCGCCGTGAGCAGACCGCTGCAAGGCTGAAAGTTGCGGCCCGGGTCTTCGGCATACAGGCGCACCTGAATCGAGACGCCGCGCGGTGCAATGTTCATCGAATCCAGCGCAGGCAGTTCGCCGCTGGCGCACTTCAGCATCCACTCGATCAGGTCCACGCCGGTGACTTCCTCGGTTACGCCATGTTCAACCTGCAACCGGGTGTTCACTTCCAGAAAATAAAACTCGCCGGTGAGCGCGTCGAGCACGAACTCCACCGTCCCCGCCGAGCGGTAGTCCACTGCCCGCGCCAGCGTCACCGCCGTTTGCAGCAGGCGCTGGCGCACCGCATCGGGCAGATTCGGCGCTGGAGTTTCCTCGATCACTTTCTGGTTGCGCCGCTGCACCGAACAATCGCGCTCGCCGAGCGCGATCACGTTTCCCCGTCCGTCGCCGAATATCTGGACCTCGACATGGCGCGCCTGCTCGACATATTTCTCCAGATAAATACCTGCGTCCTTGAAATTGGCGCGCGCCAGGCGTTCGACCGAGGCCCAGGCCTCGGTCATCTCGTCCTCGCTCCAGATCAGACGCATGCCGATGCCGCCGCCACCGGCGGTGCTCTTGAGCATCACCGGGTAGCCGATGCGCGCCGCGTGCGCCCGGGCGTGGCCGATATCGGCCAGCAATCCGCTGCCCGGCAGCAGCGGCACGTGGCTGCGTGCGGCGAGTTCGCGCGCGGTGTGTTTGAGACCAAAGGCGCGCATCTGTGCGGCAGTCGGCCCGATAAAGGCAATGCCGGCCTGCTCGCAGCTTTCGGCGAAATCGGCATTCTCGGACAGGAAACCGTAACCGGGGTGAATAGCCTGCGCGCCGCTTGCGCGCGCGGCCTCCAGAATCTTCTCGGCGTGCAGATAACTCTGCGCCGCCGGTGCCGGTCCAATGCATATTGCCTCGTCCGCCATCGCCACGTGCAGCGAGGCGGCATCGGCCTCGGAGTACACCGCGACCGATTTCACGCCCAGCCGCTTCAGCGTGCGGATGATGCGGCAGGCGATGGCACCGCGGTTGGCGATCAGGACTTTGCTGAACATTAGCCGGGGGCCGGTCAGCCCCAGACCAGCAGGCAGATCGGAGTCGGGTTATACGCGTTGCAGGGATTGTTCAGTTGCGGGCAGTTGGAGATCAGGCAGATCACGTCCATGTCGGCGCGCAATTCGACATATTTTCCCGGAGCGGAGATGCCATCTTCGAAACTGAGTTTCCCCTCCGGCGTCACCGGCACGTTCATGAAGAAATTGATGTTGTGGGTGATGTCGCGCTTGCTCATGGCATGCGCATGATCGTGCTGGATGGCGGACATGAAATTGTCCCTGCAGGCGTGCATGAAGCGCTTGTCGTGGGCATAGCGCACGGTGTTGCTCTCCTGCGCGCAGGCGCCGCCCAGGGTGTCATGCCTTCCGCAGTTGTCGGCAACAATGGTCAACATGGCATTGCCGGCGGTTGAAATCAGTTGCGTGCCCACGCCGAGGTAAAAATTGCGCTGGCGCTGGATGGTGTCGACCGCGCTGTAGCGCTCCTGCGGATCGTGCGCGTTGTAGAACAGCGTATCGACGGCCTGGTTGCCTTCGAGATCAAGGATGCGAAACACCTGGCCCTTGCGGATTTCCTTCATCCAGGGTTCCCCGGCCGGACAGATTTCATCGACCGTGGCCGTACTTGGGGTGAGTGTGCTTTCTTTAAGCATGGGTCATGTCCAGATTGTTGGGATGTTGAGGTGCTGAAAGGCCTCCCTCATCCCCTGCCCTTCTGCTCCGCTTCAAGTGTGCCCTTGTCCCGGAGGGAGAAGGGATACCACCGCATGGGATGAATTTGAAATTGAGCAACGACAGCACTCCCCCC
>JANNTE010000091.1:0-13689 GCA_031403365.1 Betaproteobacteria bacterium | reverse complement strand
ATGCTCAAGCGTCACGTCGTCCGCGTTCTGCAACTCAATCACATACGACCCGCCATCCGTGTTGCCGCGGTTCAACAAGGCCACGGCCCCATCGGGGCCGATGATGGTCAGGCCGCTGTCCTGGGCCGTGATCAGGATGTTCCGGGTCAACTGGTAGGTCCCGGTGTCGACGTGGATCGTGTCCCCCGGGTCGATATCGTAGGCCAGCAGCAAGGCCGCCAGGCTGGCCATCGGCGCGTCGGGACTCTTGCCGCTGTTGGCGTTGTCGCCGATTGCGCTTGTGAACACGTCCCCGGCCGTGCCGGCGTCGTTGACGTAGTAGTTGGTTCCTAAATTGACGATCTGAAAGTTGTGGGAGACAGCCTGTTGAGCTGCCACGCTGACGCGGATCTGATACTGGTTGCCCACAGCGATATCACTGGGAATGGTCCAAGAGAAGGTGTCGTTGTTGGGCGTGCCGCTGGCGATCGAGGCGACCGGATTGGGATTGCCTGACTCCATCAGGTCGATGTCCACCAGATCGTCATCGGGAGGCGTGAGTCCGAAGCTCCGCCAGTTGATGACGACTTGCTGGCCGACTTCGAACTTCTCCAGTCCTGCCGGCGCCAGCACCTGCACCAATTGGGCCGGACTGAGGTTGGCCAAGGGCGTGTTGCCGTCCAAGCCGATGTTGATGCGGCCGCCGTTGGGGACCGGCTCCAGGTTAAAGGGCGACGTTGGGTCGCCGGCGTCCACGACCGGCGAACCGTCGAGCGTGTGGAAGTTGTCGTCCTGGCCGTAGTCGACGCCGCCGCTGTAGCCCAGTAGGCCGTCGGGACCGGCCGGATCGACGAACTGGGGATCGCCCGAGATGCTGTGGGCGTCGGAGCCCAGCTCGTAGAACCAATCAGCCCGCGACAAGTCGGCGCCGTACCAGAAGCCGACCTGTCCGGCGCCGCTGTTGAACAGCAGGTTGTAATCGCTATTGAGATTGCTTTGGCTATCGGGAGTGACGTAGAGGTTGTAGCCTGCTGCGACGTAGAGGATGTTGTTGCGGAGGCGGGTGCCATTGGAGCCGCCCTGGACGCGGACGGCATTGCCGACCGGCTGGTAGATGGTGTTGTTGGCCACCAGGCTGGTGGGTTGGGCGCCGCTGATCAGCAGTCCCTCGTTGGCGTTGGCGTAGATCAGGTTATTGAGGATTTGTCCGGAGAAGCCGTAGGGGCCCGAGGTCTGGATGCCGATCGAGTTGGCGTACACGCGGTTGCCGCTGACGGTGGCGCGGTCCATCACGATGCCGATATTGGCGTTGTGCCAGACGCGGTTGTCGCGGACCAGGCCGCTGTATTGGGACCAGATGCCGTTGGTGTTGTCGTGCACGCGGTTGTCGACCGTCTCGACGCTCGGCCCAGCGAACAGGCCAGTGACGAGGTTGTAGACTTCGTTGCCGGTCACCAGCACGCCGGGGAAGCTCGGGTGGGCACTGGCTTCGATGCCGGTGCCGCCGTGGTGGACCGTGTTGCCGCTGACCACGATCCGATCGGCCAGCGCGCCGGCGAAACTGGCGTGGATGCCGGTGCTGTTATTGTTGGCCAGTTGGTTGCCGCTGACGATGGTGCGGGCTCCGTGGACCTGGATGCCCATGTACTGGCTATTGGTGATGGTGTTGCCGCTGACCAGCGCGTCGGTGCCTTCCACATAGATGGCATTCGATTGATCGTCGGCGCCCGAGCCGCCTGGGAGGCCGTAGAACGTGCTGTTCTGGATCGTGACCTGGTCGTTGGACGCGTGCAGAAAGATCCCCCGGCTGCTGTTGCCGTACACGACCATCTGCCGCACAGTGAGTCGATCGCTGTCGCTCCCCGGGGCCGCATAGATCCCCACCGAGGCCCCCGTCAACGACAGGTGCTCAAGCGTCACGTCGTCCGCGTTCTGCAACTCAATCACATACGACGAGCCACCCGTGTCACGACGATCGATGAGGGCCCGACGCAGTGGCAATGCCCCGTCGTGGTAGCCTTCGATCGTGACGCCGGCATCGGCCGCGGTGATGATGAGGTTGGTTGTCAGGTTGTAGTTGCCAGCGTCCACGCGAATGATGTCGCCGGCGCCCAGATCGAACGCTTCCAAGACACTCCGGATGGACGATTTAGGGGTCGCCGGCGTGAGTCCGTCGTTGGCATCGTCGCCGGGCGCAGTCGTCCAGTCGCCCGGCTCGACAGTCGAGTCGTTGACATAGTAGAGGTTGACCGGGGCGCTCACGGTAAACGCGGAGTCGCTCACGTCGAAAAAAGTCGTCTGGCCACTAATCGTTACGCGAATGCGATAGTCGTTTCCCGGGGTCGTGTCGGCGGGAATCGCCCAAAGAAATTGTCCATCGTTGGACTCGCTGGACGCGATGGTCGAGATCGGCAAGCCGCCCGCGAGCAGCTCGATGTCAACGTTGGTCTGCACTTCGCTCCACGCGGGTAGCTGGGAGGCCACGCCGCCTCCGAGCGAGCCAGTATTGTCGTTGGCGGTCAAGTCGGAGGTGGTTGAACCGCTTCCTTCTTCGAAGGGCCAATAACCGACGAGGCCGGATTCGGCGCCCGAGAGCGCCCCGGCCGAATTGTCAAGGATTTCAGCCGGTGTGCGGCTCGTGTTCCACAACCGCACTTCGTCGATTGAGCCGTTGAAATAAAAGTTGCCTTCGGAACGCCCAACTTCGAAGTTGCCATTCACGGCCGGTATGTTGACGGACGTTGAAGCGGTGCCGTCGGCCTGGCCATCGCGATAGAAGGTATAGTTGTTGCCGCTGCGAGCGATGGCCAGGTGATACCACTGACCCACGATTGGCGTCCAGGCATTGGAGGCCAAGAATACCGAACCGCTGCCGGGGCTGTTGATGTGGAAGAACGTCGCCCCGCCACTGAACGCGTAGTTGTTGTTGTAACCGAAAATCCATTTGTCCAGCCCGCCGGGGCCCTGATCCTTGCTGACAATCGTGGCCAGCGAGCTTACGGGGAGGGCGTCGAACCGCACCCACGCTTCCATCGTGGCGCTGGTTCCCAAGTCCAACGCATTGTTGGCCGGGTCGCCCATCGTCACATAGTCGTTAACGCCGTCAAAGTCCAAAAAGGAGTTGGTCGCAAAGCCATTGCTGCGCCAACGGATCGGAAACGCTTGACCCGCGGGCCATACTTCGTCGCCATCGGGAGTGGTGACCAGCACAAACTGTTGGGGGCTAAGCGACGCCTGAGCCGTCCCGCCGTAGGCGCCGAGGTTAATGTACCCGCCGTTGGGCGCTGGCTCCTCGGCAACCGAGCTCGCCGCGTCGCCCCGATCGATGGCCGGCGACTGTGCTGCGTCGGCCGTAAGTGTCGCCACCAGCATCGCCGGCAGCCCGGTGCTCGAACTCAGTACCGGAGCAAACGCGCCGCCATGGAAACTGCCGACGGTGCTCTGCAAGTGCAAGTCGTCATCGCGGCCGTCGTGGGCCAGGTCACCGAACCCGAGCACATTGTCCGCGCCGTCCGGATCGACCAAGAGCGGGTCGACCGACAAGCTGTTCTGGTCGGTAAAGCTGGCGCTCCGCCAGGCCGCCAGCGTCGCACGGTCGGCTCCCTGCCACGAACCAGTGCGACCGGCAAGCGTGGCGTAGAGGACGTTGTAGTCGCTCTTGAATCCGACCTGGCTGCTCGGATCAATGTACAAAGCGTAACCTGTTTGGGCCCACAGGATATTGTTGCGCACGTCGAGTCCGACCGTGCCTTCCTGCACGCGAAGGGCATCGCCCATCGTTTGGTAGATCGTGTTGTTCCTGATCTGCGCGCCGGGAACGCCGCCGCCAGTCAGGATTCCTTGCAGTTGGTTGGCATAGATCACGTTGTTTCTGATCGTTCCGCTAAAGCCATAGCCGAGGGCGCCGGAGCGGATGCCGATGGCGTTGGAATAGGCGACGTTCTCTTGGACGGTGGAGGACCCATCGCTCCAGATGCCGACGCCGCTTTGGTCGTACACGCGATTCTCGGCAATCAGGTACGGGCCCGCGCCGACGATACCGTGGTAGTTTCCATACACCACATTGCGGACGACTTCAGTGTTCTGCCCGCCACTGACCAAGATTCCAAAACGTCCGAGCACGGTGTGCCCGAACACCACGTTTCCGGCCACAATCGCCTTGCCCGATGCAACGATACCGTGGCCTGCGTTGTCGAACACGCGATTGCCGCGCGCGAGCAAAAGATCGGCGTTGCCGACGGACATGGTGACGGAGGGATTGTGATTGCTGAGTTGCATTCCGTCGCCGGCGTTGGCATAAACCACATTGTTCTCGACAACCGTAGCGACGCTCGTGATCAGGATCATTCCCACGCCGGCATTGTGGTGTGACACGCTGTCGCTGAGGCTGGCGACAGGGGTCAGAATCACGATGCCGTCTCGGCCGGCGCCCGAGACGGCCAGATGATCGACCGCGCTGCCGACGGCGTCTGCCTCGATGCGAATTCCATCCAGGTCGCTGCCGATGGCCGTCAGGTACGACGCCGTAAATGACGTGCTCGCGTTGTGTACCCACACGCCGTAGGCCGAGTCGAGCAAGGTCAGGTGCGCAAGCGCGACAAAGTCGCCATCGTTGACTTCGAAGACGGCATTGGCGGTGCCCGCGTTACCACGAGTGAAGCTGGCAACCTTGCTCGTATCGATCGGTCCGGTAATGACCACGCCCTCGTGGGCTCCGAGATTGGTCTGGCCGCTGAGCACCACGTCTCGCACCAGCAAGTGGGCACCGGTATCGACATGAATCGTTTCGCCGCCGTCGACGTCGTAGCTGTTGAATACCGAAAGCAGATTGGCCTTCGGATCGAGCGCTGTCTTGCCGGTTCCGCGATTGTTGCCGATGGCGGTGGGAGTGTATTCATCAGCAACGTTACTCGAGTCGTCAATGTAGAAGTCGTCGCCGACGATCGGAATTGCAAAGGACTCGCGCGATTGGGCCGTGATGTCCGGTTCGGCCAGCGACGCGACGTGGATCCGATAGCGTTTGAGGGTATCCCCGTTGATGCCGCTCGCTTGGGGACTCCAGTTGAGCCGTCCCGCTGCCGCGGGCGCGACGCCGATATCAGCCACTTTGCCGGCGCCTTCCAGAAACAACTCGATCTTCACGTCGCCCGTAACGTTGAAGGCCCACCATGCGATCGGCCGCTCCAGCGCGACTTCCCAATCGGTGTAAAAGCTCGGGAACTCCAAGTCCAGGTAGGCCGGTCGCGAAACCGCCGCCTGGCTCGTGTTGCCATACGCTCCCAGATCTATTCGCCCGCCGTTGGGAGTCGGCTCCAATCCTAACGGCCGCGCGGGGTCGCCCGCGTCGATGCTCGTGGAAACCAGGTCGGCAAGATGATAGTTGTCCGCGGCCAGGTCGACGAACTGAGGGTTGTCGAGCGTTGGATCGAGGGCGGTCGTGCCAATCGAGTGTGGATCGTATCCGACCTCGATCATCCAATCGAAGACGTCGGCATAGTCTTTCTGCCACCACACCGCGATGCCCGCGCCGGTGGTGAAGAAATTGTTGTAGTCGCTGTCGAACACCTGCTGGCTGTTGTTAGCGACGTAGAGATCGTAGCCGTCTTCGGTCCACACGATGTTATTGCGCAGGTGGTTGCCAGTTGCCGAACCTTGTAGGCGAATGCCGTCGCCCGCGGGCGTGTAAATCGTGTTGTTTTGGACCGTGGCGCCGCTAGTGCCGCTGAGTAGAACTCCACGGCCCGAATAAGACAACGTTCCGCTGCCGTCGTCGACGAGTGTGCCGGTGTTGCGGTAAATCAGGTTGTTGACGACCGTGCTGTTGCTGCCCACTTGCACGCCAACCTGGTTCGCGTGGATGCGATTGAACCGCGCCAACGCGCCGGTCGACGTTTGCACGCCGACGAGGTTGTCGTGGATGTCGTTGGGCAGCGACCAATCGGTCGGTCCGAGCGTGTCGCTGCCCGAGAGTCCCGTGGTATTGTGATGAATGTCGTTGGCCAAGATTTGCGAGTTGGAGCCGTTTGCCCGAATGCCGAACCCGTTGTTGTACACCTGGTTGAAGCGCACGATCGCGCCGGTTCCGCCCGTAACGCGAATTCCGGTGGTATTGGAGAAGACGCGATTGGGCGGGGTCGACGGCGAGGAAGATGCCGGTCCGATCGTTCCACTACCGGCTATTCCCGTGACATTGTCATGGACGTCATTGTCGTAGACGACCGCGAGGCTGCTGTCGGTATGGATGCCGGTGGCGCGTCCGAAGACGTCGTTGCGGTGCACCGTGCCTGAGGCGTCCTCGGCGATGTAGATTCCATAGGCGCCGGCGCCGGAGAAAGAGTTGTCGCGCACGATCCCATTGGCCTGGGCGCCGATGTAAACGCCGTACGTGCCGTTGCCGACAAAAGTGTTGTCACCCACGATCCCATCGGCCCCCGCGCCGATGTAAACGCCGGACGTGCCGTTGCCGACAAAGGTATTTGCAAGTATCGAGTTGGAACCCTGGCTGTCGCTCCGCACGGCGGTGTCTGTTCCCAGAAACTGATTGTGCTCGATGATGTTGCCGTGCGCGTCGCCCGCGCCGTCGCCACGAATATGGATTCCGATGCCGCCGGCGCTGGCGAAGATCAAATCCGAGAACAAATTGTTGCTGGAATCATTGAGTTCAATGCGGGGTCCCGCTGTATCCCAGCGTGCTACCCACGGGCGAGCCGGCAAAAATTGCCCCCGCGTCGGCCGCAGTCAGCACTGCGGTGCCGGATGCGTATACGCCCGTGTCGAACAGCACGATGTCGTTTGGTCCGATCTGCTGGTCGGCGATCAAGCTGGCCAGCGTGGCCTTGGGCGCCAGGTAGGAAAGGCCGTCGTTCGTGTCGTCGCCCGGAGCAAGCGTGTAAAACTGGTTGTCGTTGACGCTCCCATCGTTGAGATAGAGCACGCGCGTCGCGCTCTGCTGTCCCGGTTCGATGAACAGCTTGTACGCATTCTCTGCTCCGTGCCCAAAGACGTGTACGTAGTACACGCCGGGGGCGATGTCGTGCAGCGTGACTCGGTCGGCTGAGTTGTTGCGTACGGTCAGACCCAAATCCAAGCTGCGGCCCGGGCTCAAGCTGCGGCCCAGGTTGTTCCCAGCCGCATCGGTCACCTCGAGGTCCAGGCTGCCGAGTGCTTCCACGTAATCCAGCCGCACGTCCATCACGTCGATCGGTCGCAGGACCTCAAAGCGGTACCAGTCGGAATCGTTGTCGCTGGAAATGCTGACGTCGGCCAGGTGAACGCCGGGGGCGATACCGATATCGACTGCTTGAGCGCGGGTGTCGTTCGACGTGAAGTGGGAACCCTCAAAGCGGTCAGGAAAGCAATCGTCCTGGTCGACGTCGAATTCGTACAGCGTCACATCCGGAAATGGCCGGTAGTCGAACGAAATCTCAAGCGGCCAGAAACCGATCGAGCCCGAGATGCGAAACCCCACATCGACGCTGCCCGAGATGTCGAAAGCACACGCCAGGCCGTGTTCAATATTGTCAAGGAGCTCGTTGACGCGGACCTTGCCATCGCCGTCGGGGTCGCGCAGGTCGGCCGTGGCCTGGGCGAATAACCCGCCGCGTCCCCCGATGTTCAGCGCGCCCCACCCTAGGCCCATTCCGACGGTAAATTCGCCGTTGACGAGCAGTTGTGACTCGGCTTCATCGGCGTAGAAACCGGCGAATACGTCGGCGAGGTTACCGCTCTCGGCATAAAGTCGAAGTCCCTCGTCGTCGTACCCGAACTTGAAATCCGCTTTCGCGCTGAAATCGGCCGCGAGGGTCACGACGACAGGAAAATCTCCTATGGGAATGACAAAGGGGAACTTGAAGCTATACTCGGCCTCCAGCGGCGGCGCGTCGTAGGTAAACAAACTGACGGGCTTGCCCAACAACAGATTGAATGCTTCAGAGGGGTTTTCGAGGATCGGGAACCCGAGCGGCGAGTCGCCGCCCCCCACCTCCTGCGCTCGGGCGTAGAACTCGAACGCCTCCGAGGACTCGCTGGCCAGCTCGTCAAGCGGATCGGTGGTGAAGACGTTGCCTGGCGTCACACTGCTCAAATCACTTAACGTGCGCGGATCGGAGCCGCTCAGATCGAAGCTCCCCAGCCGAATCAGAACGTTCGGCTCGAGCGTGGGGATACTGTTCAAGAGGTCGATGATGTCCGCCGCCGCTGTAATGAAACGGAGGTCCAACGGAGTTTCGATGTTGAAGTTGCCGCCGCCGGGAAACTCGTCGATCAGGTCTTGAACCGCTCCGAAGAAGTCTTTGGCAACATCCGCGACATCTAACATCGTCACGTTCCTGCCAAAGGCCTCGGAGAGAATCGGCATGGGCGTTTGTAGGAAATCGATGATCGGCTGCAGCGGCTCGGTGAGATCGCGAATCTTTTCCAGTAGGGGTTTGGCGAATCCGCTGAGGAACTGTCCCACATCCAGCCGCACGTTGTTGAAGGCGACCTGCGGAGTCGAGCCGAAGCTCGTGCCGCCGGTGGTTGTTCCGGTGTTCGTAAATTGCCAGTCCAGGTTGAACTCGGCGGCCAGCGACGGAAAACTTCCGCCGCTGCCAAAACCGACGACCATGTCCAGGTTCACGTCGGCAACTCCGGAGAACCGCGCATCGAAGACACCCGCAAGGTTGCTTCCGAGCGCCCCCAATTCATTGAGAGTTAATTTGTCTCCGTCATTCACGTTGACCGGGTCAATCAGATCCACCTCGAAGCTGGCGGTGAACGAGCTCGGCGACCCGGCGCTGTCGGTCACGTTGAGATCGAGCAATCCCAGTCGTCCGGTCGCGGACAGGCCCGGCGCGGTGACCTCCAGGTTGAGCGACAGCTCATTGGCGGCCGATGTGTCGAGATAGAAGTAGTTGGTCAGGTCCACGCCGAAGGCCAGCCTGAAATCAAAGCCCAATCCGACTTGGACGCCGCCGTTCACCTCGAGCCCCAGGCCGTCCAGCCCGATGTCGAAGTCCAGCGGCACGTTCAGTGGTTCGGCGTCGCGGCCCAAATGAAGGTCGAACTGCACGCTGTCTTCGCTTGTGGCGACGACCACATCCTCGACGGTGATCGTCGTGTCGGCGTTGGCGTCCTTGAGCAGGTCCATGCCTGCCGGTCCCAGGGCGTCGAATAGCGCTTGCCGAACCAGTGTCATCGACTTGCTGCCCGCGCCGTCCAGGGCATCGTGCAGCTCAGCGAGTACGCCGCTGCGGATATCGGCGATGAAATTCGCGCCGGTCTGTAGTTGCGTGCCCACCAGGGGCAGCTTCTTGCCGAACACCTGGCTCGACATGCCCTCCTGTAACTTGCCGAGCAGAGTATCGAGTCCAGTGATCACGATCCCCAGGTTGTCGAGCAGATCGAGCAGATCGAACTGACCGTTGAGATCGGGCGCCGTCAACGTGATCGAGCCGGGGATGTCGCTCAGATCGCCGATTTCCAGCTCGATGTTGCCTAGAAAGTTCGACGCAGTGGGGAAGTACACCGGCAGCGTGGCGCAGACCATGCCCGTCAGATCGGCCGATACGATGGTCGTGTCCAACCCGTCGTCGAAGTAATAGCGGTGATCGCTCGGATCGTCGATCAAACCTAAAGTGAACGTCGCCGCGTCGTTCGCGGTCGCCGGGTTGCAATCTCCGTCGACCACGGCACTGCCGTTGACGATAAACGCTCCCAGCGGACCGAGCGCCGTGCTGAAGTTCATATTCGCGCCGGCGGCCTTTGCGGTGAGCACCAGGCCGGTGGTGTCATAGAGGAAAGGCCGGGGGTTGAGCGGATCCGCCAGATCAATGCCCAAGTCGATCGCCAGTGTCGCGCCGGCATCGAGCGAGAGTTGCGCCGAACCGGCCACGTCGATCAGATTGGCGATCCCATCCAATTGCGGGACGCCGCCGGCCGCGGCTGAAAGCGCCGCCAAATCCAAGTCGATCGACCGCGTGGCGCTGGCCAGCGCGGCAAACGACAGCTCGATCCGCACCGCGCTCGCGACCAGGGACAGAGTGACGGCTTCAGGCGGCAGGTTGAACGTATCCTCGATCGCCTGCTCGACGAACTGCAGACTGGCGGCCGGATTGGCGCGCAACTCATCCAGCCGTTCGGCAAACTCGTCGGCATAGTCGATCAGCTCCGTGACGCTAGCATTCACAAGCGGCAGCTCTTGATTCAAAAACGAGAACTGCTTGAACGTGGCGAGGTAGTCGATCGCGGCCTGCAGGGCGTCCACAATGTCGACAAAGCTGAGATCGCGGAAATCGAGCAGCCGCTGCATGTCGGCATTGGGCGTAACCGTTAGCGTCGCCGGGTTGGTGATGTCGGTCCAGTCGACTGTCACCGCGGGATTGGTCGGATGCTCGCCGCCTAGAATATTCGGACTGACACGCACCGGCAGCACGAAATTGGCCGAGCCGGCGATTTGCGGCGCGGCGGTGATCGACGCAAGATCGTTGTCGAGACCGGCAAACAATTCGTCGAGCGTGACGCGCCCGCCCGGCGTGCCAGTGGTCGGGTCAGTCAGTGCCACGGAGACGCTAGCGACCGCCGTTCCGCTCCCGTCGACAACGCTGACGTCGAGAAAGCCCAGAGCTGCGGCGATATCAAGGTCCGTGGCGGTCATACTCGCGCTGGCGGTCACCACAGCGTCCTCGATAAAGACGTGGTGTTCGACCGAATCCGCCACGTACTGACCATTGACGAACCCCAATTGGGTGACCGCCGCGTCGAGAGCGGCGGCGTTCAACTTCAGCAGCGCTTCGTCGGTGCCGGCTAACGCTGTCACAGTGAATTTCAATCGGTCCGCATCGCGACCGGCGACCACTTCGCCACCCAAACCCGCAACCGCCATGGCGGCATTCAGATCGTCCACCAGATCGTCGATGCCGACATTCGTGCTGGTTGCCGCGGCTGCCAGCGTTACATTGACGCTCGACGATTGATTGACGCGGAGCGAGAAATGCGCGTCGGTTGTCAGCCGACCGTCGGCAGGGGCGTTTGTTGGCGCGACAAGCACGGCTACGCGCGGCGACAAATCCACTCCAAACGTAAACTCCAGATCAGCGGTGCCTTGCACCGTTACCGTGCTGTCGGTGTTAAACACGGTCAGTGGCGAAAGATCGAGCGCCAGGTCGATTGGCACTTCAATGGGCGGCAGGTCGTGCGACAGAATGATGTGAAACGTCAGCTCCTTGGTAGCCGGATCGTAGGTCGCATCAATAACCGACGGGGCGAGTCCCAGGCTGACGGCCATCTGGTCGACAAGTTCCTGGACGCTGGAATTGCTCGGCTCGCCGGGCGCTGGTTCCAGCGGCCCTGTCAACTTTTCGACGAGGGCCTGCTGCAGATCCACTACGTCGCCGATCGTCTGTCCGCCGGTGAACGGAATCTCGGTGTTGAAAAACGCCGTCTCGTCGAATTCATCCAGCCAAGCGCTGAATTGCTTCAATGCGGCCAGCACGCCTTTGGCCGTCAAATGGTTGAAGTCCAGGAATTGTTCTTCGCCGGTAATCACAATCTCCGAGGGCAGGTTCTCGAGGTCGGCCAGGCTCTGCACGTGGCCGGGGTCGCCCGCCTGATCCCCAACCAGCGCGATGCCGATCGAGCCGAGCGTCGTCGCCAGGCCGGCGTCGGCCGACACACGCAAGCCGTCGATATCGAACAAGGCATCGATCGAAGCGTCGAACACATCCGCCAAATTGCCGAACTGAAACTCGCTGCGCTCGATCCGGCCGTCGGCCATGGCAGTGCCGGGATCGGTCAGATTCACAGCGAACGTGCCGTTCAGGTCAATGCCGCTATTCGGCGCGACGGCGGGATCTTCATCCAGTCGCACCTGCAAGAAGCCCAGCGTACCGGCGACATTGGGATCGTCGAGCTGCGCCGTCACGTTCAGCAGCACCTCGGGCAGAAAGTCGTCGACCAGGTAGAAGCGGTCTTGCGCGGCGATGCCCGCGCCGACGCGCAAGCCGACGTTGACAAGGAACTGCGCGTCGACCGTGACGTCCAGTTGGCCGGCTGCGTCGACCAACAGACCCCGGATATTCTCGGCCAGATCGACCTGCTGGCGGAACACCATCGGGTCCGGATCGAACGGCAGACCAATTTCGATCACGCGCTGGTTGCCGCTGCCGCTGGTGGTCGCGGGGATGGTCGCGGGATCGATGCCAAGCAATTCGCCCAACCGCGCGAGCAGGCTCTGCAGCGTCGGCGCCTCGGTCGAGAGTTCCGCGGGGTCGGTCAGGTTGCCCAGCGGCGCGCGCAGTTGGTCTTCCAGCGCACCGGATCGCAGGATGCGAAATGATGGGGTGGCCCGGTCGGGCTCCTGCGCGGCCGCCTGCGGATAGCGCACGACAAACCGCGCGAAGCCGATCTCGTCCACGTTGCCCACGAATTCCTCGCCGGCCGCGCCGCGGTACACCACCTGGTCGCCGACGGTGACGTTTTGCTTCCAGAGATTACCGTCGAAGAGCGAGACTGTGAATTTCTTCGATGGGCCAACCACCGCGACGTCGGACACGTCGGTGACTCTGCCGGCGTCGAGTACGAGCTCCGCCGGCGGCGTGTTCAGGATTTCGCCCAGGCTCTTGCCAACCAGCGGAATATCTGTTCCCAGCAAGTCCACCCCGGCGATCGACTGCAGCAATTCGGCCGCGTCGGTGATGCCGTCGATCACCTGCTCAGTCGACAGATTGAGAAAGTCGAGCAGGTCCTGGCCGGTGCCGGTGGTTGCAGCGATCTGCACGCCGGTCAGGTTTGTGATGTCGGCCCAGGTGAAGCGTACCTGTGCGTCGGCCAGCTCGAACGGCGCGGCGACGCCGTCTGAGAGCGGCGCGACGGCAAACCGCGCCGACAACTCCATGTCGTCCGCCAGCGGATTGCCGGTGATCGTGGCACTGGCCCAATCGGTGACTGCCGCTTGCAGCTCGTGTGCGCGAATCAATCCGTCCGCGCTGCCCGTGCCAGGATCGGCCAGGTCGACCGCTAGCGTTACGCCGGGATCCATCGCCAGCGTGGCATTGTCCATGGTGACACCCAGCAGCCCGAATCGTCCCACAGCCGCGACGTCGCCGCCGATTCGCACGTTGCCGACAGTCAATTCGGGTTCGCCAGCGGCATTCGGATCGATGAAGAAGCCGCTGGCATCGACGCCAAACACGATGTGCAGCGCCAGGTCCGCGGTGATTTCGGCGACGCCCGTCAGTTCCAGTGCCCCGTTGAGCGCGTCGATGCTCAGATCGGCAAGGCCGCCCAGCGTCTTTTCCAGGCGGACGTCGAAGGTGATCAGATCGCCGACTTCTGTGTAAGAGACGTTACCCGGCACTTCGTCCAGGCCGTCGAGCGCCGCCCGAATGGTTTCGGGCGCGTCGAGCAGTGAGCCAATCTCCGCGATCGAGAACGCGCCCAAGCCACTCTCAATGAGCCGTTGGAAGAGAGGACTAGGCGGCGACAGGGCGGCCTCGGCCACAGCCGGCACGGGGTCGCTGATCCGCTGTGGCGGTGCGACGGATACGTTGTTCATCGTTCGGCCCAGCGTGCCTTGAATGACGGGCATTGCCAGACCCAGTAACTGAACGTGGCTGAGCAGTCCCGACGCGCGCACCAGGTGCAGCAATCCATCTTGGAGCTGTTTGAACTTTCCGGACGGTGGCAGCGACAACGGGGGAAATGCCTGCACGTTTTCGAAGCCAATGCTCTGCA
>JANNTE010000090.1:0-2526 GCA_031403365.1 Betaproteobacteria bacterium | reverse complement strand
AGCGGTGACCGTGGACCAGCCCTTGAGCGGAAGTGTGGCGGGGGCGAGGTGGTCTGCGAGCGGACCCAATCGACTGAAACAATTTTCGTTCACGAGCAATTGACCGGACCGGATGCTTGAGTCAATGAGTCCCGGAGATCTCACAATGGAATCGAATTTTTTTTGCGGCTGCACGGGTGTTCCGAAAAAGCATTTTCCCTGCGCTTTCGTTGTACCCGGCACTCCAAAAGGCGATCTGCCGGCGAGGCCGGATGGCCACGAAGCCGTCGTTCACTTTACGGCCCTCGCGGTAAGGCGCGACAGGCTTTACTGCGCTGCTGAAGCGCAAGCCAGTTGCTACGGGTCTTTCGCGCATCCCTGCGAATTCACCGATTCTCGGCATGGGCCACAACTCGCGGGATTTTTTCCGGCATGCAAAACAGAATAGATGCAGGCGGCAGACGAGTCGCGGACGATGCGAGCGCAGCGTCGCGCTTGGACGCTGGTTGGAGGCTCGGCGAACCGGAACTGGATGCTTACCGCGCCGACGGGCTGGTGAAATCCCCATTCCGGATTCCAGACGAGCAGCTTGGCCGCATGCGCATTTCTCTCGAAAAACTCCTGCGCGACAATGCGCATCTGGCTCCGGAGACTTTGATCTGCCCGCACATCGCCTACGGCAACAGGCATGACGAGGCTTGCGCGAACCAGTGGCTGGAGTATGCGCAGCATCCGGGCATTCTTGATCTGGTCGCGCAATTGATCGGCCCCGACATCATCCTCTGGGGCAGCCAGGTTTTCTGCAAACCACCGCTCATCGGCAAGGAAATTCCGTGGCATCAGGACGGGCAGTACTGGCCGATTCGTCCTGTCGCCACGTGCTCGGTCTGGATCGCGCTCGACGACGCCACTCCGGAAAACGGCTGCCTGCGCTTTATTCCCGGCTCGCACGCCAATGGCCGCATTTACCGGCACCGGGTCACCGCGCGCAGCGATGTGGTGCTCGACCAGGAAGTCGAGCCCGCACAGTTCGACGCCTCGGGCGCTCGTGACGATGTTCTTGCGGCCGGGGAATTTTCCATGCATGACGTATATCTGATACACGGTTCAAACGCCAATCGTTCGCCGCGAAGGCGCGCGGGGTTTGTGATTCGCTATATGCCGGCGACGTCCGTTTTCGAGCGCGAGAATGGCGACCAGCACCGGCAGTCCGGCGTGACTTTCAGCATGAGCCGGCGTCCAATCTGGCTGTTACGCGGCAGGGACCGCAGCGGGCGCAACGATTTTCAGGTTGGCCACGGCCGTGACTATGAACTGGTGCCGCGCATATCGGATGAAGAGGGGGCCGCGCCCGTTTAGCGACGCAAAACGACGGTGCCGGCTGCGTAGTTACTGCCGCGCCGCATGACCCAGCCGTCATCCAGACTGATTCCCGGGGCATGGGTGGTGTCACCCGACAGACAGTCGAGGCGATCGAGCGAGGCGGCCATGAAACGGGAGCCAAACATCACCATGATCACATGAAAAAATACACCAATACCGGAACTGCGAACCACAAGGAGGCGATCCATGAAGTCACCCGCTCATATGCTGAGTTTGTTGGGTTTTGTTTTGACCGCAGCGCTGTGCACCGAACTGCATGCCATGATGGAAGCCGATAAATTCATCGGCGCCTGGCGCCTGGTGTCTGCGCAATTCCGGGCACAGGACGGTTCCCTTGCCCCATCGCCCTATGGCACCGAACCGCAAGGCATCCTTATGTATGACGCCCAGGGCACCATGTCGGCGCAGCTCGCCAACAGCAGCCGACGGCCGTTCGGCATTGCCGACCGCCTGGCCGGAACACCGGAAGAAATCAAGGCGGCGTTCGAGAGTTATCAGGCCTACTATGGCAGCTACAAAATCGACGAGCGCGAACACACTGTCACTCACACCGTCACCCAGGCCTTGCTGCCCAACTGGGTTGGCACCGAGCAGCGGCGCTACTACCAATTCAAGGATGGCAAACTGATCCTGCGCACTCCGCCCATGCTCATCGGCGGTGAGCGCGTTACCGGCGAGTTGGTGTGGGAGAAGATCAGACTGTTCAAGCAGTAGGCGGTATCCAGTCTCCAGTCTCCAGTCTCCAGTCTCCAGTCTCCAGTCTCCCGCCCGAGGTTGCCAATCGATTTTCCCGGAAGTCAGGCCACGTGGCCCGGCGTGCAAGGTTTTTTTGCGCATATCGAAGGGGATGTGCCGGTACGCACCAGGGTCGGCGGATCGCAATGGCCATTGCCGTGTATTCCTTGGCAATCATCAGGTGCCGGCTTATTCTTCGGGGCGTTGATTCGCACGGACGTTGGCTGTCGCGGAGGTGACATGGGAAAACTGGAAGGCAAAGTGGCAGTGGTGACCGGTGCGGGCAGCGGCATTGGCCTTGCGACGGCCATATTGTTCGCGCGGGAAGGCGCGCGGCTGATGCTTGCAGGGCGCAACGAAGCGGCGTTGAAATCGGCGACGCGGGAGCTGGGGTCCGGCCGTGCGGCATATCTGGTGACCGATGTCTCG
>JANNTE010000089.1:0-5528 GCA_031403365.1 Betaproteobacteria bacterium | reverse complement strand
CCCAGCGGCATGCCGGCGCAGGCCGGCGGACGCCCAATCAGAAAAAATCCGCGGACCATGTGGCAGCAGCCCGGTCAGCCTTTTTTATGTTCGCGTAATCGATTCATGGCCGAAAAGCCCGGAGCGGAATGCACGGGCGGTGTGATTGGCCGCAAGACCTGCGCTGGCCCCTGCGCGTCACCCCGGAATTATGTGGCCACGCTTGTCCCCGGGCAGATATTCAATTTCGTAGCGCAGCACAAGGACCATTGCCGTCTGAAACGATGGCCGCACGGATGCGCAACAGCGAACCGCGCGCCAGTAGAGGCCGGAATGGACACGGCACGGATGCGATGAATGGATTGCGGCGCTTTGATGCCATTGCCAGGCGGCAGACGGACTTCAAAAAAAAGGCCCGGACCAACGCTTCCGGTCCGGGTCTGGCATTTCAGGTGAAACCGTCATCCCAGGGAGGAGATAAGAATGATTTGCCACCCGCCTGCATGATCGGCCAATTTTGGCCGATTCTCTGTGCGCCATCGCACCAAGGCAGGGGAGTTCTTCGATTTGGCAGCATCGTGCCGTGGCTCCATTTCATTGAGGACGGCTCCTCGGCGCAGATCGCGGCAGCCGGTAGCGCAGGCGTTGCTGGCAACGAAACACTATGTGTAGTAACGAACGGACTGAACTTCGGTGTAGCGCCTAGGCTGCGTTGAATTTCGCGATGGGGAGGTGATGAATCGGCTGTCCGTCGCGACGTTCGCATATTCGTCAATTGTGAGGATATGTCAGTGCAATAGCGCACAATTCAGAAAGGATAGTGAGATGAAAACGCAAACAAACCAGCCGCACGGCCGGAGCATTTGGGTCGCCACCAGGGCGGTGGCCCTGTTCCGTGGCACTTTGATTGGTATCCTGCTAACCGGAACCCAGCTATCGATCGGAAATGCCGGCAACGAGCCTGAGTCCGATGCGTCTCAGGCACTGCGGAACCCGGTGCTCGGCGAAACGCAGACCTCGATGAGCCCGCCATACGAATCCAGCGTGCATGCGGTCAGGCCGACATGTGCCGAACTCGGCGCGCTCAAGTTAATACCAGTAATCAGAGATGACGCCACTCGATATCAATTGGGGTGCGGGACGGGCAATCTGCTTGCCCATGGGGTGTCAGCCGGGCAGTAGCGCGGTAAAAGCATATTCGGCGGTTTTCCCGGCCGCTGCCACCGCCCAGGCGTTGTAGCCGGATGGCCCGGCGTGGTGTCCAGAAAGCAACAGAGTCGGCCGATTCTGCGTCCGGTCCGACCAGACAGTGACGGCACCGAGATCATACGCATCCGCGTGCGATGGACAGAGCTTCGCTCTTGTGCTGGATAGGACAGCATGCCTGCTGAATGTAAACGGTCGACTGCCCGTTAATCGCAGAGTTTTCCCTCGCTTTGTTTGATTTAAGTCAAGCGCCGCATTCTGCGGCGCCGATAGGATCGCGCTCACTGGGCTGATCTAAAGGCTTGATCCAAAAGCCAGATCATGATTTCCGGTCTCGATTTTTCCGGGGAGTGCGTATGCAGGATCAAAAGACTTACAACTACAAGGTCGTTCGCCAGTTCGCCATCATGACGGTGGTGTGGGGAATCGTCGGCATGGTGGTGGGCGTGCTGCTTGCCGCCCAGCTCATGTTTCCCGACCTGACCTACGGCGTTTCCTGGCTGTCTTACGGTCGGCTGCGGCCGTTGCACACCAATGCGGTGGTGTTTGCGTTCGGCGGTTCGGCTTTATTCGCCACCAGCTATTACGTCGTTCAGCGCACCTGTCATGCGCGGCTGTTCAGCGACGCACTGGCCGCCTTTACATTCTGGGGCTGGAACGCGGTTATCGTGCTGGCCGCGATTACCCTGCCGCTGGGTATCACGACATCCCACGAATACGCCGAGCTGGAATGGCCGATCGACATCCTCATTACCCTGGTCTGGGTCGCTTATGCGGTGGTGTTCTTCGGCACCATCGCCCGGCGCAAGGTGTCGCATATCTACGTCGCCAACTGGTTTTTCGGTGCATTCATACTTACGGTGGCGCTGCTGCATATCGTCAACAGCGCGCAGGTGCCGGTGAGTATGTGGAAGTCCTACTACGTGTACGCGGGCGCACAGGACGCGATGATCCAGTGGTGGTACGGGCATAACGCGGTGGGATTCTTTCTTACCGCCGGTTTTCTGGGGATGATGTACTACTTCGTGCCCAAGCAGGCCGGGCGCCCGATCTACAGTTACCGGTTGTCGGTGGTGCATTTCTGGGCGCTGATCTTTACCTATATGTGGGCCGGCCCGCATCACTTGCATTACACCGCGCTGCCGGACTGGGCGCAGTCACTCGGCATGGTTTTCTCGCTGATCCTGCTGGCGCCGTCCTGGGGCGGCATGATCAACGGCATCATGACGCTGTCGGGCGCCTGGCACAAACTGCGCACCGACCCGATACTGAAGTTCCTGATTACCTCGCTTTCGTTCTATGGCATGTCGACCTTTGAGGGGCCGATGATGTCGATCAAGACGGTGAACTCGCTGTCCCACTACACGGACTGGACCGTCGGTCATGTGCACTCCGGCGCGCTGGGCTGGGTGGCAATGATCTCGGTGGGCAGCCTCTATTACCTGATCCCGCGCTTGTATGGGCGCGTCGAGATGTACAGCGTGAGGCTCATTACGCTGCACTTCTGGATCGCAACCTTTGGTGTGGTGTTGTACATCGCGGCGATGTGGATTGCAGGCGTTATGCAGGGTCTGATGTGGCGCGCGGTGAATATCGACGGCACGCTCACCTACACCTTCGTCGAAAGTGTGAAGGCAACGTACCCGTTCTACGCAATCCGCCTGCTTGGGGGAATCCTGTTCCTGAGCGGCATGTTCATCATGGCCTACAACACCTGGAAAACGGTGCGGGGCGCGACCGCGGTGGATGCGCCGGTGCTGTTGCCGGCCGGTGCTCACGCCTGACACGCCTGTTCTTCACGCACTCACGACTGATTTTCCGAGGGAGAGATTAAATTATGGCGATGCCATCTGCGTCCGGCCACGAGTTCATCGAGAAGAATGTGACCTGGCTGATCGTACTCATCATCCTGGTGGTGAGCGTGGCCGGTCTGGTTGAAATCGTGCCGCTGTTCTTTCAGCGCTCCACGACACAGCCCGTTACCGGCCTTAAACCCTATACGCCGCTGCAACTGACCGGGCGCGACATCTACATTCGCGAAGGCTGCGGCAACTGCCACAGCCAGATGATCCGGCCGCTGCGCGCGGAGACCGAGCGCTATGGCCACTATTCAGTGGCGGGAGAGTCGGTCTATGACCATCCCTTCCTGTGGGGCAGCAAACGCACCGGCCCGGACCTCGCCCGGGTCGGTGGCCGCTACAGCGACGACTGGCACCGCCAGCATCTGGAGCAGCCGCGCGATCTGGTGCCGGAGTCGAACATGCCGGCCTATCCCTGGTTGACGCAGGCGCCCGCCGATGCCGCATTGATCGAGACCAAGATGAAGGCGCTGCGCATGGTCGGAGTGCCCTACACCGATGAAGAAATTGCGGGGGCGAAGAATGAACTCAACGACAAGACCGAAGCCGACGCGCTCGTCGCCTACTTGCAAGGACTGGGCCTCGCACTGAAAGGAGTGAAGTAATCATGGATGCGATCACCCTGTTTCGCGTGTGCTCGACCGTCGCCATGGTGTTGATATTCGCCGGCATCGTATGGTGGGCCTATGGCAGCCGGCGCGGCGCGCGCTTTCACGGCGCTGCGCACAGCGTGCTGAACGACGATGAGTTGCCGGGTTCGCGGCAAAGTGAAAGGAGCGTCAAGTGAGCGACTTCAACGACGATTTCTGGTCGGTCTATATCTCGGTCATCACCGTGGCCAGCATCCTGGCCTGCGCCGTGCTGTTGTGGACGTTATCGACCAAGCGCGTGGTGCAGGGAAAGTCGGCCGAAGTAATGGGGCACGTCTGGGACGAAGATCTCGAGGAATACAACAATCCGCTGCCGCGCTGGTGGATCTGGCTGTTCTACATCACGATCTGGTTTTCCGTGGCGTATCTGTTTCTGTACCCGGGGCTGGGCAGCTACGCCGGGTACCTGAAATGGACTTCGAGCGGCGAATACGAAGCCGATCAGGCCAAGGCGAGGGAAATTTACCAGCCGATCTACGCGAAATTCGCGGCCATGTCCGTTCCTGATCTAGCACGCGATACGCAGGCGCGCGAAATGGGTCAGCGCCTGTTCCTCAACCATTGCGCAACCTGTCACGCGTCCGACGCGCGCGGCGGCAAAGGCTATCCCAACCTGACCGACCGCGACTGGCTCTACGGTGGCGATCCGGAAACCATAAAGGCCACCATTACCAATGGCCGCATGGGTCTGATGCCGGCGCTGGGGGCTGTCATCGGCGCGGATGGCGTGAAGGCGACGACGCACTATGTGCTGTCATTGTCTGGCCTGGCGCACGACAAACTGCATGCCGAAACGGGGCGAAAGTTGTTTGTCACGAATTGTGTTGTCTGTCATGGCGCGGAAGGCGAGGGCAATCAAGCTTTTGGTGCTCCCAATCTCACCGACAACGTCTGGCTTTACGGGGCTGGCGAGACAACGATTGCGGAAACCATTGGCAAGGGCCGCCCCAATCAGATGCCCGCGTGGGGCGAGTTTCTCGGAGAAGAGAAAACCCATGTCCTGGCGGCCTATGTATGGGGACTATCGAATGCGAAATGACCGGCAATCCGGATGGGGCTGGCGCAACAGCCACCAGGGTTACGGCTGGCTGTCCAGCTGAAATGGCCTTATCCGCGAAGCCTCATCTTGTTTCGTCGGCCGGAGCCATGGAGCAGGCGCTCTATGAGGTGCGCCAGAAGATTTATCCGCGCGCAGTGCACGGCACCTTTGCCGCGTGGCGCTGGACCTTCGTGCTGCTCACGCAACTGGTGTTTTATGGGGTTCCCTGGCTCACCTGGAACGACCGGCAGGCAGTATTGTTCGATCTGGCGGCGCGCAAGTTCTACATTCTTGGCCTGGTGTTCTGGCCGCAGGACATCGTCTACCTGACGGTACTGTTGATTGTTTCCGCCTATTCGCTGTTCGTGTTTACGGCGGTTGCCGGACGGCTGTGGTGCGGTTTCGCCTGCCCGCAAACCGTCTATACGGAAATTTTCATGTGGATTGAACGCAAGGTGGAGGGCGATCGCCTGGCGCGCATGAAACTCGACAAGCAGCCGCTGTCCGCGCGCAAAATCACCCGCAAAGGTGTCAAGCACGGCTTGTGGATCGCACTGTCGTTGTGGACAGGCTTTACTTTCGTCGGATTCTTCACGCCGATCCAGGCGTTGGGGCGCGACGTGCTGGCACTGCATACGGGGCCGTGGGAGACGTTCTGGATGCTGTTCTACGGTTTCGCCACCTACGGCAACGCCGGATGGATGCGCGAGCAGGTGTGCAAGTACATGTGCCCGTACGCGCGCTTCCAGGGCGTGATGTTCGACCCTGACACGCTGGTCATCACCTACGACACCG
>JANNTE010000088.1:0-1482 GCA_031403365.1 Betaproteobacteria bacterium | reverse complement strand
CCACGGCCTCGCTCGAACTGGGTATCGACATCGGCCATGTGGATCTGGTGTGCCAGTTGTCCACGCCGCGCCGGATTGCCGCGCTGTTGCAGCGTGTCGGCCGCTCCGGGCACGCGGTTGGCGGACTGCCCAAGGGCCGGTTGTTTCCGGTGTCGCGCGATGATCTGGTTGAATGCACGGCGTTGCTCGATGCCGTGCGGCGCGAGGAACTGGACCGCCTGGTCATTCCGCCGAAGCCGCTCGACGTGCTGGCGCAGCAGGTCGCCGCCGAAGTGGCCTGCGGCGAGTGCGACGAAGATGCCTTGTACGAACTGATGCGCTACGCCTGGCCTTACCGCGAACTCGCGCGTCCGGAGTACGACGAAGTGGTGCAGATGCTCTCCGAAGGGTTCTCGACTCGCCGCGGCCGCCGGCGCGCGCTGATCCATCGTGATGCGGTCAACCGAAAGCTGCGCCCGAGCGAGGGCTTGCGGCTCACTGCCGTGACCTCCGGCGGCACGATTCCAGATACCGCTGATTACACCGTCGTGCTTTCGCCGCAGGATATCGTGGTCGGGAGCGTCAACGAGGACTTCGCCATCGAAAGCATGTCGGGCGATATTTTCCAGCTTGGCAATACCTCCTATCGCATCCTGCGCGTGGAAGCCGGGCGTGTGCGCGTGGAGGATGCGCAAGGCCTGCCGCCTTCGATTCCGTTCTGGCTCGGAGAAGCGCCGGCGCGCAGCGATGAAGTGTCGTTCGCGGTGTCCCGGCTGCGCGCGGAGATGGATGCGCGGCTGCCGGATTCACGGGCCGCACTGGCTTATCTGGTCGAAGATGTCGGCATTGCGCCGCAGGCCGCTACGCAGCTCGTCGATTACCTGGGCAGTGCGAAAGCGGCCCTGGGCCTGTTGCCGACCCAGCAACGCCTGGTCATGGAGCGTTTCTTCGACGAAAGCGGCGGTACCCAGCTCGTCATTCATTCGCCCTTCGGCAACCGCATCAACCGCGCCTGGGGCCTGGCATTGCGCAAGCGCTTCTGCCGCAAGTTCAATTTCGAACTGCAGGCGGCGGCGACTGAAGACGCGATCATTCTGTCGCTCACCGCAACGCATAGTTTCCCGCTGGAAGAAGTGGCGCGCTACCTGCATTCCAATACTGCGCGCCAGATTCTGATTCAGGCCCTGCTCGATGCGCCGATGTTTCTCACCCGCTGGCGCTGGGATGCCTCCATCGCGCTGGCGCTGCCGCGTTTTCGCGGTGGCAGCAAGGTTCCGGCGCAATTGCAACGCATGCAGGCTGAGGATCTGGTGGCCGCCATTTTTCCGGATCAGCTTGCCTGTCAGGAAAACCTCGTCGGCGATCGCGAGATTCCCGACCATCCCCTGGTGCGGCAGACCATCGCGGATTGCCTATTCGAAGCGATGGACATCGAGGGTTTCGAGCGCTTGCTGCGCGCCATCGAGCAGGGCGAGGTGAAAATTGAAACGCGCGAACTGGTCG
>JANNTE010000087.1:0-12890 GCA_031403365.1 Betaproteobacteria bacterium | reverse complement strand
GCGCGCCGTGATGCTTCAGCGCGCGCTCGACGATTTCAATCGCGCGGTCTACTCCTGCGCAAAAACCACGCGGATTGGCTAACAGGACTTGCATGTTCCGGCCTAAGGTGATGGAGGCCGCGATTATACGCCGCCGGTTTGCGCCTATAGGTCGCTGCCGTCTTGCGTGAACCCGGCTTGCGAGAAACGCTCTTCATTCCAGGGGTCGGCTTCGTTGTGATAGCCCCGTACTTCCCAGAACCCCGGCCGGTCTTCGTGATGGAACTCGATGCCGGTCAGCCATTTCGCGCTCTTCCACGCGTAACGCTTTGGCACCACCAGGCGCACCGGACCGCCATGCTCGGGCGCGAGCGGTTTTCCGAAAACGCCATGGGCCAGAATTACATCGTCGTCGAGCAGGGATTCCAGCGGCAGGTTGGTGGTGTACTCGTCGGCGCTGTGCAGGGTCACGAAACCGGCCTGATGCGACGGTTGGGCGCGCAGTATGATTTCGCGCGCCGCCACCCCGTGCCAGTGCATATCGAGCTGCGACCAGCGTGTGACGCAGTGAAAATCGCTGGTCAGCTGGATCTGCGGCAAGGCGTTGAATGTCTTCCAGTTGAACTCGATTTCATTCGCGACCATGCCGAATACCCGCAGATTCCAACTGGAAGGCGAGACCTCCGGCGCCAGTCCGATATCGAGCACCGGAAAATCATGCACTTGTTTCTGTCCCGGTGGAATACGCGGATTGGCGCCGGCCACGGAAGGCCTGGCACCGCGTTTCGCAAGCGCGGTCTTGGCCGCGATCATTTTCATCCAGTTCGGCATGCTTACGGTCTCGACGATTGCTGGTTTCGCGTTGCCGTCGCGCGCGGCCGCCGGAAACTATCCCAGATCAACAGCACTGCGCCTACGGAAATACAGGAATCCGCCAGGTTGAACGCCGGCCACGGATCGAACAACGCCGGGCCTCCGGGCCAGCGCACCAGCACGAAATCCACAACAGCGCCATACGCTACGCGGTCGATGAGATTGCCAACCGCGCCGCCAAGTACCAGGGCAAGCGCAAAACACAACAAACGCTCCGAGCGGTGCTTGTTCATCATGTAGATGATCAACACCGAGGCGATCAACGCGATGGCCGCGAAAAAATAGCGCTGCCAGCCCGAAGCTGCTGCCAGGAAACTGAAGGCCGCACCGGGGTTGTAAGCCAGTACCAGGCTCAATACCGGCGCAACAACTTCAATGGATTCACCCTGCTCCAGCACCCGCTGTATGACCACTTTGCTGATCTGATCGAGCACCACCAGCACGGCGCTGAAGCCCAGCCAGGCGGCAACGCTACGCATGTGTACGCGCCTCCCCGGCTGCGTACAGATTCGCGGTGCAGCGCGCGCAAATGTCGGCGTGAGCCGCATCCCGGCCCACATCCGCACGGTAATGCCAGCAACGCTCGCACTTTCGGTGGGCACTGGGATTGACGACGATTTTCTCAGCGCCTCGCAGCAGCTTCGCCTGCGAGGTGATGAAAACGAAGCGCAGATCGTCCGCGAGCGAATCCAGCACCGCAAAACGCTCGCCGTCCGCATGGATTTGCACTTCGGCCTGCAGGGACGATCCGATTCTTCCGGCAACCCTGAGGGCTTCGAGTTCCTTCTGCACCTCGGAGCGCGCCGCGCGGATCAGTTCCCAGCGTGCGCACAGATCGGGGCCAGCATCCGGAAACTCATACCAGGTATGCATCAGCACGCTGTCCTTCGGGTTGCGCGTGAAGATCGGCCAGGCCTCGTCGGCGGTGAACGAGAGCACCGGCGCCATCAGTCGCAGCAGGCTGTGGGTGATGTGATGCAGCGCGTTCTGCGCGGAACGGCGCGCCTTGGAATCTTTCGCCGCCGTATACAGCCGATCCTTGAGAACATCCAGATAAAATCCACCCAAGTCCTCGGAGCAGAAGGCTTGCAGCTTCTGCGCCACGTAGTGGTATTCGTAGGCGTCATAGTCCTTGACCACCTGCTGTTGCAGGCGCTGCGCCAGTTGCAGCGCGTAGCGGTCGATCTCGACCCATTGCGCAACCGGCATGGCATGCGCCTGAACATCGAAATCGTCAAGATTGGCTAGCAGAAAACGCAAGGTATTGCGGATGCGCCGATAGGCTTCGACCACGCGCTTGAGGATTTCGTCGGAAATGGTCAACTCACCGGAATAATCCGTCGAGGCAATCCACAGACGCAGCACGTCGGCGCCGAGGGTATCCATGACCTTTTGCGGCGCGATGACGTTGCCCAGGGACTTCGACATCTTGCGGCCCTGGCCGTCAACCGCGAAGCCATGAGTCAGCAGGGCCTTGAACGGCGCATGGCCGTTGATCGCGCAACCGGTCAGCAGCGAGGACTGGAACCATCCGCGATGCTGGTCGGAGCCTTCGAGATACATGTCGGCCGGATTCGCGAGCTCGTCGCGCCGCGCCAGCACCGAGACATGCGTCGAACCGGAGTCGAACCAGACGTCGAGCGTATCGGGCACTTTGCGGTATTCGGCCGCCTCGGCGCCGAGCAACTCACCGGCTTCCAGCGAGAACCAGCCTTCGATGCCCTGCTGCTCCACGCGCTGCGCAACCTGCTCGACCAGTTCGTTGCTGCGCGGATGGAGCTCGCCCGTTTCCTTGTGAACAAAGAATGCCATCGGCGTGCCCCAGTTGCGCTGCCGTGACACGCACCAGTCCGGACGGTTGGCAATCATCGCTTCCAACCTGGCCTGGCCCCACGATGGATAGAACGCGGTCGCCGCCACTGCGCTGGAGGCAATCCGGCGCAAGGTCTTTCCTTCCCCGTGATCCATGCCGATGAACCACTGGCGCGTGGCTCGGAAAATCAACGCCGTCTTGTGACGCCAGCAATGCGGGTAACTGTGGCGCAGGCTGTCGCTTCTGATCAGCCGCTGCCTGTCTTCAAGCGCCTTGATGACCACGGCATTGGCCTCCCACACCCGCAGGCCACCCACCAGCGGCGTTTTGTCGAAAAAACGCCCGTCGTCATCGACCGGATTTTCCACCGGCAACTGGTAACGCAATCCCACGGCGAAATCCTCCACGCCGTGCGCGGGCGCGGTATGCACCAGACCGGTTCCGGTGTCGAGCGTGACATGCTCACCCAGAACGACCGGCACGATGCGTTCGTAGAACGGGTGTTCGAGTTGCAGATTCTCGATATCCGCACCCTTGAATGCGGCGACCGTCGCGTAGTCCTTGATCTGATAATCCGCCATACATTTTTCCACGCGCTCTTGCGCCAGCAGCAGCAAACCCGCGGAAAAACGCACCAGTACATAATCGAATTCGGGATGCACCGAGACTGCCTGATTGGCCGGCAGCGTCCACGGTGTCGTGGTCCAGATCACGGCGTAGACCGGCTCGTAGATATGCGTGAAGCGCAGTCGCTTCGCCAGCGCCGGGTTATCGTGCACCTTGAACGCCACATCGATGGCCGGTGACGTGCGGTCTTCGTATTCGACTTCGGCTTCCGCGAGTGCGGACCGGCAATCCAGACACCAGTGCACCGGCTTGGCACCCTGGTACAAGAACCCCCGGCGGCGGATCGCATCAAGCGCGCGAATGGTATCGGCCTCGCTCCTGAAATCCATGGTGCGGTAAGGATTGAACCAGTCACCGAGCACACCCAGCCGGATGAAATCCGCGCGCTGGCGTTCGATTTGCTCGGCGGCGAATTCGCGACAGAGTTTGCGAAACTGCGCGGCCGGCAGATGCTTGCCGTGCTTCTTCTCGACCTGATGCTCGATCGGCAGGCCGTGACAATCCCAGCCCGGCACATAAGGCGCGTCAAAACCGGCCAGTGTTTTCGACTTGACGACGATGTCCTTGAGAATTTTATTCACTGCGTGACCGATGTGAATGTCGCCATTGGCGTAAGGCGGGCCGTCGTGAAGAATAAACTTCGGCCGCCCATTCGCCGCTGCGCGAATGCGTTCGTAGAGCTTTTCGTCCTGCCATTCTTTTACCCAGCCGGGTTCGCGCTTGGCGAGGTCACCGCGCATCGGGAAAGGTGTGTCTGGAAGATTCAGTGTGTTTTTATAGTCAGCCATTTTACAAGACCCTTTAACCGCAGAGGCGCAGAGAACGCGGAGGAAACGCAGAGAAAATCTATAGTTTGTTGACGATGCGCTTCACGCCCTTGCGCATGACATCTACCTTGAAATTGAGCAACAAGCCGAGTTTGAGGCCGGTCATCTTAAGATAAGTGAGCAATTGTGCCGAATGGATGGGTTGCAAAGCATCAACGCATTTCAATTCCAAAATTACCGCTTCATTCACCACTATGTCCACCCGGTATCCTTCTTCGAGTTTCAGTTCTTTATAACGCACGGGAATGACAACCTGTCTCGCCACCTTCAGATCCTTACGAGCAAGTTCCCATATGAGACATTCTTCATAAGCGGACTCCAGCAGACCTGGCCCCAGCACGCGATGAACTTCAATTGCCGAACCAATTATTTCCCCGCTTAGGCGCTTATATTCCTCTTCACTCATTAACGCATTTCCTCTGCGTTTCCTCTGCGCCTCCGCGCCTCTGCGGTTAGGAAGTAATCCTTCGCCGCAGACGCATCCAGATCCATCTGCGCCACCAACGCGTCGACACTGGAGAACTTCTGCTCATCGCGCAGCCGCTTCAGGAAGCGCACACTGATGCGCCGGCCATAGATGCTTGCGTTGAAATCGAACAAGTGCACTTCCAGCGTCGGGTGGCCGCGCTCCTTCACCGTCGGGCGCACTCCCAGGCTGGCCACGCCAGGCAGCGGTTGCGCAGCAAGCCCGCTTGCTTCCACGACAAAGATGCCGGACAGCGGCGCCTTGAGTCTCTTAAGCTGCAGGTTGGCAGTCGGATAACCGATTTTTGAGCCCAGTTTGTCGCCACCGACGACCCGGCCGCTGATCGCATAAGGCCGCCCTAGAAGTTGTTGCGCGCCCGGGAGGTTCCCCTGCTCCAGACGGGCGCGAATCGCCGTGCTGGAAACTCTTTCCCCCGCCACTGCGATGCTGTTTACCGCCTCGACTTCGAAGCCGGTGCGCGCTGCCAGTGCCTTGAGCAGGGTGAAATCGCCCGAACGCCGCGCACCGAAACGAAAATCGTCACCGACCAGCAGCCAGCGCACCGCAAGGGCATCGCGCAGGACGCGCAACACGAATTCGTCGGTGGACAGTTGCGCGAACGGGTAATCGAAGCGGCAAACGTAGACCCGATCCACGCCACAGTCGCGCATGATTTCCAGTTTTTCGTGCAGGGAGGTCAGGCGCGCGGGTGCCTGATCGGGTGCGAAAAACTCCTGGGGTTGGGGTTCGAAGGTCATGACGGCAACCGGCAAGCCGTGCCGACGCCCGATATCTCCCAGGCGCGCAATCATCGCGCGATGGCCGAGATGCACACCGTCAAAATTGCCGATGGTCAGCGCAATGGGAACGTCTGCCCGCGCCGGGATGCCCCGAAAAACTCGCATATCCAGCCGATCAAAAGCCCGGATTCTAGCGGCTTTCGGTGTGGCGCAGCGCGCTATTGTTCAGATCCGGACCCGGCAGTTGGTCAGCGGCGATGGGACAAATGCCGCTCCAGCGCCCAGTCTGCAATGGCATTGGTGAGTTCTTCCGAGTCACCGATCGCGCTCGTCACATCAATGCGCAGCGCGGGATACTGCCTGCGGATCTCACCCAACAAGCGCGGCAGGTCTTGCTTGAGATGTCCGCCCTGGGCGAGAAACAATGGAACAACGCTGACTTGCGCGATGCCGGCAGCGGCCAGTTGCGCCACCGCCGACTCGAGCGTCGGTTGCATCATTTCCAGAAACGCCAGTTCGACGCGCGTGCCGGGCTGCCTCTGGCGCAACCGCGCAACCATGCGCTGAAAGGGCTCGGCCCATGACGGATCGCGGGCGCCATGAGCGAACAAGACAATGGCCGAGCGAGTCTGGTGATTCACACTGCGCGAGACGGTGGGGACGATGGGTTCAGTGTAGCCGACCCGGGCGCCCTGGCGAAGCCATGTGCGTCAGTCAGCGCGGGGTAGCCCGCAGCGGCATCGCCCCGGGCAATGTTTGCCCCGCCCATTGCTGCTGCTCCATCAAAACCTGCGCGCGCCTGCCAAACACCTTGCCGAACAACAGCAGCGCCGGGCCGTTCAATGTCCGCGCTGCATCGCCGAGTTCGCGCAAGGTGCAAGCGGCATATCGGGCGGCAGGCAGGGATGCATTCTCGACCATCACTACCGGCGTCGAGCCCGGCATTCCCTGCGCCTGCAAAATCGCGGCGATTTCCGCCGCCTGGCCAAGTGCCATGTACAACACGGCGGTATCGGCCTCGACCACTGCCGGCGCCCAGTCGCTCACGTCCTCGCCTTCGCCGACTCTGGGCGTGGCGAAGACCACGCTGCGACTCACCCCGCGCGCGCTCAGCGATACGCCCAGTTCCGCACTGGCGGCCAGCGCCGAGGTGACGCCGGGCACGATTTCGTATTCCACGCCGGCGGATTCCAGCGCCTCGATTTCTTCCTGGGCGCGCCCGAACAGCATCGGATCGCCGCCTTTCAACCGGACCACGATCGCGTATTTCGCAGCAGCTTCAACCAGATTGCGATTTATGAAGCGCTGGTCGGTGGAAACGCTGCTGCACCGCTTGCCGACGGCAACCTGCTTTGCCTGTGCCGCAAGCGCGAGCATTCCGGGCTGCACCAGCGCATCGTGGAAGACGACATCCGCGCGGCGCAGCAGATCGGCCCCGCGCACGGTGATCAGATCCACCGCGCCAGGTCCGGCGCCTATCAGGTAAACCTTGCCCATGAATCGACTCTTTTGCCTATCCGATGAGTCCGGCGGCAACCGTATTGTTGTTCGATTCGTCAATGACGATGAAGCTGCCTGCCGCGCGGTTGATCCGGTAAGGCTCGAATGCCATCGGCTGGGCGGTCTTCACCGACACGCGCCCAATGTCGTTAAGCACGAAAACGTCGACCGGCTCCTGCGCCAGCGTGTTCACATTGGTGCGATATTGCGGTGTGCCGAACGCGGCCTTGGTAACGCGCGCGCCCTGCTTGATCAGATAACGCCGCTCGCGACTGTACGGCTCGGTTGCCAGCCAGCACAGGGTGGCCTCGAAATCCCGAGCCACGGTTAATGAAGCGCCCTTCGCGGTCAGCACTTCGCCGCGCGAAATATCGAGCTGGTCTTCCAGAATCACAGTCACGGATTGCGGCGCCTGCGCGCGCTCGACCGGCCCTTCGAAGGTGCGCACCGCGCGCACGCGCGAGGTTTGGCCGGACGGCAATACGGTGATGGCGTCTCCCGCACCGATGTTGCCCGACTCGATGCGCCCGGCGTAGCCGCGCGCATCCGCCACACCGCTATCGCCAGGGCGGGATACCAATTGCACCGGAAAGAACAACTGCCCGTGCACGGCGGAGCGCGCCACTTCCGCGCTTTCGAGAATTTCCAGCAGGGTTGGTCCGCTGTACCAAGGCATGTTGCCCGAGCGCGCGACCACCATGTCGCCGTTCAGCGCCGACATGGGTAGCGCATCGACGCGGAAGAAATCAAGTTCGTGCGCGAATTCATCGAACGCACGGCGAATGTCATCGAACACTTTTTGCGAGTAATCGACCAGATCCATCTTGTTCACCGCCAGCACCACATGCGGGATGCGCAGCAGGCTGGCGATATAGGCATGGCGGCGCGACTGCGTGAGCAGGCCCTTGCGCGCGTCCACCAGCACGATGGCCAGGTCCGCGGTTGATGCCCCGGTCACCATGTTGCGCGTGTACTGCTCGTGGCCGGGCGTATCGGCGATGATGTACTTGCGCGAAGGTGTGGCGAAGTAGCGGTAGGCCACATCGATGGTGATGCCTTGCTCGCGCTCTGCGAGCAGTCCGTCGGTCAGCAGGGACAGATCGATGTCCGCCTGCCCCCGTTTGCGGCTGGATTTCTCGATGGAGGACAATTGGTCCTCGAAGATCGCCTTGGTGTCGTAGAGCAGCCGCCCGATCAGCGTGCTCTTGCCATCGTCCACGCTGCCGGCGCTGGAAAAGCGCAGCATGCCAGTGTCGATGGGTTGCATGTTTTCAATGGCTGACATTTAGAAATACCCTTCCTTCTTGCGCAACTCCATCGAGGCCTCGGAAGTCTGGTCGTCCATGCGGGTCGCGCCACGCTCGGTGATGCGGGTCGTCGCGGTTTCGACGATGATCTGCGCCGCGTTGGAAGCGCTGGATTCCACGGGACAAGTGCAGGTCATGTCGCCGACGGTGCGAAAGCGCACCGACATGGTTTCGACCGCTTCACCTGGTTTCGGGCGAACAAGTTCGGAGACCGGCAGCAAGCCGCCGGGCCGGCGCACAATTTCGCGCCGGTGGGCGTAGTAAATCGACGGCACTTCCAGTTGCTCGCGCTCGATGTATTGCCAGACGTCGAGTTCAGTCCAGTTGCTGATCGGGAATACGCGGATGTTTTCACCCTTGTGTACGCGCGTGTTGTACAGGCTCCATAACTCCGGGCGCTGATTCTTCGGATCCCACTGGCCGAATTCATCGCGGAAGGAGAATATGCGCTCTTTCGCGCGCGCCTTTTCCTCGTCACGCCGCGCGCCGCCGATGCAGGCGTCGAAGCCGTGTTCGGCGATGGCATCGAGCAGGGTGACCGACTGGTGTACGTTTCGGCTCTCGTCCACTGAGCGCAAACGCACGCGGCCGGCGCGGATTGAGTCGTCCATGTGACCCACCACCAGGCGTTCGCCCAGTTCGGCCGCGCGCGCATCGCGGAAAGCGATAACTTCCGGGAAGTTGTGTCCGGTATCAATATGCAGCAGCGGAAACGGAAACTTGCCGGGACGGAAGGCCTTTTCCGCCAGCCGGAGCAGCACGATGGAATCCTTGCCGCCGGAAAACAGCAGGGCCGGATTGCTGCATTCGGCCGCCACTTCGCGCAGGATGTGGATGGACTCCGATTCGAGCCAGTCCAGGTGGCTGAGGCGCGTGGTTTCGATTTGCATGCCGGTGCTCATGGTGCTTTTTCTCCGGCGACGGCTGCCGGTGCGATATGCAGGCCGCACTCCTTGTTGTCACGCGATTCCCACCACCAGCGCCCGGCACGCACGTCCTCGCCCGGACGAATCGCACGCGTGCAGGGATCGCAACCGATGGACGGATAGCCGCGATCGTGCAGCGCGTTGTACGGTACCCGGCGTTCGCGCACATAAGCCCGGACCTGCGCCTCAGTCCACTCCGCCAGCGGGTTGAATTTGACCAGACCGTGCGCCGCGTCGAATTCGCGCAGCGCCAGTTCCGTGCGCGTAACGGACTGGGCACGCCGCAGGCCGGTGACCCAGGCATCGCGACCCACGAGCGCCTGCGCCAGAGGCTTTACCTTGCGCAGGTGACAGCAACTCTTGCGCAGTTCCACGCTTGCATAGAAGCCATTGATTCCGTGCGCTGCCACGTAGGCCGCAACATCGACTTCCCTGGGTCGGAAGATTTCCACTTCCCGTCCGTAATGACGGCACATTTGTTCAAGCAGATCCAGAGTTTCGCGCGGCAGCCGCCCGGTGTCGAGCGTAAATACCGAGATCGGTAAACGTTCCGAGAAGATGGCGTCGGCCACCACCATGTCTTCCAGACCCAGGCTGCTGGCGAATGCGACATTGTGAAATTCGCCAGCGATTTCCTTCAAGCGCGATACCAGTACGTCAGATGGATAACCGCGATCATGTGGAGCGGAGAGTGCCTGCGCCGGGGTCATGGCCGCTTTTCCTTCAAGACTTGCTTTGCGCCGGCCAGGCGCGATCATGGCGGCGAAATGCCGGCACCGCATTATCCCAGGAGCCCTGATAGGCATCGGTGAACGGGCGCAGGCTAAGCAAGGCTTGCCGGATATTCTTGTCGGCACGCACGGCAAAGGCGTCGAACCCAACCCGCTTCATGTAAAAAAGCTGATCCGCCAGCACGTCGCCGATCGCGCGCAATTCGCCTTTGTAGCCAAACCGCGAACGCAGCAGGTATGCGATGGAATAGCCACGGCCGTCGGTAAACTTCGGAAAATCGATCGCAACCAGTGGCAGCCATGGCAGGAACGGCGCGATCTGCGCTGGGTCGTCGGCGCCCGCCAGCCAGACGCCCACGTTGCCGCGCGCGGCCAATGCAGCCTGTTGTTCAATCCACACCCTGAGCGGAACGACGATGGGTCCGGGCGGAATCGATGCCGGTTCATTCTCGGGCGGGCGCAGAACCTGCCAGTCATCGCTTACCACGGTGTCGCGCAAAATAATCTCAACCATCGGCAAGTGCTCCCTCGGGCAGCGGCGCGCTCATGCGCAGGGGCGTGCCATATACCCCGGACTTGAACGGCGCAATGCCGAGCCGCGCGACGGTATCGATGAAGCGCTCATCGGCCTCGCGCCGCCCAAGATAAATATCCACCAGCCGGGAGATCACATCGGGCATGTCATCGGCCTTGAACGAAGGTCCGATGACCTTGCCGATCGCGCTGCGTCCGTGTCCGGCCCGCGAGCCGTCGGCGCCGCCGACGGAAATCTGATACCACTCCTCGCCGTCCTTATCAACGCCAAGAATGCCGATATGCCCGGCGTGGTGATGCCCGCAGGAATTCATGCAACCGGATATGTTGATATTGAGCTCACCGATGTCGTGTTGGAAATCCAGATCATCGAAGCGGCGCTGAATCGCCTCTGCGATGGGTATGGATTTGGCGTTCGCCAGCGAGCAAAAATCCCCGCCCGGGCAGGCGATGATGTCGGTCAACAGGCCAAGGTTCGGCGTCGCCAGTCCCGCCGCGCGCGCCTCCTGCCACAGGGTGAACAATTCCTGGGCACGCACGTCGGGCAGAATCAGATTCTGCTCATGCGACACGCGCACTTCGCCGAAACCGAAACGCTCCGCCCAGCCGGCGACTTGTTCCATTTGCTCGGCGGTGGCGTCGCCCGGTGGCACGCCGGTTTTCTTCAGCGACAACACCACCGTGCGATAACCTGGAACGCGGTGCGCCTGGACCGCGCGCCCCGCCCAGCGGGCGAATGCCGCATCGGTGGCAAGCCGGTGGCTGAATTCGCCCTCGCTTGCCGGACGACTGGCGTAATCCGGCGCTGCGAAATGACCCGTTACGCGCGCCAGTTCCGCATCCGTCAGGGTATCCGGTCCGTCGCGGGTAAGCGTCCACTCTTCCTCCACCTGGCGCGCGAATTCCTGGGTGCCCAGAGCCTTGACCAGAATCTTGATGCGCGCCTTATACAGATTGTCGCGGCGGCCGTGGCGGTTGTACACGCGCAGCACCGCCTCGATATAGGTGTTCATGTGCCGCCACGGCAGAAACTCGCGGATGATCGGACCGACGATCGGAGTGCGGCCCATGCCGCCGCCGACCAATACGCGCATGCCAATCTCGCCGTCGGGCGCGCGGCACAGATACAAGCCGATGTCGTGAAACGCCGTCGCTGCCCGGTCTTCCGCCGCGCCGGTAATCGCGATCTTGAACTTGCGCGGGAGGAAGGCGAACTCGGGATGAAATGTGGACCACTGCCGCAGAATTTCGCAAAACGGACGCGGGTCAAGCAATTCATCGGGGGCCACTCCGGCGAACTCATCCGAGGTGATATTGCGCACGCAGTTGCCGCTGGTCTGAATGGCGTGCATTTCGACGCAAGCCAGATCGGCGAGTATGTCCGGGGAATCCTCCAGCCTGGGCCAGTTGTACTGGATGTTCTGGCGGGTGGTGAAATGTCCGTAGCCGCGGTCATAGCGTCGCGCAATGTGCGCGAGCATGCGCAACTGCGCCGCCGATAGCAGGCCATAGGGAATGGCCACGCGCAACATCGGCGCATGACGCTGGATGTACAAGCCATTTTGCAGACGCAGCGGCCGGAACTCGTCCTCGCTCAAGTCTCCGGCGAGAAAACGGCGCACCTGGTCGCGGTATTGCGCGACGCGTTCGTTGACGATGGTGCGATCAATCTGATCGTAGACGTACATGGTGATGTTTATACCTTTGGCAATCTTTACGCGCAGTGTTGGAAAATAATCAGACCAGATTGGCCCAGACCAGTTTGCCACCCACCAGCGCCAGCATGGTGGCCAGCGCCGGGCGCAACCAGCGTTCTGCGATGCGTCCACTCAGGTGGCTGCCGATATAGATGCCTGGCAGAGAACCAATCAGCAGGTTGCCGAGCAACTGCCAGTCCACCGACCCCACGAAGACATGCCCAAGGCCGGCCACCGCCGTCAGTGGCACCGCGTGGGCGATATCGCTGCCTACAATGCGCGAAGCGGGCAGCAGCGGATACAACCAGAACAGAGCCGCCACGCCCACCGCGCCTGCGCCGACCGAACTCAAGGTTACCAGCGCTCCGATTACACCGCCAACCAGGATGGTAACCGGCACGATGTGACGCTCGCGCCAGTCTTTGCCTGCACCCATCCGGCCCATGGTCTGCAACTGCTCCTTGAACAGAATTGCCAGTGCGGTGAGGATCAGCGCGATGCCAAGCGAGCCGATGATAAGGCCACTGACCTGAGTGCTATCGACGCCAATCGTTTTCAGCACAGCCAGCGCGAGCAAAGCGGCGGGTATGCTGCCAGCCGCCATCCAGCCGACCAGTTTCCAGTCCACATTGCCGCGCCGGGCATGCACAACAACACCAGCGCCTTTGGTGATGGAGGCATACAGCAGATCGGTCCCCACCGCCGTTGCCGGAGGCACGCCGAACACCAGCACCAGCAGCGGCGTCATCAGCGATCCACCACCGATACCGGTGAGTCCGACGATGATGCCGTCCAGATGTCCAGCAACAGCGTCCCCATGGTCCATCTGATCTGCCAGGTGGTGGCCGCGCACGCGCCGGGTAATCGGTG
>JANNTE010000086.1:0-5318 GCA_031403365.1 Betaproteobacteria bacterium | reverse complement strand
CCACCATACTCAAGATCGGCGCCCGGGTCCGCGTTGTGTTCAAACCAGCGGAGGACGGCACGCCGGTGGCGATGTTCACCGTAACGGATACCTGATCTTCAGGCACAGGCGCCAATCCCCATGCATGAATTCGAATCTCGGAAGGGATTCTTTTTTTACCGACAAGTCTTGCACGACAAGCCGGCAAATGGTTTCGCTCGTGGCAGTTAGTTGCTATCTCATCTGCAGGGTTATGATAGCCGGATAGCCGTTCGCATAAGGCTCGCCTCCCAAGGGCGCTACGCCAACCGGCAGGAGGGGTAATGCCGAAGAAGCAGCCGCAGCTTGCCAAGCTCACGCGCCCACGCTTGCACAAGGCGGTGGATCGAGAGCGCTTGTTCGAGTTGCTCGACGAAGCACGGGAGCACAAGTCCGCGATCTGCATGGTCGGTCCGCCGGGAGCGGGCAAGACTACGCTGGTTGCCTCCTGGCTCGATGCGCGCGAAATCAAAGGCATCTGGTATCAAGTTGATCCCGGAGACGCGGATCTGGCGACGTTTTTCTATTACTTGGGCGAAGCGGCAAAGCCGTTCACTCGCAAAGGACAGCGTCCGCTCCAATTACTGACCCCGGAATATCTGCTGGACATTGAGGGCTTTTCAAGGCGTTTTTTCCGCGAACTGTTTTCGCGCCTGCCTGAGGGTGCCGGGCTGGTGCTGGACAATTATCAGGAGGTGGCGTCAGGACAAGAATTGCATCAGATCGTTGCGCAGGCAGTGGACGAATTACCTGAGGGAACGACGCTGGTCACCATCAGCCGCAGTGCCCCGCCGGACTGTTACGCCCGGTTGATCGCGAATTCACATGTAGAACTCGTCGATTGGGAGGCTCTCCAGTTCACATTCGAAGAAGCCTCGGTTCTTGCATCGTCTTATTCAAGTGTGCAGGGGGTTCTATTAAGTCACATATACGATCTCAGCGATGGCTGGGCGGCTGGGCTTACGCTTCTCCTCAGCGACTCGACTTCGATAGCGCGCGCGCCAGGTCAGAGGCCCAACGGGCGCGAGGCCTTGTTTGGATATTTCGCCGAACAAATCTTCAACCGCGTTTCGCCTTCTACCCAGGAATTCCTGGTCACGACGGCACTGCTTTCCCAGGTGCCGGTATCGCTTGCATCCGAGGTTACCGGAAATTCCGGCGCCGCCGACATTCTGGAAGACCTCTATCGGCGGCATTTGTTCACGCACCGGCGAAATGCGAAAGAACCGGTTTACTGGTATCACGCCCTTTTTCGCGACTTTTTGATTTCCCGTATCCCGAATGTCTTCGGTCCCACTGCCGATCGCGCTATCCGATTTCGAATAGCAAAAGCGCTGGAGGCTCGCGCTGAAATTGAAGAGGCCGTTCGGCTTTACCTGGAAGCCGATGACTGGGCTGCGGCGGCCCGCCTGATCGAGGCTAGCGCGGAATCGCTGCTGTCAAGAGGCAGAAACCAGACACTTCGCGATTGGATTTCTTCGTTGCCCGACCACCTTCTCGACGGGAGACCTCGATTGCGGTACTGGGTAGGCATTTCCCTGCTCCAGTCGGATCCCGCCAGTGCGCGAAAACATCTTGAATTGGTGGCGGCGAAGTTTTCACAGGACCGCGATCTGGATCACTACGCTTTGGCTGTGGCTGCGATTATCGACAGTTATTTTTTCGAATGGTCCGACTTCCGTCCGGTTAGGCAATGGGTAAGAATTCTGGAATCGCTGATCAACCGGGTACGGCTCGACGGGCGCGCCGATCTTACGCGCAAAGTGCACACAAGCCTGCTCACCGGCATGCTCTATGTAGACCCGGGAAATTGCATGCTTCGGAGTGTCGTGCAACGAATGTCGGATTTTGTCGACGCCGATATTGAGCCCAACAGTAAGATGGCGACAGCGGTCATTTTGCTTAGCTACTGCAATATCTCTGGCAATATGGATCTTGGACGCAGCGTGGTCAGCCGTTGCGCGCCTTTGGCGTCGCTTCCGGATCTGACTCCTCTCAATCAACTCTGGTGGCATTTGCGGCTTGGCTATCACTACGAACTATCCGGTAATTACAGTACTTCGCGAGAGTCGCTGGACCGGGCAATCGATCTTTGCGAGTCCCATGGATTTCGCGAGTTGACTGGTACGTTGCTTCTGATTGCCAGCTACCAATTATCTTCAGCAGCGTCGGAAGGCGATTCGATGCGGACGAAATTCTGGTTTCAGCGGATGGTCTCCGCTGCGGATCCAGGCCGACCAATGGATGCATGGCATCTGGACGAAGCAAGAGTACAACTTGAGGCTCTTCACGGAAACTACCGAATCGTGGCAGAAGTTGGAGAGCACGCTATCGAGCGCACCTCCGCAGTCGGGGTAACTTATATCGAAATCCTTACTGTCGTACATTGGGCCATCGGGCGAACGGTTCTTGGAGATGCCAATTCGGCCAATCGCGCGCTAGTGCGGTTGCGTTCACTGATTTCTGGTACCTGCTTTTTCTATTTTGAGTGTGTAGCGAGATTCCTGGAAGCCTACTTGGCGCTGAAACACAGCGACAGAACCGGAGGCTTGGCACTGCTTGCCAATGCGCTCGAACTTGCACGCGAGCAGAACTTCTGCTATCCGCAAACCATTCGCTTTGCTTCGGTAATCGGCGAGCTGTTTGCTACAGCTCTGCGTGCAGGACTCGATGTCGACTATGTCGAAGAGACCATCCGGCGACTCGGGATCAAGGCGCCCGCCGATGCGCCCGTGTGCTGGCCCTGGCCGGTGTGTATCCGGACTCTCGGTGGCTTCGAGATTGTCTGCGATGGCAAGCGTCTGAATTTCAGCGGGAAAGCGCCCAAGAAGCTGCTCGCTTTGCTCAAGTGCCTGATTGCTTTTGGCGGCAGCAATGTACCGGAGCATCGAATAAGCGACGCGCTATGGCCTGGCGAGGATGCGGATTTGGCGGCGAAAGCGCTCGACGTAAATCTGTTTCGATTGAGAAAACTTCTGGGCCACGCGCACGCAGTCGTCATGAGCGATGGTGGGTTGAGCCTCAACGAGAATGTGATCTGGACTGATGCAAGGGCGTTCGAGAAGGTAACACACGAGACGACCCAGCTTGAAAGCATAAGCCAAGGCCGCCTGTCAGAGGTAATGGATTTGTACGCCGGCGAGTTCCTGCCCGCCGATACCGGAACCGCCTGGTCATTGAAGCAGCGTGAGCGGCTGCGCGGCCGGTTCCTGCACGTCATCGAAAGGGCCGCGAAACACCTTGAAAGTCTCGCGCAGTGGGAGGCCGCCATCTATTGTTACCAGCGAGGAATAAGCACCGATGATTTGGCTGAGCCTTTTTATTTGGGCCTGATGCGCTGCTATCGGGCAATTGGCCGGCATACCGAAGCGATGGGCGCCTACCGCAAACTGCGCAAACTCCTGTCCGTCGCGCTGGGAATGGCTCCCTCGGAACCGACCCAGGCATTGGCACGCTCGCTACAAGCCGAGAATCCCGCGCTGCCCGGTTAATGGACCCCCCCCCGCTATTCGGGTTCGTCAATCTGTAGGCGATTTGTGGCGACCCGGCGGTATCGTTGTTTTCGAGGGCGCATGTCGCGCCTGACAACCACAATGGAGTCGCAAACCATGATTCACCGCCTATCCACATTATTGCTGGCATGTGCAGCAATCCTCGCGTTGCCGGCTCACGCCGAGCGCGGAAAATTTGTTGGGCATTCCGTGCTCAACAACACCAAATTCCATGAGATCAAGACCCCCGACGGACACCCCTACAAAACAGCGTGGATGGGCGAACAGGAGGGACTGCTGTTTCACAATGCCGGAGGAAACAAGCTCGATCGCATGCTGGACCGGGCGCACTACATCGTCCAGTTCGTCGGAGACGCAACGACCGGCGGCTACTGCATGAAGACTTTTACGACCACGGAAGGCCACAAACTCTTTGCACGCTGCGACTACAAGGATAACGACAAAGGGTCATCCGGTACTGTGACCCTTCTGGGAGGAACTGGGCCGTTCACGGGGATCAAGGGCAAGGGAAAGTTCAACTTCGTCACCGTTACGCCCGTGGTGAACTGGGACGACATCGAGTGGGAGTGGGAAACGCCCTGAGACCGGCGCAAGGTCACTACCGGGGGTGCTATCTTGGACGACAGTTACATTGTCCGAATCTACCGGCGCAGTTCCGAACCCGGCAAGGAAGTGGCCGGCCTAATCGAGCGTGCCGGTGGCCCGGAGCGTAAGGCTTTTGCAAGCGCTGAGGAGCTTTGGGCGTTTCTGTGTGGCAGATCTACTAGGCCGGCAACCAAGCCGATGGGCAAGCGAAGAACCGGCGATCGGCCACCATAGCGGACGCGCATTTGGTAGAAGCGACAATTCAAAAATCTCTGAGCGGGGCTTGTAGTCGTTGTAACGTTTCGAGGTCTTCCTCGGTGGGCTATGAGGATGTACGTATCGGCTGAAGTAGCAGTTTTCCGCAAAAACAGCGCAATCACGGATCAATTTTTTGAGGAGGAACAAATGCGAAAGGCGAAATCATTTTCAGGCTTGGTGCTGCTGACTGCGGTATTGGGTCACTTTTGTACGAATGTCACGGCAGCGGAAAATCTTCCCGTGCCCCCGTTTCAGATCGCCGGGTCCAACCATGTCATTGTCGGGGTCGCTTGGCAGGAAACTGAAATAGCCAAGATGCTGCCGCCGGGAATCAAACCGGTTCCAGGTACGACTGGTGCGATCAACATCTATCAGGCCAGCAAAGGTTTTGGAATTTCCCCCTACCAATCGGTGTACTTTTTTGTCGATATCGAGGGTTACGATTCCGCCGATGGCTCGAAAGGCCGCTGGATGCTCCAGGGGGTATACGGACCGGAAGAAAAAGTGTCCGCCGCACTGAGAGAGTTTTACGCATGGCCGGTTCGTAACGGGAGTTCCAGGGTGGAAACGCGGGGGCAAACGAAGCGTTCGACGGGAATACTGAACGGCGAACCCTTCGTCACCGTGGATATCAAGCCTTCGAACGAACCTTGTCAAGGCGTGGCGGGCACCTTGAATTATCCTGCCATGCATCCGCGCACTGGTCAGATCATCGTGAACCAGATTCCTTACGCTGGGGACATGTGCAAAGCGGAACCCATCGCCGTTAAAATCACCGCGCCTGCGGGAGATGCTTTTGCCGCATTGCAGCCCGCCAAGGTTCTATGGGCAGTCGAGTTTAAGAACGGATCATTCGCGTTTACGCAACCCCAAATCGTGCCATGAGGTGATGGCAGTCGAGACTCTCAGCGATCTCTCCCGGGCTTTCGGGGCGGCGAAATCCGC
>JANNTE010000085.1:0-19157 GCA_031403365.1 Betaproteobacteria bacterium | reverse complement strand
TCGGCCGCGTCGGCCGCTACTTCCGGCGTGACGACAAGCGATAGTCACCGCCAATTCCCTCGCTCGGTCCGAGTAGAAGAGTAGAAGGGGAATGATCTTCCATGACTTGGATAGACCTGACTTTGTGGGCCTGGATCTTCTTTGTCAGTGAATGGTTGATCCGGCTGGTCATGCTGGTCGTTGTCCCCTTTCGTCGCACGCCCGCGGCGGCGAAGGGCTGGCTGCTATTGATCATGTTCGAGCCGTGGGTCGGCCTGCTACTCTACCTGCTGATTGGTCGGGCGAATCTGCCTCGCCGGCAGACGCAGCAGTTGGCCAAGCTACCCCAGGCGATGGCCAAGGTCGTCGACCGGCTCACCAACCACCCGCACATCTTTCACCCCGAAGTTGGTCCGGCGCTGTCCCAGGCAGTAACCCTCGCGGAAAAGCTGGGCCAGAGCCCGATCCTGGGTGGCAATGCCGTGGAGCTGCTGGTTGATTATGACGGATTGTTCGCCCGTTTCGTCACCGACATCGATCAGGCGAAGCATCACGTCCACTTGCTGTTCTACATCTTCGCGGACGACCTCGCGACTGCACCTGTCATCGAAGCCCTCGGCCGGGCCGCCAAGCGCGGCGTCCGTTGTCGGGTACTCGCTGATGCGATCGGTTCCAGGGCGGGCTTGCGCACCCTGCACCCGAAGCTGACGGCGCTGGGCGTCGTGGTTCATGCCATGCTCCCGGTCAGCCTCTGGCCCTGGAGAAAGGCGCGCTTGGATCTGCGCAACCACCGCAAGATCGCCGTCATCGACCGACGGGTCGGCTACATCGGCTCGCAGAACCTGATTTGCGCGGACTTCAAGCAGGGCATCTCCTATGAGGACCTGATGGTCCGCGTCACCGGCCCGGTCGTCCTGGAGCTCCAATACATCTTCGCGTCAGACTGGTTCTTGGAATCCGACGAGACCCTCAACGGCGAAACAGAATTCCCTGGCCCCGAGATTGCGGGCGGCATCCCGGCCCAGGCGCTGCCGAGTGGACCAGCCTTTTCCACCCAAAACAACCAACGGCTCTTCATTGCCCTGGTTCACGGGGCCCGCAAGCAGGTGGTCCTCACGACGCCCTATTTCATCCCGGATGAGCCGTTGCTCCAGGCGATGCAAACGGCCGTGCTCCGCGGGGTCGATGTTCACCTAGTTGTATCGGAGGAGGGGGATCAGTGGCTTGTGTCGCTGGCACAAGAGTCCTATTACGAGGAGCTGCTGGAAGCCGGAGTCCGCATCCACGTCTACCGGATGAAGTTTCTGCACGCCAAGCACCTGAGCATCGACGACTCGGTGGCCGTCGTCGGCACGAGCAACCTGGACATCCGCTCGTTTGCCCTGAACGCTGAGGTGATGCTGATTATCTACGACCCGGGCGTTGCGGCCGAACTCGCAGCCGAGCAAGAACGCTACTATGGGAACTCTCGCTTGTTGACCCTTCCGACCTGGAAGCAACGGTCATTCGGCAGGAAGTCGGCCCAGAACCTGGCCCGGTTGCTGAGTCCCCTCTTTTGAACACGAGACAGCCGATAATCGAGACTCGGTACGTTACCGCCCTTTAATCACCTCCAACTCCTGAAGCATTGTGTTGATGAGCGCCAGCTTGCGATCGATTCGGAGGACGTTCGGCATTTCGATTTGCTGGGATTTCGTACCCGACGTGTGGACCGTGAGGTCGGCGGACCCAAACCCGAGCAACCAGTGCCGGAACATGTCGTCCCGATGTCTTTTGACCACCATTCCACGGATGTCGAAGACCGTCTCTCCCTCACCAATTGCCTTCCGCACCCGGAGTCGGCCTCGCGTGAAGATCATGTACTTCAGTCGGTCGAACAACAGGAACGTGAGCAGCCAGATCACAAATAGGAACAGGGAGATCGACAGGTAGCCGAAAGCGTTCATGTGAATGTCAATGATCCGGACGAACCGTAAGATCGGGTCCCATAGTCCCAAGACGGCGAGCAGAACGGCCGCGAAACCGAGGGCGGCAATCAAGACCAGCGACCACAGCCCCCGGAGTTGAATGTGGGTGACGACCACCACGATACATAGGGTCACTGCCCAAATGATGCCTGGGTTGTTGCTGGCCGTCATGCGCAGCCGGGGTTGGTTTAATTCGTCGGACGCGGCCGGCAGTGTCCGACCTGCCGGGGCGATCAGAATGTCCCGTGGACCATCGTATCCCTCGACCTGCTTCCCCCTTTCGGCCACGGTACCTGGGGGTACAAATGCAACTTGGTCACCGTGCCAGTACGATAGCCCGGCCATCAGAAACCCGACCGCCCAGACAGGCCACCAATAGAAGAGTGGGGAGTGGCTGATGACGACCACCTCCACCGGTCGATCGTCCACGACCAGGGTAACGGGCTGCGGGTTCGTCATTGGGAAACCTCCGGGTGAGACACCATCTTAGGGCGCCAACTCTGCCATTTCCAGGCCCGCTGACGCCGCCAAGTTTGCAGACGGTCGAGGCCGCCTGATCGGCTGCTTCCGCGTGCAGCATCAGGCATTCCAGCGAGCGATACTCAACGCCGCAGCACCGCCGCGATCTTCTGATGGACGCCCAGATCACCCGATGGGTAGAAATAGACCTCGCCGCCGGTGTTCATGACACGTTCGATCACCTCGTCCGCGGCGTCATCCAGCGACGTCGGGCCGCCCGTGTGAGGCAACAGCACATTGCCGTCCGGGCTTACGTCGGTCGGATATTTGAAGTCCTTCTCGACCAACAGAATCCGGCACATCGCGCTGGCCGCCTCACGCCAGACCTGGGCGATTCCGGAGGCATGGGTGTGGGCGCTGACCGCCTCGTCCAACTGCACGAGCGCTTCAGTGCGGCGGACGGTTGCCCCCGACTCGAAGACCGGCCAGATCAGCTTGCCCAGCGCACTCGACGTGGTCTTGTCGTGATTGCCGGCCAGCATGCCGACGATCGATCCGGATTGGCGGGTCACCTCCTGGTAGAACGCCAGGTTGCGTTCCACGCCCACGACAACGAGCGGCAGCGGATTGGCCTTATGCAACGCAGCGACGGCATCGTCCACCGCGCGAAAGAAGGTGCGCATCGCGTCGTCGCGCACACCGGAGCGGTTGATCCCTTTACCGCCGGGAAGTTTCGACCCCCCGCCGGCACCGCGATGGGCCATCGGGAACGGCTTGGCGGTGTGTTCTTCGAGCACGGTTGTCCAGGCGCTGTACAGGTGGGGCGTGTGGCTCAGCACGAGGACGCGGTAAGCCGGTGCCCGATTGAACGCATAGACCAGGTCGCGGGTGGCGAAGGTCTCGTCGATGATCGCCCGCGGCTTCACTCGGAACGGCAGGCTGATCGCGGCGGACTGTTTCTGACTGGCAAAGAGGACCAGACCATCGAGCGTGTGCTGCCAGTCCACCTTTTTGACGAGATCATGCAAATTCTTGACAACCGTGGAGACCTCGCGCTTCTTGAACTCTCCGTGAAGACGATCGATCGCCTTGTTCACGAGATTTTTCACCTTGATCCGATCTTGCTTGTTGAGCGGCGCGGTCCGGTGCGTCGGCGCGAGGATCGAAACCGAGGGGTAGTGGCGATGAGCTTGAAAGGACTTCAAATCGGCACGCGATAACACTGTTTTGCTCCTAATAGATTCCGACGCGGACTACCCTTGGGCCATAATCGCAAGCTGTTGTTGATCTTCCTCGAGCGCCGACTCAGCGCCCAGGCCGTACCTCCCGATCGGCCGCACCGGGGCCTACTTCCAGTATCCGCCCGGCCGCCGGTTAGCCCTCCAGCGTCGCAATGGCCACCGCCAGGCGGCAGCCATTGGCGAACTCGGGCTGATCTACGTACTCGTTGACTGTGTGGATCTCGTATTGCCCAGCGCCGATGGTCACCGTTGGCAGGCCGTACTTGACGAACCAGTTGGGGTCCAGGCCGCCGTTGGAAGACAGGGTGCTCGGTTTCAGACCGATCGCTTTCGCCGCCCGCTTGGCGTGTCGCACCGCCTCGCCGTCTTCGGCTCGCATGGACGCTGAGGCGGCGCTCGACGCAGCGGACTACTGGGCCGGCTGCAAGGCCGCTCTGAGCTTCGCCTCGTTTTCATGGCAAAGATTCGTTTTGATGACGGTCCCGCCGAACGGCTTGAGCTCCTCCAAGACTTTGTCTTGGGTCATCTGCCGAATGAGTACGCACAATGCCGCGTGGCCGGGCGTCAGCGTTTCCGCAAGTTTCTTCATGACTCCATCATCGATGCCCACGTCGCGCAGTGCCCCGGAGATCGCCCCGGCACTAGCCCCAATGGCTGCGCCAAAAAGCGGATTCAGGAACATCAGGCCGATCAGAGCCCCCCAGAAACCGCCGCTGACTGCCCCGGCGGCGGTGAGATTGTACATCTGACGCAGCTTGACCTTGCCATTGGCGTCGCGCACGACCACCACCGCATCGGCCAGGTCGATCAGGTAATCTTTCTGCATCTTGAGCAGGGCTAGCCGCACCTCTTCCGCTTTCACTTCGCTTTCGTAGCCAATCATAACCAACGTTGCCATGAAATTCTCCTCGCGGGTTTGAACATGATGTTTCGGATTTGAGGATGCTAGCCAACGCACGAACGTTGGAAACGCGAGAGCCTCGAACAGTACGTCAGCCCTTTGCATTGCCCCGACCTCAAGCGATGCACTTGCGCGCTCTGGTCGGGCCAATTGGTCATTCCTCCGGGCCGACCTTATCTCCGGCCCCCTCCACGAGCACTTTTGCCTCGGGATAGGTCAGCACATCGTCTTGCATGGCGATCGTCCATGCAAGTTGCAGTTGCGGGTTCTTTTCAACCAGCGTCTTCGTCCTCTCTTGCAACGAGGCACTGACGGCTCTGGCATTCATCCACTTCCACACAGGCCAGCCGGTGAAGAAGGCCATCGCCATGAGACAGAGGATTGCCCCAATGTTTTTGCTACGACTCACTTGTAATCCTTCCGCGGAATAATGATTCTTGATCAAGCTAGCCTTCGAGCGTCGCCAGGGCCACGGCCAGGCGGCAGCCTTCGATGAACTCCGGCACGTTGACATACTCGTTGACCGTATGAATCTCGTACTGCCCCGCCCCGATGGTGACGGTCGGCACGCCGTGTTTGACCAGCCAATTGGCGTCCAGGCCGCCATTGGAGAAGAGCGTCGTGGGTTTCATCCCCAGCGATTCGGCGGCCCGCTTGGCATGCCGCACCGCGTCGCTATCGTCCTCAATCTTGAAGGGCGGGTACGACGGAACATTCTGAAACTTCACTTCGGCCGTCGCGCCACCAGCATCCTTCACTTCGGCTTGGGCTTTGGCGAATGCTTCGCGATAGGCAGTGGTGATGGCGGCGGCGAAGGTCAACTCGGGGCTGCGAGCCTCGCCCTTGATATGCACGTAGTCGGTCACCACGTTCGTGGCATCGCCGGCGGCTTTGTCATTCTTGCCGCCAAAGATCCCGACATTGCTGGTGCCATGCCCGTTCGGCTTGACCACTTTGCCGAACCACCCGCCGCGATGCGCTTCTGTCAGTGCAATGGAAGCCACTAGCGTTGCCGAGATACCCTTTTCCGGAGCGACGCCCGCATGCGCCGCCTTCCCCTTGATCTCCACGTCCCAGTTCTCCTGCCCCACGGCGCCTGTGATCAACTCGGCAGGCAGCTTGCTGTCGACGTTAAAACACATCGTGGCTCCACCGAGGTCGGCCGGGTCGAGCTCGCGTGCCCCATGCAACCCACTCTCTTCGCGCACGGTGAACAGCAGCGTGAGCGGCGGATGCGGCAGCTTATGCTTGAGAAGTGTTTCAACCAGAGACACCAGCACCGCGCAGCCGGTGCGATTGTCGCCACCCAGGGCGGTGCCGCTCGCGGAGACGATGCGGTCTCCCTCACGCTTCGGCTTGGCGCCGGCGCACAGCGGCACCGTATCGAGATGCGTGGAGAACAGCAGCCGCGGACCGGGGCGTGTGCCGGGCAGATCGACCAGCAGATTGCCGGTTTGCGTCGGCAGCGGAATGCGTTTGTTCACGCTATCGAAGCGGATGGCGGACGCGGGAACCCCTACCTTCTGCAATTCGTCGGAGACCGCCTCCGCGATGGCCTTTTCCTGCCCTGTGACCCCTTCCACGGCCAGGAACCGCATCAGATGGTCCTCGGCGGCCTTCGCGTCCAACGGGATGTTCTTGTTGCTCATGATGCCAGTCCTCTATTTAAGCCTGATAAGGAATCGGAAAGTTGAGTATCCGCGGCGGCTGACTCTTGCATCGTTACAAACCCCAAGGAAGTCCCATGATTTGCCAGGCCGCGAAGAGTAGCGTCCACAGCACGAACATGATCACCACGTAAGGCAACATCAGGGACACGACCGTGCCGACACCCGCGTTCTTGTCGTACTTCATTGCGAACGCAACGACCAGCGCGAAGTAGGCGTTGAGTGGCGTGATCGAGTTCATCGGCGAATCGGCGACCCGGTAGGCAGCCAGCACGGCTTCAGGAGCGATGCCGAGGTTCATGAGCAGCGGCACGAAGATGGGCGCGAAGATGGCCCATTTGGCGATCGCCCCGGTGAGGAGCAGGTCGATGATGCCAACGACCACGATAAACCCGATGAGCAACAGCAGCGGAGGAAAGTTGGCCGCCTTGAGCGTTTCAGACATATTCAACGCCAGAATCGTCCCCATGTTGGTGTAGTTGAAGTAGGCGACGAATTGGCTGAGGACCAGGAAGAGCAGAATCAGGCTGCCCAGTCCGGCCATCGCCTTCTCCATGGCTTTGATGATATCCGTGACGCTGTTCATGGTTTTGGCGCCAAAACCATAAGCGGCTCCAGTCACCAGGAACGCCACCATGATCAAGGCGATCAAGCCGTTCATGAACGGCGAGCTGCCGATCAGCGTACCCGTTTCGGGATGACGCAAGGGCGCTCCCGTCGGCAGCGTGAGGAAGCCGAAGGCGACCAGAACCGCGACGAATCCCCAAAACGCCCACCACAGTCCGCGCGATTCGTCGACTGAAATCCCCGCACTTTGATCTTCGGACTGTTTGCCATCGGATTTCTTGCCGGAGGACGTCCCCTCTTTTTTGTAAGCTCCGAGACGCGGCTCGACGATCTTCTCCGTAATCAAAGCCACGACCACCGACAGTAAAAGCACCGACGCAATCGAGAACCACAAATTGGACGCCAGCCCGATCGACTTGTCGGGGTCGACCAGGTGAATCGCGTCGTTGGTGAACTCGACGAGCACCGCATCGAGCGGTTTGATCAACATATTCACAGTAAAGGCGCTCGCCACGGCGGCAAACCCCAGAGCCAGCCCGGCCAGCGGATGTCGGCCGACGCTGAGGAAGGCTGTTCCCGCTAGCGGAATCAGAACCAGGTAACCTGCATCGGCGGCGATGCTCGACACGATGCCGACGAAGGCCAGGATGTAGGTCAGGGCCCACCCCGGCGAGACCATCACGAGCTTGCGAATGAGCGCCTTCACCAGTCCCGACTCCTCGGCCACGCCGGCGCCCACCATCGCCACGATCATCAGCCCGACGGCGGTGAATCCCATGAAATTCGGAATCAGCGACGAGTAGATGAATCGAATCCCTTCGGTGGTCAGCAGGCTGCGCGGCGCCACCGTTCGCGTCTCGATCTTGTACGACTTCGCGGCGAGCGGCTGGTAGGACACGGACAACCCCGTATCGTAGTCGATGTGCTCGGCGGTAGTTGTCGCCTCGACCGCGCTTATCGGCACGATGGTCTCATAAGAGATACTCGTTCCAGCCGCGGACAAAACCGCGGACAGCACAATCACGATTGCGATGAGAGTCAGAAAAATGATCACCGGGTGGGGAACCTTGTTTCCCACCTTCTCGACCAGATCCAGGAATTTCTGCATCGTCGTCTTTGAGGATTCACTCGCCTGGCTCATGTGGGCAGTCCTTAAAAAAGCGTTCGGATAGCGGCCGTCTTTGAGGTTAGAGTGGCAGCAGCCAGGGTACCATGATAACGCTGATGACCATAACCATCGCGGCGAACGGCACGCCGATGCGCACGAAGTCGCCAAACGTATAATTGCCCGGAGTCACCACGAGCGTGTTCACCGGCGACGAGACCGGTGTCATGAAGGCCGTGGAAGCGGCTAAAGCCACGATCATTGCCAACGGATACGGCGATGCCTTCAATTCGTCCGCGACGGCCAAAGCGACCGGAGCCATCAGCACGGCCGTGGCGGTATTGGAAATAAACATACCGAGCAGCGCGGTGATTGCAAAGAGGGCGGCGAGCACGCCGTAGGTTCCCACGCCGCTGGTGACGGCCATCAGTGCGTCGGACGCCAATTCGACCCCGCCCGTCCGTTGAAGCGCGGTGGAGAACGGCAGCATTCCGACGATCAGCACGATGGTCTTCCAGTCGATCGAGCGGTACGCGCTCTCCAGGCTGACACAACCCAGCGCACCCATCAGCAGGCAGCCGATCAGGGCCGCCTGCACGTTGGGGACGATGCCGCTGACCATGAGCACGATCACGAGCGCCATGCAGAAGATCGCGTGCGGCGCTTTGCCGGCGACGGGCAACACTTCATTGAGCTCCGCCGGCAGGTTGAGAACGACCAGTTCTCTGCCGCTGGCCACATTTTGGATAGCCCTCCAGGGACCAATCAAGAGTAGCGTGTCGCCAAGTTTGAGTTTCTCATTCTGCAAGCCTTGCTCGTGCGCAGCAGTGCCGCGTCGCAGGCCGATCACCGTCAAGCCGGAGCGGTCGCGGAACCTGGCTTCGGCAACCGTCTTGCCGACGAGTTCCGAGTCGGCCGGGATGATCACCTCCACCATCCCGATCTCCTGCGATCGGTCAGTGAAGTACACGCCGCTAAGCGGTAAGGGCTCAAGCGCGTACAGTTGCCGTAGCGTCGCGGCGTCGGCGCCAGGCGCGAACAGGTCAACGAGCAAAATATCGCCGGCTCGCAGTAAGGACTTCGCCGTTGGCTGAAGCAGTATTCCGTCGCGTTCGATAGCGACGATACTTGCGCCGGACTGGTCGCGAAGTCGCAGTTCCTCGAGCGTCTTTCCGACCAGCGGCGAGGCGAAGGTCACGCGAACGCGCTGTTCTCGGTTCGCGAGCTTATATTCCTCAACCCAGTTGGCCAGACTCGGACGGCCCAGCGCTGTGGCTTGCGGGTCGCTTCTGGCAGGCAGCCAGCGCCGGGCAATGAGCATGTAGACGATCCCAACCGCCAGAATCGGCACGCCGAAGGGCGTAAAGCTGAAGAAATGAAAGCCTGTCGCGCCTGTCTGCCCTTGTTGCTCCAAGTGATGGATGAGCTCACTGTTAATGACCAGATTCGGCGCGGTCGCTACCAGCGTCGTCATGCCGCTGATCAGAGCGGCGGAACTGAGCGGCATCATCAATCGGCTGGGAGGCGTGCCGGTGATCCGCGCGATGCGCAGCGCTACCGGAATGAAGATGGCGGTGACGGCGGTCGAGCTCATCATGGCGCCTAGCCCGCACACGACCACCATCAATAGCGCGATCAAGCGACTTTCGCTGCGGCCCGCCGTCGCGGTAAGCCAGTCACCGAGTCGCCGGGCCACGCCAGTGCGCACCAGGCCGTCTCCAATCACGAAAAGCGCTGCAATAAGGACGATGTTCGAATCGCTGAATCCGGCCAGTGCCTCGCCCATCGTGATCGCGCCGGTGAAGGGCAGCACGGTCAACACGATCAGCGCCACGGCGTCCATTCGCGGTCTGCCGATCGCGAACATCGCGATTGCGGCGGAGAGCAGAACCAGAACGACCGCCAATTCAGTGTTCATGAAGAAATCGGTCGCCATTAGTCGTAGAAACGGCCGGACGGCCCTAATCCGCGATGAGAGACGTCGCTCGGAAATTCTAGCGTTAGCCGCCCCTCCCAGCTAGCACGAAATGAAGCAGAAGGCACGAAGCTTCCCAGGCAACCGGTCGAGGGAACATGAGTCGAACCTCTCGCCCGTGTCTCATGCCAAAACAGGATTATGCCTGGTTAAGCGTTGTGAGTCCGGTGGTCCGAAGGCGTTTGCTCGGGAGAAAAACCGGACAAATGCTAAGAATTTGCGCCGGCAAAGGGTGCCGACGCCGCAGAGGAGGTGCGGTCTAGGGCCGTTAGAAGTTGTAATGGAACAGCCCTCCGAGCCGTCGGGCGCGGGCATCCTGCCCGTCGAGGTTTTCGCGCTGGCCCCAATCGTATTCGAGCCCAATCGGCAATGTTCGTGACCGGAATCCACCACACGCTTATCGCCAGATATTTTGCCTGCTCGTTAGGTGTTCGCAGGCTGACCGCCGATGCTCACGGCGAGCGCTTGGGAATACGTAGCATTGGACAACCAGTGCTTGTTCAACCAGTGTTCGTAGGTGGAAGTGCCGCAGCCAAAGGCGAATTGATTCCATGAAACAGGGGCAGGCGGACCTGGCGTCTTCAATGGCGATCACAGTACAGGCAACCCTCGTTAAGCCAGGCCATTTACGGCGACCGCGCAAACTGACATTCCTTAAACACTTCCGCAAACCCCACCGATAAGGAGTGTATCAACGATTCTAACGATTGTGCGGTGCGGCCAGATGCACGGGGGATCCCAGCACGATGTGTCCAAGAAACTCGACAAGGACGATCGCGGCGCTCGCGATTCTCGCGGGCCTCTGGGGCCACAGTTCGGCCAGCGCGCAGACACGATTGCCACCAGTCTCGACGGCGCCAACAGTTACGCCTGCTCAGCCGGCGCCGTCGGTCGCCACAGCAACTCTACCCTCTGCGAATCCTCCGTCTGCAATTTCCGGTGGTGGCTACGCCACGACCAAGGCCGTGTATGACGAGGCAATCTCCAACATGGGCGGCAAACCGGGGCTGCTTGCTTCGTATCAAGAGCAGCAGCCGTCGGCCGACAACGCTGCTCCGGATCGTTCGGACGACTACCAGGACGCGCCCGGCGCCACGGCCTACCGGCCACTCTGGACGGTCCGGCCGATGCCAGCCTACGTCTACGAACAAAGCTATTACAACACTTGGGGACTAGGCGCGCGGCCGTTGGCCGACTATTCACCGCCAGGGTACGAGCAGGAGCGCGAATATCAGGACGCTCCCGGCGTCCCCATCTTTATTCCCATCTGGCCGCCGGCTCGGCCGCCGGCGGCCGAGGAAGGCCGGTTTGTCACCCCGGGGATGATGCCAGGATCGTTCCTGGTGCCAGGCACCAATACGTCGTTTCGTCTGCGCGGCTTCGTTCGACTCGCGCTGCTCGGCGACTTCAATCCGATCGGCAGTACCGATTCGTTCGTGCCGAACACCATTCCCGTGCCGCAGCAAACCGGAACGAACTTCAACGCCAGCGGCCGCATGAGCCGGTTCACGTTGGAATCGTGGACGCCTACCGAGTTCTGCGATTGGAATGTACACACTTTTATCGAAGGCGACTTTTTCAACGGGCCCGCTCAAGCCGCCGGCGGCGGTGGCAACCCCTTCCGACTTCGACATGCATTCTTCGACTTCGGCTACTTTCGTTTCGGTCAACAGAACAGCGTGTTCATGGACGGCACGAACTGGCCGAGCCTCGTCGACTTTCAGGGGCCCAATAGCTGGACGAACCAACGACAACCGCTGGCGCGTATGACGCTGCCGGTGGGGCTCGACGGCTTGTATTGGGCAACGAGCATCGAGCGACCGTTCTCGGACATCACCACCAACGGGCTCGGCAGCAACGTTCAGAATACTCCTGACTTCGCGACGCATATCCGTTATGAGCGGGACCGGGGCCACGTGCAGGCGGCCGCCATCGCTCGTACTATCGGCTACCAGCCGACTGGCGGCGACGTCGTTCAGCACACGGGCGTCGACTTTAGCGGAAACGTCGTGTTGCACCCGTGGGCCATCCTGATGGGCACCGATCCGGTGCGCGACGAAGATCCCTCCGGCCTGACACGTAGTCGCATCCTGCTACAGGGGACATTGGGCCAAGGCGTTGGGCGGTATATCCAGGACCTGGCCGGACAGGGACTCGACGGGCAAGTCGACCCATTGACGGGCCAGTTCAATCTGGTCTACGCAACCGGGTGGAACGCCAGCTACGAAAACTGGTTCAATGAGAATTGGCTGATGAATTTCACCTATTCGAAGGTCGACGTCGCCAACACGGCTGGTCAGCCCGGAACCACGTATGACGCGGCAAATTACCTGGCGGCCAGCTTGTGGTGGATTCCGATTACACGGATGTCGTTCGGCATCGAGTACATCCGGGGCCAACGCACAAACCTCGACGGACAGCATGCCGAGGCCAATCGGCTCAGCGGGCTCTTTCAGTATAACTTCTGACCGGCGGTGCGAAACCTCGAAGACGGACCAGCTGACCTGACCAGTCCCAACGCTTTGATCTCTTCCGCGACACAACCTCAGTAACTTTGGTGACTATCAACAACCCAGCGCCACCAAATTCGGCCGCCCGGCGCCGCTACTTTGAAACGCCGCCAACAAGCGCCATAGCCACCTTTGCGTCGTGTTCCCCTGGGCCAGCCTGGCCTCCAAAGCCGCGATCTGCCGCTCCAACGCAGCACAGTTCGCACACGGATTGTCGGCAGGCACTTCCATCGTGCAGGCAAGCTACTCCATCAAGCCCGAATCGACGAAGGTCAGTTTGGAAAAAGCCCGTGAACGGTTACGACTTCTAGAAGCTCAAGTTCATGAAAATTCGCCCGTAAGGGTCCACGTTCATGCTTCGCCTCGGTCCTATCTGCACGTCATCGAACGGGCGTTCGCGCGACACCGGGCGATAGGGAGAGCGATAGGTCGACCGTCGCGGCGTCCGGTTCTGAGGCACGGACTGAGGCGCACGGTTTGCCTGCAGCTGTGAGTCGACCTGTCTCTGGCGGTTCCGGTTGAAATTGGCTCGCGAGTTTCTTCTCCGCTGTATCTTCATGATCTCCTGGTTCAATTGCGATGCCGTCATCGTCGGGAAGTTCGGGATGTCCCTGAGTACTTCTTCGCGTCTCCTGTCGGTCAATAGCGATAAATATCGCCCGAACCACGCGCGCACTTCCTGAACCTCCGGCGTATCCAGAATCCTGAACTTGGCGTCCATGTCCGAGATCACGTCCTGCAATTCCTTGGCCGTCATTTTTTCGACCCGATCCGCGAAGTCGGATCGTAGTTCCGCAACTTCCTCGGGCGTAAAGATCGTCTGCGAGCGGAACCACTCGTTGAGTTCGAACATCGCCCGGCGCCAACAATCGCTGTCCAGGATAGCCGCTTTTCGTTCCGTTTCACTGACGGCAACCGGCGGCGCAGCTTTGGCCGTCGCGGAAGGTACGTCCGAGCTCGGCGCGGGTTGTTGTCCATCTGCCAACTGCGCCCAACCCAGCATCAGGTAGATCGGGACGCCGACTAGGATGTGCCTGCATTGAATCGACATTTCAGAGCTCTCCAAGTTTGCCGTTTCCGCTCGCCGTCATCGTGCTTGTTCACTGGCTAGCGATGGGGAATGGCTTGACGAGTAAACCGCACTTCTTGATCGGGGATCCGCTCACCCTGGACCCTGCCGGCCAGCACTTGCCGTACGTAACTGTCCTGGCCGTCAAACGTGATGACCGTGGTGGCCGAACTTTGGCGCCCATCGGGCAACACACCCGTGCCTTGCCCTACCCACGAATTGCCGTCCTTGGTCCAGGTGGCCTCGTCGTAACCGCCGTCGGAGTCGAAGCCCCAGCTCTTCAATTTCCGTGTCAGCGGATCCCAGCCGATGCGCCCGGAGCCGCGGAGAACCACCTTGCCGCCATCGATCGCCTTGATGTCGCGTAGCAAGAACGTCCCCGTGGCATTCCATTGCACGTTGACTTCCAGCCGGGTGTCGCCGCTGGCGGCGATCCACGCGCCGACCATCCAACCTAAGTCCGCAAGCCGCTGCTCCGCCGGCGCCCCAACGGGTATTTCGCATAGGCTTGCCAAACGCCAACGGTCCGTTTGTTTGACCCAGACGGCATGAAAATGTCCGCGCACACTCGGCGCTCCCTTGGAATCGGGCGCCTCGATCTCCGACGCTCCGTCCTCGACGGCCACGTCGTCGGTAAGAAAACGAATCTTGCTGGCGGTGACCTTCATCTTTGGCTGCGGACCCTGACCGGCTGCTGGTTCCGCCTCGGTCGCTAACTCGCTGGCCGGATGGGCAATGCCCTGGTCGTCGATATAATCACCGTCCGTCGTCCAGAACTCGGCAATCGCTTTGGCGTTGCCTTTTGCCAAAGCTGCCATATAGGCTTTAGCGGTCGTGCGAATGGCCTGCTCGTCCCGCTCACGCTCGGCGGTATCTTCGGCCAGCACGGGGACCGCGAGGAGCACGCAAGCTAGAACCATCAAACCGCCGCACGACAGGCTTCTCCAACACATAGGGCAATCCTCGAGTAACTTTTTGGCCAATTTCAGCTTTGGTGATATACGTCCTTAAAATCGCGCAGGGCGTGACGTTTCGTGATGGCGGTGAGTCCCGCCAACTTGTTAGCCTGTCGGTGTCGCCGTTGTCGGCATTCCAGGTGGATCCGCACGGGAATAGTTCGCTATTATAGCCAGGCTGGAAGCGACTGCACACGCCACGAGTATTGGATTGCGATGCGACGCACCGAGGTCATAGACAACTTAAGCGGCGATGCAATGAGGCGAAGCCCAGAATTGGCAATGTCCTGGCGACAACTGATCCAGGTCGTGCTTCACGCCTGGAAACCGTTGGTCATCTACGAACTTCTGATGTCGTGGTTGACCGTTTTGGTCGTTGGTCCATTAGTCGTGGCCGCGTCCTACCGGCTGATCGAGATCTCGGGCGAAGCGGCACTTGCGAATCTGGAACTTGCGAAATTCTTGCTATCGCCATTAGGAGCGCTGACATTCGTGCTTGCCCTGAGCGTCACGCTGGGCTTGTTGTTCATAGAGTATTCGGGATTGATCGTGTTGGCCGATGCCGCGTTTCGCGGGATCACTCTCTCAATCGGACAGACCATTGCAGGCGTGTTTGGAGCTGCTCCCCGACTATTCGGTCTGGCGGTTCTTCAAACGAGCGTCGCCATTGTCGTGGCGCTGCCATTTTTAGGGCTGGCGGCCGTGACCTACTGGTTGCTGCTGACTGGCGCCGACATTAACTACTATCTAGACGCGAGACCGCCGCGTTTTTGGATTGCGGTGGCGATTGGAATCGTGCTAGGGATCGGCTGCACGATGTCCACGGTTTGGTTCTTCTTGCGTTGGGCCCTCGCCGTGCCCGCCTGCGTCCTGGACGGCCAGACGTCGTTGGCGGCGCAGCGATCGAGCGCAACGCTCATGCGTGGCCGCGCGAGCAGTCTGCTTCTCATCCTTGTTGGCTGGCAGTTGCTCAAGTACGTCGCGTTCATTGCCGCGATCGTCGGTCTAGATCAGGTCAACGAATCGCTATTCGTAAAGTTCGCCGGCAGTATGTCACTTTTGGTTTGGTCCACCGTGGCATTGTTGTTGGTTGATGCGGTCGTGCTGCAACTTGTTGGGGCGGTGTTCGCGATCGGAACGGCGGTTTTGATCGCCCGCGAATATGAGCTGGCACTTCGGTCGCAAACAGAGCCCGAGACGCCCGCCCATTCAAGCCAATCGACGTCGAGTGGGTCGACGCGGCCCGCGCTAGCCACTGTCGCCGCAATCGCGATCCTTGGCCCGGCGGTGAGTATTTTCTACGCGACCTTGCTGGCACGCGAATTCGTCGAGCACCGGCCCGCCCGAGTGACTGGCCACAGGGCCGGTTCCAAGGCCGCCCCGGAAAATAGCCTTGCCGCGCTACGACTGTCCATCGAAGCCGGTGCTGACTATGTGGAGATCGACGCCCAACAAACGGCCGATGGTCATGTCGTCTTGCTGCACGACCGGGACCTGCGGCGAGTGACGGGAGACTCGCGAAATTTACATGAAATGAACCTGGCAGACCTCCGTGATCTACGTCTCAGAGACGGGGATAAGCCAAGTGACGAAGTCATTCCGACGCTGGCGGAGTTTATCGCGGCATGCGACGGTCGTATCCGGCTCAACGTCGAACTGAAAGACTTTGGCCACTCTCCGGGGCTGGCACTGGCCGTACTCGATGTGTTGCGCGAGCACGATTTTACCGAGCGAGCGGTCGTATCCGGCTTTCAATTGCCGCCGCTGCGTGAAATAAAACTGTCGGAGCCCGGGCTGCCGATCGGAATCATCTTGTCCGCCACCCAAGGCGACGTGACGCGGTTGCCGGTCGATTTCCTGAGCCTAAACCAGCGATTGGTCCGAGCAGACGTGGTGCGCCGCGCGCACCAGCGTGGGATGGAAGTTCATGTATGGACCGTGAACGAACGGGAGACGGCATTGCGACTCTTGGATCTTGAATGTGACAACCTGATTACCAGCGATCCGGCGCTCATTCGAGAGGTGGTCGACTGGTACGCCGGTCTTGGAGACGCCGAGCGGATGCTGTTGCGTATACGCCGCTGGATACGTGAATGAGGACCGCACGCGGTCGCCGACGTCTGCGGAATCGGCGGCAGCGTTCCGATCGCGTCACGCGCGGCCGACACGTTTGACGTCGGCTGGTACTACGGCGGAACGAGCAACCAGATCGGTCCGTTGATCACGGCACAGTACGGACCGATTGGCAACGGCCAGGGCATTGAGTGCTTCTACAACTATCAATGGACCCCGGCGATTCGCTTGACCCCGGATCTGCAATTCCTTGTCCCTTCGCTCCATACGTTCGAGCACAGTTTGATCGTGGGCATGCATGCCCAGCTCATCTTTTGATGGGCTTACTTGGATTCGCCCATTCCGAGTCGATTTTGCCACGTGGCGGATACTAGCTATAGGGGTGGCCAGGTATTACAATTCCGCTAATTCGCTCGATCGGGAAAGCGATCGTGCCAGCCACATTTCTAATTAGGAACCATGCGATGAATTCGGTCCCTTCGACTCCAGGTGTTCGGGCCTCGCTGGATGAATCTCAGACGCTCCGAAGCGGTTGGCCATGGTTTTTCGGGCTGGGCGTCGCGATGGTCGTGCTCGGTACGATTGCGATCAGTTGGGCGTGCCTCACGACCATAACCGTTACAGCGACCTGGCTATTTGGCTTTCTGTTGCTCGCCGGCGGCATTACGGAAATCATCAATGCATTCCGCGGCGGTCGTTGGAGCGGCACGTTGGTGCATTTGCTGATCGGAATTCTTTACATCGTCGTCGGGTTCATGGTCATCGAGCAGCCCGAGAACAGTGCCATTCAATTGACGTTGATCATCGCGTTCTTCCTGATCATCAGTGGCATTTTCCGCATTGTGTTTGCCCTTAGCGAACGCTTCGCCGGCTGGCCTTGGGTGCTGCTGAACGGCGGCGTGACATTGATGTTGGGCCTGATGATCTATAAGCAATGGCCTGACTCGGGCCTGTGGGTCATCGGTTTGTTCGTGGGCATCGAAATGATCTTCAACGGCTGGGCCTGGATCATGCTCTCGGCTGGCATACGGAGATTGCCCGCTAGCGCGTGAAGCATTGCCGGAGAATCGCTCTCAGGGAATTTGCCCGCCGCGGCGCGTCTACACCTTGCGGCCAAACTTGTAGAACAGCGCGGGCGTGACGAGTTGATCCAGCAGCGTCGAGCTAATCAGGCCGCCAATAACAACAATCGCCAAGGGATGCAAGATTTCCTTGCCGGTCTGACCTGCGCCCATCGCCAGCGGCACCAAGCCGATGATGGCCGTGAGCGCCGTCATCAACACGGGCGTAAGCCGTTCCAGGCTTCCGCGGATAATCATCCGCTCGTCAAACTGTTCGCCTTCGTGCTGCATCAGGTGCAAGTAGTGTGAAATCATCATGATGCCGTTGCGGCAGACGATGCCCACGAGCGTGATGAAGCCGACCCAGTGAGCGACCGACAAGTTCGTTGCCTGCGCCCAGACGAGAGGCCACCGCCACCAGTTAGCGGCCTGCAGGACTTCGGCCGTTGGCCAAGTGGTCAGCAACAGGGCGACAACCGCCCCAATCGCCGCCAGCGGAATGTTGACCATGACTTGCAGGGCCGCGCGCCACGACCCAAGCCCCTTGCACAGCAGCAGGAAGATCCCCACGATCGACAGTGTTCCCAACACAAGCAACCGCAGGTTCGCCTGTTGTTGGGCTTCGAATTGCCCGCCGTACTCAACAAAGTATCCTTGCGGCAACGCGAGCTTGGAAACCGAACTTCGAATATCGGAAACGACGCCGGCCAGGTCGCGGCCCGCGACGTTGGCTTGCACCACGATTCGCCGCATGACGTTTTCGCGGTTGATCGTGTTGGGCCCGTTCGTCGCTTCCACCTTGGCGACCGTGCCCAGCGCGACCGGGCTGCCAAGCACGCTGGCGCCCCGCCCCAACTCACGCAGCTCCCCGTCGCACGACAATGCAACGGTGAATCGCTCGAGCCGGCATATAAGATCGGTCCCCAGCCGCTCGATAGGATGCGGCTCGCCCACCAGCAGCGCATCGTGCAGCGCCGAGTCGGCGATCGCGTCCGCAGCGTGGTCGTACACGCTCCAGCCGTCATGCACGAGCGTTCCCGGCCATTCGAGCCCGAGCAGTTGTTCGGCCGGTTCATGACTCCGCGTCGGATCGATGACGTAATACGTTTCACGCCGACTGACGAAGACGTGCAACCAGGCCGAGCGGCCTCCGACGCGCCAGCCCGTCTCGTCGGGCGCGACCTCTGACGCGCCACGCAAGTCTTCGCGAAGTTGTGCATAGGCCGGTCGGCAACGCTCGGCCGTGCGCGCGATCGATCGAACGCTGGTGGCTCGCGCGATGTGCAATTCAGGGAACAGCGTCCGCAGCAGCTTCACGCTCTTGCCATGCGACAGACCCAACTCTTTGTTGAGAATCGTCAACAAGGCGTGGACATGCGGGCCCAGTTGACTGGCCGCGGCGCCGCGGGCTGAACTGGTTTGCAAGGCGTGACGGCCTGCGATCGGGCGGCCGCAGTCCTCGCATGTGCCGACATGCACGTCGAAGCGGCGGTAGATCAACGTACGCGGGATCTCGGTCTGGTACTGCACGGCGACGTGCGTTTCGCTGACTTGTTGACTCGCGCAGTGCGGGCATGCCTGCGGCAGCGGTGCGTCGTAGGCTTCGTCGATCCGCGGTGGCACGCTG
>JANNTE010000084.1:0-2839 GCA_031403365.1 Betaproteobacteria bacterium | reverse complement strand
TGGATCGCCAATGGCAGGGACCGGCCGATGGTCGCCGCTTCGGAGGTCACCATTGCTTTCGATCCGTCCGGAAAAATCGCGGGAAACGCCTCGGTAAATCACTTTACCGGCAGCTTCCGTTTCAACATTGATGGACGCCTGGAGTGGCCTCGTGCCGGATTCGTTCTGACCGAAATGACGGGCACGCAGGCGCTCCTTGCGCAGGAACGCGCCTTCCTCGAAGCCCTGCGTCGTACAACGCAGTATCGGGCCGAAGCGAAACAGCTCATTTTGTCAAGCCAAAGCGGTGCGACAATACTGACGTTCAGTCGCTGAGGGAATGGGAAAGGCGCGGTTTGCCGTTTATCCATTCACCGCTGCGGCACATAGACAACTTGCGGGAGCCGAATTATGGAACAGAGCTTCAAATTTTCCGTCAGTCACTGCGAAAGCAGCGAATTCAAGGACGATGGCCTGCGTCCGTTCTTTCAGTATCGCGACCTCGGCATACGCGATGCAACCCAGGGCGCGGTTGTGGCGCACGTCATCCGCGCCAAACCGGGCGCCCAAATGCATCCGGAGCGCCATCATCACGAAGTCGGGTTTCAGCTGGTGTACGTGCTCAAAGGGTGGATGAAATTTCACTACGAAGGCGTCGGTGAAGTTACGTTGAAAGCCGGATCCTGCGTGCATCAGCCGCCGGGAATCAAACATACCGAGCTGGCGCATTCGGATGATCTTGAATTGATCGAGATCGTGATGCCGGCGGATTTCAAGACCGTGAAGGATTGACATGGTCCGGTGCTCGTCATCATGGCGCGTTTTCCCGCCATCGGCGAAGGGAAAGTCGCGGTTGCCTTGGCCGCAAGTCTCCGGCCCCTCGTTCCTCGCCGCTAACCTCTCGTTTTTCTTCCTCAGCCCCTCGTTTCTCTTCCCCGGCCCAAAATGACCACTGTCTCTTTTCGCAAGCGCCTGCAAAAAGGCGATGTCCTGATCGGTTCCTTGTTGCAGATTCCACTGCCGGAATCGGCGGAGATCTATGCGCAGGCCGGCTATGACTGGCTGTTCGTCGATCTGGAGCACTCGCCGATGGATGCGCGCAGTGCGCTTGACATTCTCACCGCGGTCGATTCGCAAGTTCCATGCGTGGTGCGGGTTGTGTGGAATGACGAGGCCAGCATCAAAAAGGCGCTCGACATCGGCGCCACCGGGATCATCGTGCCGCTGGTCAATCATGCGCAGGATGCGAAGCTCGCCGTCGGGCGCTGCAAGTACCCGCCGGCGGGAGTGCGTTCCGTCGGCGTCACGCGCGCCCAGCGCTTCGACCTCGACTTCGAGGACTACATGAAACGCGCTAATGAGGAAATTGCGGTCATCGTGCAGATCGAGCATGTTGAGGCGGTGAAGAATATCGACTCCATTCTTGACGTGCCCGGCATCGATGGCGTGTTCGTCGGCCCCTTCGACCTGTCCGGCAGCATGGATCTGCCCGGCCAGATCAATCACCCGCGCGTGCAGGAAGCCATCGGCAAGGTCATCAGGGCTTGCGAGAAACGCGACATTGCGAGATGCATCTATGCCCATACGCCACAGCACGCGCGCAACTACATCGAACAGGGCTATCGCGTCATCGGACTGTGCACCGACTACATCATGCTCGCGCGCACCGCGGCGGAGTACCTGAAGGCAGTCCGCCAGGGGTAACAAGTTCATGCAATCCGCCGAGTCCCTTTCCTTGCGAACCATCGCGGCACGGCTGACGCCGGGCGAGGACCTGCGCGATGCAATCGAGCGCATGGCGCACGAGCATCACGTCGAGGCTGGATGCATATTGAGCGCGGTAGGCAGCCTGACCTCGGCGGCGCTGCGACTCGCCGGGGCCAGGGCGCCCACGAAGTTCACCGGCCCCTTCGAGATCGTTTCCCTTTCAGGTACGCTATCACCCTCCGGTGTGCATTTGCATTTGTCGATTGCGGGAATCGATGGCAAGGCAGTCGGCGGACATCTTTTGAACGGATGCGTTGTGCATACCACAGTGGAGATTGTGATTGCCGACATGGCCGGAGTACGCTTTGCCCGCATGCCCGACGCCACCACCGGTTACAAGGAACTCAATATCTGGGGCGGTGGCTGAGGTTACCCTGAAACAAAGTGAGCCAAGGAGATCATCATGACCAGATTACCCATCAATCCCGGAGCAATCGACTGGTCGGGAGAAAACCCGGGCATGTACCTGAAGGACAGGGCTGACGGACCCTTTGTTTCTCTCATTAGCTATTTCCGTGTGGTCCATTCAACGCACGGCAAGGGACACGCGGCGTTTATTCTGCTCGATCCTTTTGGCGACGGACGCGACCCGGTCAGGCCGAACGTCTGCCTGACCGACAACGAACCGCTGGCGGATTATCTCGGCAAGGGCTTCGTCAAATACTTTGGTGCATTCAAGGGTGCGACCGGGCTGAACAGCGTGAAGGTGCGCCCGGCCTGGGATTTCATGGCCGGCGGAGACGGTCGTGGCGCTCACACCGAGTGGTTCCGTTCTTCGATCGGTCAAGTTCAGTTGTCATGGACCGAGTTGAGCGCGCCTTTCCTGGTCGAATTCGACAAAGAGCATTCGGCAACCGGCAAGCATGAAATGATTTCACTGTTCGTCGATGCCCGGGCGTGCAGCGCGACCATCAACGGCAACCGGGTCTCGGGCCGAGCCTTTCCGCGCGAATTTGCCGGCAAAAAGGACAGCAGCACGGCGTTTCTCGCCTTCAGCGAGACCTGGGTGAAAGCGTAACCCTTGCGTGCTCCGAATGCAGCCGGGCTGATGAGCAGGATTCTTTCTCCCGGTTACTCCTCGACCCCTGCTGCT
>JANNTE010000083.1:0-19918 GCA_031403365.1 Betaproteobacteria bacterium | reverse complement strand
TGCATCGAAACCGGATGCCCATTGCACGCCGGCCGGGTTGCCGGTGCCGGGTTGGGCCGGCGTAATCCGGGATGCGTTTACTCCGCTCACCTTGCGATCAAACAGATTCGCAACCACTCGCGAGCGGAGTAAACGCATCCCGGATTGCGCCGGCCCAACCCGGTGCGGGCAAACCCGCCGGCGTGCAGTGGGTATCCGGTTTCGATGCATGGTTCACGCTGCTGCTGGCTGCGGCGCTGCTGCTGCTGTTCGAATGGTGGACCTGGAATCGGCGTTTGACGGTATGAGCGTTCCGATCACGATTCAAACCGCCTGGCCGCTGGTATTGCTGGCGTCGCTTCCGTTGCTGGTCTGGTGGGCGGGCTCCAGCACGGGGCGGCTCGCGCGCAGGCATCTTGCAGTGGCGATATCTCTGCGAAGCCTGGTAATCATTGCGCTCGCCCTGGCGCTGACGCGACCGCAATGGATTGCGCAATCCGGCGCTGTCTCGGTCGTTTATGCGCTGGATGTTTCCCGCAGTGTGTCTTCGGAATTCATTGAATCGGCAATCAACTGGATCGAACAGGCGGACCGCGAAGGCGCTCCGTCGCACGCGCGCTATCTGGCCTTTGCCGATCGCGCGGTGATGCTCAAAACGCCGGGGGATGTGCGCAATCTCGCGGTCAGCGAAGGTCGCGCTGCGGCTGCCTCGGCCGGGGCAAACGCGATAGACCAGTCGGCGAGCAATATTGAACAGGCACTCGATGCCGCATTGCTTGAACTGGAACCTCTTCACGCGAAGCGCATCGTGCTGCTGACTGACGGCAATCAGAATGCGGGCGAGGCATGGCGCGTGTTGCCGCGGCTTGCCCGCGCCAATGTACGCGTGTATCCGATCCCGGCCAGGATTCGCGACGGCGATGACGTCTGGATTGGAAGCATCGAAGCCCCGACGGAAATACATTCCGGTGAACCGGCGAGCGTGACCGTCAGGGTTTTCGCCGCCGTCGAGACGCCGGCCCGGGTCTTGCTGAAAAGTGCGACCAGCGTACTGGGCACGCGCAAGTTGCGCCTGAACGCCGGCATGAATGACATTGCATTCGAAGTGAGGCTGACCAAAGCCGGCCTGGCAACGATGTCGGCCGAAGTGATCGCAGGCAACGAGCGCGTGGTCGAAAACAATCGCATGCAGCGATCGGTGTGGGTGAAAAAGCGCCCGCGCGTGCTCTACATCGAGGGCGGTCCGGGCGACGACGCGCGTTATCTTGCGAATGCACTGGAGACACAGGGCATTGAAACAGTTGCGGGCACGCCGGACTCAATGCCGGATTCGGTTTCGGGCCTGACGGACTACGATGCGCTGATCCTGAGCGATGTCGAGGCGAACCGCCTGGCGCCGCGCAAAATGCAGGCGCTTGAATCCTACGTCCGCGATTTCGGCGGCGGTCTTCTGTTCACGAGCGGTCAGCATGTATACGGGGAGCAGGGCTACAACGATACCGCGATCGAGAACGTGTTGCCGGTGCAGTTTCGCGCTCAGGAGAAGCGCAAGGATCTGGCTCTGGTGATTGCCATGGATCGTTCGTACTCCATGAAGGGCCGCAAAATGGAGATGGCAAAGGAAGCGGCGCGCGCGGCGCTCGATCTGCTTGAGGAGCAGCACCGGTTCGCCGTGGTGGCTTTCGATTCGCAGACCCAGATCGCAGTGCCGATGCAGTACGTTCGGTCGCGGCGCAAGGCGCAGGATCAGATCAGCCGCATCCAGGCCAGTGGACAAACCAACATTTACCCGGCGCTCGGGATCGTATATCGCCTGATGGAAAAAGTTGATTCGAGGGCCAAGCATGTGATCCTGCTCTCGGACGGCGATACGCACCCCGCGGATTTCGAGGCGCTGCTCAAGCGCATGACTGAGGGGAAAATTGTCGTCTCGACGGTTGCGGTTGGCGCGGACGCAGCGGTGTCCCTGATGAGCGATATCGCGCGCTGGGGCAAGGGCCGCGCTTACGTGGCGCAGAGCGCGGATTCGATTCCGCAGATCTTTATCGAGGAGACCGAACGCGCGGTGCGGTCGAGCTTGCTGGAGGAATCGTTTACACCGGTTGTTGTGCGTCGCAGCCGAGCGTTTCAGGGTCTGGACGTCGACGCATTGCCGCAACTAAGGGGACTCGTCGGCAGCAAGGCGCGCGATCATGCTGAGATCCTGCTCACGGCGCCCTCGGGTGCGCCGCTGTTGGTGCGCTGGCAATTTGGTCTGGGCCGGGCAACGGCATTCATGTCGGACGTAAAAAATCGCTGGGCCTCGGGTTGGCTCAACTGGCCGGGATACGGCAGGTTCTGGGCTCAGCAGGTGCGCGAGGTCATGCGGCGCGATTCGGGCGAGGCGATGGATTTTCGCGTTGAGCGCGAATCGGGCGACGCGGTGATCGGATTGTCTATGCTGGGCGCGGATGGCCGTTACCAAAACGGCCTGGTCCCGCAAGTCAGGGTTACCCGATCAGACGGAACCAGCACCCTGGTGAAACTTGATCAGACCGGAGCCGGCACTTACCGCCAGCGCATACCCATGAACAATCTGTCGCCGGCCGAACGTTTCGAGCTGGTCGATGGTCCCGGCTTGCCGCGGCAGGTATCCCGGCGCGCCGGCGTGCGCTTGCTGCACCAGAATTTTCCGGCGGAGTATCGTGCCCTGCCGCCCGATGTCGGATTGTTGAGCGCGCTCGCCAGCGCCACCGGGGGCAAGCTGGCGCCATCGATTCCGGAAATTTTTGCGCCGCAAGGCGATGCCAGCAGCAAATCGATCTTGCTGTGGCCATGGCTCGCCGTGCTTGCGTTGGTGGCGTACTTGCTCGATATCGCGGTAAGACGCACGTCGCTTGCGTACCGCTGGCTTGGCTCCTGACAAGATGTCAGGACCGGCGGGGGCAATAAGTCAGTTGAATTCTATTGCGGCTGTCGACGAAACTGTACTCTGCGCGACGGGTCAGTTGCAGGGTCAGGAACGCACCGAGACCGCCGATACGGCGTGCCGCGACCAGGGCGTTCACGTCCGCATTCGTACCGGCAGTCAGTGGGTTGAACGGCGGTGCAGTGTCTTCGTAGAGCAGCACGATGTCGTCAGCAGACTCTTCCAGGCTGATCAATACCGGTTCGTCGCAGTCGCCCTTGTGCCCGTGGGTGACCGTATTGGTGAACAACTCCTCGACAATTAACGTCAGTTTGTGGCGATCCTCGGTGCCGAGCAGGGCCATTTTGCAAAATTGGTCGATCAACGTCCTGATCTGCTCGAACGCCGACAAGCGCGCGTGCACCACGCCGTTCAGGCGGCGCATGATTTTTCCATAATGAACAGATGGTTACGTTGATGTGCCCGGCGGCCATCGGGTATCGGGCTGCTATCCCGCACATTTCTTGCACACTTGTACGTGAGACGGCTCAATCGGCCGCAACAATGGTGCGCAATCTTGGAGAGCAAAATGAACAAAATGTCTGGTTTCTTGAAAGAAGTCCTGCTGCTTGGTTTGCTGTTGGCGAGTGCCGCAGTGAGTACCGCAGCGGCTGCCGCCGATGCCGGGCGCGTCAAAGTCTCCAAGGGTACGGTGCAGATCGAGCGCAATGGCAAGTTCATAGCCGCACCGGTAGGAACCGTCATCCAGGTGGAAGACGCGGTTACCACCGGCGCAGACGGTTCGGTGGGCATCACCTTCAACGATAACAGCCTGTTGTCCGCAGGCCCGAACAGCGAACTGGTGATTGAGCGATTTGTGTTCGACAGTACGACCCACCAGGGCGAATTCGATACCCGCCTGAAAAAAGGAACACTGGCAGCGGTTTCCGGCAAGATCGTCAAGCAGTCCCCGGAAGCGATGCGCATCAAGACGCCCTCTGCGATCATGGGCGTGCGCGGCACCAAATTCGTGGTCAAGGTCGACGAGCCTGTCACCAACTGAGGCAAAAACGGGGCGCGAGTCACGGCTTGCCCCCGTTCCATCGCAACACCAGGATCGTCAGATCGTCCGACGGCTCGGTGTCAAGCACGAAGGCGCGCACATCGTTTCGAATCGCATCCACTAGTTGATCGGCAGACGCGCCTGCTGAGGCTTCCACAACGCGATTCAGCCGCTCCCGTCCATAGAGTTCGTTGCCGGCGTTCATTGCCTCGGTAACTCCGTCGGTAAACAGGCACAAGGTTTCGCCGGGTTTCAGGCGGTAATTCTCCGGGCGATACGCGTATCCTTCCATCACACACAGCGGCGGACCCGAACCGCCTTCGAGCCTGGCCGAGTTCTCCTGATCGGTACGCACACAGATCGGCACATCGTGGCCGGCGTTGCACCAATTCAATTCGCCGCTGTTCAAATCCAGGATGCCGGCGAACACGGTCACGAACAGCGTTTCGGGATTGTCACGCGCAATCTCGATGTTGGCGGTACGCATTACTTCGCCGATATCCGTGCTGGTCTGCATTCGCAGAGCCGCGCTCTTGTACAAAGCCTTGCTGACTGCCATGAAAATGCTGGCCGGCAAACCCTTGCCGGCCACGTCGCCGACCATGAAAAAAATGCGGTCGTTGTCGAGTTTGAAGAAATCATAAACATCGCCGCCGACGGATTTCGCCGGCTCCATCAAGGCTTGCAGGCTGAAGCGCGCATCGTGGTAGAAGCTGGCGGAAGGCGGCGGCAGCATGCCGGTCTGGATGCGTTGTGCCGCCAGCATTTCGCCCGCCGCACGGGCCGCTGCTTCGCGCTCGGACGCCAGTGCCTGGCGCAGCGCGCGCCGCTGCCGGTCCGCTTCGGTCAGCGTTCCGGTCAACATCACGCCGAACAAAAGGTTGCAGGCAACGACAGGAAAGGCCACGTCGAGCAACATCTGCGGCCAGTAGTAAAGCGCGAATCCGCCAGCCAGCAGGCACGCAACCAGAGCCGCGTAGAGAACCGCTGCCATCCTGGGCTTCACCACCGGAACAGCGAGAATTAATGTCAGACCCGAAATCAACAGCAAACCGCGCTCCAGATTTCCGAAAGATTCCGGACGCTGCAAAAGGCTGTCTTCAAAGATGCCTTCCAGTATTTGTGCGTGGACTTCGATCCCGGGAATTTGCTCTCCGAGGGGAGTGGTCTGAAAATCGTATAGTCCCAGGCTGGTTGCGCCGATCAGGGCGATCTTGCCGCGCAGCTGTTCGGCGTCGATGCGTCCGTGAAAAACGTCGGTTGCCGAGACGAAACGGTTTTCATCATGAGGGCCAAAGTGCACCCACAGGGTTCCGTCCGCATTGGTCGGAATGAAAACGTCCGCGACGCCAATACCCTTTAGACGACCTGCCTCACCGACCGCGACAAATGCCGGAGTCTGGGTCGCAATGCGCAGCACTTCCATGGAAAGTGCCGGCGTCAGTACACCGTCAACCGATGCCAGCAAGGGAACACGGCGCAATACGCCCCCGCCAGGGTCGACACTCAACAGTCCGTGACCGGTTGCCGCGTCATCCAATAGCTTGAGGCTGCGCAGAGAGCCCGCAAACTGCCGCAGATAAGGTGTTGGATCAGGGCCATGAATACGGAAAGGTGCACTGCGGCTGCCGGCAGCCATCAAATTTTTTTCTTCCAGGCCCGCGATCCCAAGAACGACCGGATGACGCCGTAGTGTGTCAGCCAGCACCGAATCATTGCTCGGCAGTCGCTCCAGGCGCCGCGCCAGCCTGGAATCGATCTTTTCGATCAGACCCGCGAAGCTGGCCGGCGACATGCGATCGACTTCCGGCATCAGTACGTCGAGGCCGATTGCGGCGGGTTGGCTCCGCGCAATCATGTTGATCAATTGCGCCATGATTGTACGCGGCCACGGCCATTGGCCCATCTCCTGCAAGCTCTTTTCGTCGATGGCGACAATCACGGCGGGCGCGGACGCGCGCTTGCGGGGCGCCAGTTTCTGGTAGCCATCAAACAGCATCAAACGCACATTCGACACCATCGGCAGGGCGGGAAACAGCGAGAGTGTGAGCAGGATGGCCAGCAGCGCCGTGCCAAGCGGGCGACCGTGGCCGCCGATCAGCACTTTGAGCAGGGCACGCGAAACACGCCGATCTGGCGCCTGCGCGTCAGGCGTTTGCGCGATCGCGGTCAAACCTCGATTTCCATGCCGTCGAAAGCGGCGCTTACGAGCAGGGGATGGGCGCCGCGGGTCAGTTCCTCGAACCGAACGGTATCCCTCAAGACGGCATGGATGCGCTCATCGTTGAAGGCGGGCTCATGATGAAACATGCATAAATGCTTCACGTTGGCGAGCTGCGCCAGCTCGACACCGACAATATTGCTCGAGTGCCCCCAGTCTGCCTTCACTGACACCGAATCGAGCAGCGAATACATCGCGTCGAAAATGACCAGATCGGCATTCCGGAAAAACTGTACGAATGATTCGGTTTCCGCCAGATTCTCGAGCTTGTGTTCGGAATCGGTTGAATAGACGATTGACTTGCCAGCCTGCTCGAGGCGATAACCATAGGAATCCCCGGAGTGCCGCTGCAGCTTGGGGGTGACCCGGACGCCGTCAATGTCGAAACTTCGGCCGGCCTCGAGTTTGATGAATTCGATCCGGCCGGCAAGCGATTTGAAGTCGACCGGGAAGTAGGGCGCGGAATGCTGCAGCCGAAAAGCTTGCTCGATCACGTCATGGCAGCCGTAAATCCGAATCTGCGCACCGGAGGCATAGGCCGGGGCGAAAAACGGGAAGCCCATGATGTGGTCCCAATGCACATGGGACATGAGTACATTTACGATCATGGGCTGCGATGTCTGCCGCGACATGATGCGCTCGCCAAACCCGCGCGCGCCGCTGCCCATGTCGCACATCAGGTATTCGGCGCCCCCGGTGTCGATTTCCACGCAGGGGGAATGTCCGCCGTATGTTTGCGCTATTGAGAAATCGAGATCGTTATCGATGAATGAACGCAGCGTTTGCGCCGAATTCACTCCCATCTCGATGGCTTTTGACAGCGCGGCCTCGATCTTGCGGCGAATATCTGCCGACGTGAGCGCAACCGGGAGGGAGCCACGCGTGCCCCAGAAGCGTACCCGCATGCTCTGCGACTATGCCGGGAAGGTCTTCAGAGCCGCCGGTGACAGGCGCGCCAGCGACTCGCGTACCGTTGAGAATGTCTCGAAAACCAGTGTAAACCGGCTGATCTCGAAAATTTCCTTCACGACCGGCTGCATGGCGGCGATCACGATCGTGCCTCCCTGGGCTTTGGCCTGTTTCTCCGCCAGCATGAAGCAGCGCAAACCCGCGCTGCTGATGTATTCGACCTCGGCCAGATCCAATACGATTCGCTCGCCGTCGCTCTTGCAACGATCGACGAACGGCGCGAGGCTGTTGCGGAAATCCTCGCTATTCGCATGATCGATGCGTCCTGTGGGCGAAATCACCAGGACGCTGTCGTAACTTCTGCTCTTGATCTCCATCGGCGTGGTCTGGATGTGAAGTCGGGGCGGTCAGCGTTCAGGAAAAAATCGGAAAGGTTTCGAAATTGCCGCCGAGCAGGCGTTCGGTATCGCGATGGCCGAGCCAGCCTGCGATCACACTGGCATAGACGCGACGGAAATCCGTGGTGAACTGCATGTTGTCGCCGCTGTCGAGCTGGGCCAGATTCGGGGGCTGTCCGTAGTGACCGCCTTTGACCGGTTTGCCGATCAGGTACATGTGGTTCGCGGTGCCGTGATCGGTGCCCAGGCTGGTGTTTTCCGGAACACGCCGGCCGAACTCCGAAAACACCAGCACTGTTACGTCGTCGGCGCGGCCGATGCGCTCCATATCCTTCATGAACCCGGCGAGCGCGTCCGAAACATAAGTAAGCAGGCGCTGGTGCAGGTCGGGCTGCTGCACATGGGTATCGAAAGCGTTGTGGCGATACGCGGTGTAGTACAGACGCGTGGGCATGCCGGCGGCGATCAGCGATGCAATTTTCGGCAAATCGACCGGAACGATGCCGTAATCCACCGGTGTCTTGTACTTGGTCCAGGCTTCGCGAACCAGTTGCGAGGCCTCGCGCGCACTCCTGGCCACGTCGAGCAGATAACGACGCGACGGACTTTCGTCCGGCGCGGATTCGGCAACCTGATCGAGCAGCGGCCGTGTCTGGTAGAGGCCTTTGCGACCGAAACGCTCCGGGTCGTCGAATACAACCGGCACGTGATTTCGCGCACTCACCGCCAGAGACTGCGCCTCGTCGATGTTGACAATGAAATTCGCCGTCGATTGCGGATCAATGGCGTCCGCCAGCCGGCCAACCCAGCCGGTCTCTTCGCCGCGATTGGGCGCACCGGTGTGCCAGTAAGCCATCGAGGTGAAATGGGAGAAAGACGGTTGCGCGTAACCGCAGCCATGCACAACGGCCATCTTGCCCTCTTTGTACAGACGCTCAAAGCCGGACATGCCCGGATTGAACCCGAAGTGCCCGTCAATCTTGCGCAGCTTCTCCGGCCGGATGCCGATCTTCGGCCGCTGCCGGTAGTAGGCGTCATCGGTATAAGGCACCAGCGTATTGAGTCCGTCGTTACCGCCGGACATTTCAAAAATCACCAGAATGCGGTTTGATGCCGGCGTGTTCGCGGCCATCGCGCGCGAGAACACGAGCGGAATGGCATTCGCGGCGAGACCGGTAAGGCCGGCGCGCAGGATAGCGCGACGGGTCCAGAGATTGGTTTGATCCATTTTCATGATCCTCGGCTCGTTCCTAAGATTGTGTGGGTCAGGGCAGGGTGGTTTATCCCAACTGGTATTCGGGCAACGAAAGTATCAAGTGCAGCGTCGAGCGCAGCGGCTCTTCCATATAGCTTGCGGCAGCCGACAGGTCGCGGGTGCCGAGCTCGCCTTCGAGGAACTTGCCGATGCGCGCACGCGTGGGCGCATCGACAGTCACGGAAAGAAAACGCGCCAGAAGCACGTCCGCAGCCTCCTGGGCGGTGCGGCAACCGGCCTTGCGCACCATTGTGCCGAGATCGATTTGCGCGGTTGCGCGCGGAATTGGCTTCACTTTCTGCAGCGCCGTCTGCCAGCCGCGGTAACTCGCCAGCCGGGTGTTGAAATCCTCGTCGCGATCGGCTTGCATCGACATCGAGGTCATTTCCTTGGCATCGGGTTTGGTCGCCGTCGTGACATCGAACCCCTGGGCCAGTTTCTCGCTGACGATGGCGATCTGGTAGTCGCCGCCCGGGTAACGATCTGGCGGCAGGAAATTGATGTCGGGCAAGACCGTGTCGTACACGAAGTTTCCCCGCGCCAGGAGCAGACCCGGCGTAATCCAGCTCCTGCCGTGTGCCCAGCCTGCGACCGTGGGCGGGTAAAACAACTTCTGGCCGAGGGATTCCGTCACGTCATTGAAATCCGGCACGCCGGGAATTTCCTTTAACCCCATTTTTCGGTAGGTTGAAACCACCAGTTCGACCGGCGGCTTGATGCGCGTGCCGATGGATGCCGGGCTGTAGAAATCACGCGACAGAAATATCGTATCGAGCAGCGGAGCGATCTGATAGTTCGATTCGCGCAGCTTCGCGCCCAGCTGCTTGCGCAGCGCCGGAGAAATATCCTCGCGCACGAAATAGCGATAGAGTTTGCCGGCAATGTACTCGGCGGTTACCGGATGATCGAGGATGACGTCGATCACCGCCACGCCGTCAAAATTGCCGCTGCGACCAAGCACGGTTTTCAGTGTGTCATCGTGTTTGTCGGGCGCGACTACGAACTTTACATCGACGAAATTCCACCCGGTAAACGCGCGCGCGGCTTCGCGGATGTCGGTCTCGGTGTAGTTGCCGACCCCCATGGTAAAGAGCTCCATGATCTCGCGCGCGAAATTCTCGTTCGGCGCGCCCTTTACGTTCACGGCGGCGTCGAGAAACGCCAGCATGGCCGGATCCTGCGCTACGCTGATCATGAGATCGCGGAAGCTCCCGGTGCCCTTCTCCTGGAACAATTCCACTTGCTTGAGCATCTTGCGGTAGTCGCGCACTTTCTCCTCGCTGGTGGCGAAGTGGCCATGCCAGAACAAGGCCATTTTTTCCTCCAGCGGACGCTGCGTGACAAGCATTCGATTCGCCCACCAGTAGGCCAGACGATGAGTTTCCAGGCGACTCGCCCGCAGCCAGTAGAAAAACCGGTCTGCCACCGGCTGCAAGCGCCGGTTGCCCGCAGGCTTGACCTTGACCCCCAGCGATTCGCCGGTTTTTTTGGCCAGATCGGTCGCGGCCGGCCGTGATGGAGGGAAAGGCTCCAGGCCGGCATCGTGGGCGCCGGATTCGTCGAATCCAGGTAAATCGTTGGCGATCGTCTTGTGGTAAACGAGACTCCGTACCGCCGCGGCCGCTGGCATGGCTGCGAACCGGGCCACCTCTTCCGGAGTTCCGCCGAAGCCGGCGCGCTCGAGCAAGTGCGCCGCGCGCGCGGCGTTCCAGTCACTCTGAGCCAGTGGACTGAGATCGCCGTCCCACGCGGTAGATGCCGCCGCAGCCGGTTGGAGGGAAATCGTGGCAAGCAAGGCGCCAAGCAGGGCGAGCGCGGCGAGCGATGTCGTACCGGGGAGCGGGCGTCGGGTCATGTGCATTTCCTTCAATTCAAATAGGGGTTGGCAAATTCAAGCGCTGCGCGGGCTACACCGGATCTTCGAGCAGATTCACTCAATCCTGCCTGAGCAAAACCCGCATTCGCGAATCATGATTATCATGACCGGCCTTCACGGGATAAGATAGTCGTCGCAAGCGTAGCGCCTTTGCGCTCAGATTCCAATCCTAATTCGACCGAAATTTCTCAGTCTTGGGCACCACACTTTCGCTGCTGGCAGTGGGTTTCTTCCTCGGTATGCGCCATGCGACCGATGCCGACCATGTGATTGCCGTCTCCACCATCGTCAGCCGCCAGCGCTCCATGCGCGGCGCGGCTGTAATCGGCGCGCTCTGGGGTCTGGGGCACACGCTGACAGTCATGCTGGTCGGCGGTGCCATCATCCTGTTAACCGTGACCATTCCACCGCGCACCGGACTGGCGATGGAATTCGCCGTCGGCGTGATGCTGGTGGTGCTTGGTTTCCTGAATTTGACGGGCCTTAATTTGTGGATACGCGACAACGTTGCACCGGGATCAGGTGCGCATGGGCATACCCACGCGCACGGCGACTATGCGCACAGCCATGTTCATGGCCATGGTGCGGCATCGCATGGACACAATGAGGAGCAGACGCCCCAGGCCTGGCTTGACCGCAAACTCGGTGGCATTGGCTTCTATCAAATGATGCGCCCGCTGGTCGTGGGAATTGTGCACGGGCTGGCAGGCTCGGCGGCGGTGGCGCTGCTGGTGCTCACCGCGATCAGCGATCCATGGTGGGGCATGCTGTACTTGTTTCTGTTCGGCGTGGGCACTGTGGCTGGCATGATGCTTCTCACCGCCGCCATCGCTGCGCCGATGGTGTATTCCGTTCAGCGCTTTCCGCGCTTCAACGCATATCTGCGCGTGGCTTCCGGTTTGCTGTCGCTGGGTTTTGGGCTCTTTCTCATTTATTACATCGGTTACGTCGATGGCTTGCTCACCTGAGGCGGGCGCGGCACGTGCCCGGCAGCCAATGGGGGGCATGGCGGCGAGAGGCATCGTGTTCGCGCTGGTCTGCGCCGCGCTCGCCGTGCTCGCGCTGATTGCGGTGATCCGCGAAGTGGCGCCGCCGCAAACGCAGACCCCTGCACCCGCTGCCGCCTTGGGCAATCCACCGCGGCCGGCGCTCAGCGCGGCGGAGGAGGCTTATGCCGCGGCGCTCTGGCCGATTCACGAAGACGTCAAGCGTCAGGCGGTGAATCTGATTTTCGCCGGGCTGGCCTACAAGTCGGGCGATCTTGCGCCGGCGGCATTTCAGACCAGGCTGCGGCCGCTCGCGCGCGGCTTCGAGCAGGCACTTGAGCGCTCGGCGAAACTGTCCGTTCCCCCGCCTCTGATTGATATGCATGAGAAATACCGCGAAGCCATCCGCCTGCACCGGGAATCGGCCCGCATCATGGCCGGCGCGGTGGCGGCGCGGCGCGATGAGGCGCTGATTTCCGCCCAGGAAAAGTCGGGCCGTGCGGCGGAGTTAATGCTCATCGTGGGCGATGCCTTGTGGCCGGGGGAGTACAAACCCAATTGAGCCGGTACTTTGGTGCGCTGCAGCGAGAAAAAAGGGCAGTATTGTGGAAAAAATTGCGCTAGGATTGTGCGCGTTTCTAGTTCCGGTTTGGTGGTTCGTGATTGATGTTCAGGCTCAGAATCCAAGGCTCTGAAATCCTTTAGTGGAGGAGTGAAAAATGAATAAAGCAATGAAACGTGCCGTGATTGGCGCCGGCCTCGCGCTGAGCGCGACGCTGGTCGCGCCCGTCGCGCAGGCGCAGAACTGCTCGGTATGGCTGGTGGAAAACAGCCGCTTCATGAACGTGCCATTCGGCATGTTCCATCCTGATCGTTCCTTTGTTCAGGGCAGCAGCAGTCCGAAGAATAACGTCAACACCGTCGATCTGCCGGTCAATGTCGGCGTGATCAAGTGCGGCAACGAGCTGATCCTGTACGACAACGGCTGGAACGCGACCGACTATCACAAGATGACTGGAAGCGCGCACTGGTCACCGCTGTCGCAGCAGATCGCCCAGCTTGGCTTTGATGCGAAAGACGTGAGCAAGATCGTTGTCGGCCATGGTCATTGGGACCATGCCGGTTCGCTGGATGAATTCCCCAATGCCAAGCTGTACATCCAGAAGGAAGAACTGCGCGGCATCGAGTGGGCGCTCAATTATCCCGGCCACGAGCGCATCCGCGCCACCAACGTCGACAAGGGCGGTTGCAACCGCACCCCGGCTTGCGGCTACACGCCGAAGACCATGGATTCCATCTATGGCAAAGTCTTGCGCGGCATGGCTGTGATTGTGGACGGAGACATGGAAATTGCCCCCGGCGTGAAAATCCACGCCGCGCATCGTGCCCACACCGCCGGCTCGCAATTGCTGGAGGTGCCGACCTCGGTGGGCAAGCTGATGTTCGGTTCGGATGCGTATTCGTCCTGGGAAGCGATCCGCGACTGGGAAGTGGCCAACATCCAGCAGACCGACTCGGTGCAGCAATTTCTGGCCTACGAGAAATGCTACAAAGTCACCGGCGGCTACCAGAACTGCGTCGCCGCCCATGAGCCGAAGTCTTACAGCGACGGCTATCCGCTTACCAAGAATTCCTGGGTGGGCATGAACGGTGGGCGTCTGGCGGAAATTGCGCTGGCCTCGGGTGAAAGGTCGCGCAAGAAGTAGTTCTGACAAGGCACCACACTTCGATGCGGGGAGCCGGTTTCGGCTCCCCGTATTTTTTGTCCTGACAGCCGACTGACCTGCCGTGCTTTCCCGCACCACAATCATTTTGATATTGCTGGCGGGTTTGGTTTTGCCCGTGCATGCCCATGATCCCAGTGCCTGGGGCGGCTTGTTCCGCTCGCGTGACGGCGGCGAGACCTGGTTCGCGACGGATGCCGGGTTGTTCATCGGCGGCGCGCTCGCACTCGCGGTAAACCCTGGGGACGCAAATCATCTGCTCTACGCCACCGACACGCGCTTGTTAAGCTCGCGTAACGGCGGGCGCGACTGGACGCAAGAGGCAGGCGAAGCGCCAGGCGCTGTCGTCTACGCGGTGCATATGCTGGCCGATGGCAAAGGAGCCGTGGCCTCGGGCGCGCAAAGCCTGTTGCAACTCGGCACCAACGGGAGCTGGAAGCCCGTGCTGACCCCGGCCGGGGCGGCGCCAGCGCGCGCGTTTGTTGGCTTTGGGGGACAGATTTTTCTGGCCGCGCCGGGCGGCGTATTCGCAAGCGATGACGGCGGGGCCACCTGGTTGCCGGCAGCGGATGGACTGCCGCAGGCGCCGGTCGAGGCACTCTCCGCCATCGCAGCGCCAGCCACGTTGTTCGCCGTGGCAGCCGATCGCGTCTGGGCGAGCGGCGATGCCGGGCGCACCTGGCAATTGCGCAGTAACGGACTTCCGCCCGGACGCATCGAGTCGATGGAGTACGCCGCGGGCTTGTGGACCTTCGTTGACCAGCAGATGTACGTCAGCGAAGACAACGGCGCCAACTGGCGCGCAATCGGCAATCCGCTGCCGCATGCCGGCACCTCCGTGCGCGGTATCGCGCTCGATGGTCGCGCACGGGATGGCAAGTTAAAACCGATCGTGCTCGCCACGCATCGCGGCGTACTGCGCTCAAGCGACGCGGCCTTGACCTGGACGGTGGTCGAAGGCAATCTTCCGGTGCATCTGGAAGCCGGACTTCTCGTGCGCGATCCGCATGACGCGGCCACACTTTACGCCGGCTTCTCGCTCACGCCTTATACGGAGTTGCGCGCGCGCGCAAGCGGCGCCAATCTGCTGGCGCGCCTGGACCCGGTGAGCCTGGCGGGTGGCGCGGCGTTTCTCGCGCTGTTCGCGATGGCTGCCATTGTGTCGGTACGCCGCCTTACGCGCGCGCGTCAATAATTTCAACCAGGAGTAGATGCCGGTGAACAGTAAAAAGAAATTCTTCCTGTTGATCGCCGCCGGCCTGGCCGTCGCACTGGTCCTGGCGTTCGCGTCATGGTATCCGGCGTTCGCGCCATGGCGTTCGGCTTCCAATGGCGATTTTGTCGAATACGCCATGCAGGAACCGACGGATATTCCCACCGCGCTGGCCATCGCACCGGATGGCAGCGTCTGGTTCACCATGGATTCGGCCAATGCGCTCGGACATTTGCGCGAGGGGAAAATCGCGCGTGTACTCACCGGAAAACGCAACAACGTCGAACCGATTGGCATAGATGTAGATGCGCAGGGTACGGTCTGGTTCGCCGACGCGCTTGGCCAGGCTATCGTGAGCATTGCACCGGATGGAAAACAGACCGCATTCGCGCTCGACACGCCGATTGCACGCCTGGGCAGGCTTACCGTGGCCCGCGACGGTGCGGTGTGGTTTGCCGAAGGCACGGCCTACAGCATCACGAAACTCAAGGACAAGAAGCTGACCCGCCACGAAATTTCAGACCTTCGTGGCGGTCCCTACGGCGTGACCACCGATGCGGCAGACAACACCTGGGCCACGCTCCAGAGCGGAAACCAGTTGATGCGCATCGCGCCGGATGGCAAGACCGCTTTTTATGAGGTGCCCACGCGCGCCAGCTCGCCCACCGATCTGGCCGCCGACGCCAGGGGAGACATTTGGTTTATCGAATTCAAGGGCAACAAGATCGGCGTCTTTTCGGCAGGAAAATTCACCGAATATCCGGTTCCCGGAAAGGATTGGGCCGGGCTGTCTGGAATCACGGTCGCGCCAGACGGTGCGGTCTGGTTTGGTCTGCTGCGCCACCACGCGCTCGGGCGCGTCAGAGACGGCAAACTGGACATTGTTGTGCTGCCCAGGCCAGACGCGCGTCCTTACTCGCTGGCGGCCGACAAGGCTGGCAATATCTGGTACGCGGATATCAGCGGGTATGTGGGAATGCTGAAAGCGCAGGCGGCCGGAAGATAGGAGTGGGCACTGGGAACCAGGAATCGACGATACGCATTCGAATTCGTGGCCGCCCCTAACGTTTTTTCGCTTCCGCGATGCCGTCATCCAAGCGCACTGAGGGTAGTCCACGCTCGTGCGGAAAGCAGAACGCCAACCACGACGATCAGCAGCGATGTGCCGACTTGCAGCCGCATCGCCCAGGGGCCGGCCAGCCAGTCGAGAATTTTTTGACCGGCTTTCGCGGCGATGACGCCGACAATGACCAGCGTCGTGGCGAACCCTATGCTGAAAACCACCACTGTACCCAGCCCGAGCATGACCTTGCCCTGAGCCAGGGCATTAAGCAGGATTGCGAGAGCCGCCGGATCGGGCAGCAGACCGCCGACGATGCCGAGGCCGATCAACACCCATAGACTGGGACGACTGGTGGTTGCGAGTTTGAGGTCATGCGTGTGCTTGAAGCCCCAGCCGTGGTTGTGATAGCCCGCCTGCTCGTCAGCATGATCATGCGCGTGATCGCGGGCATGTGCGTGATCGTGAGCGTGACCGTGACCGTGACCGCGCATGTGATGGTCTTGTCCGTGCTCGTGCGTGTGGGCGCGAAAATGCATTGCGGGCTGCCGCGCATCAGCCGGTACCCTCAATGGCACGCCTTGCAGTTGCATGATTAGTTCTCTCTGTGTCCATAGCGTCCAGAGCCCGATGACGATTACCAACAGCCCGGTGATGAGCGCGAGCCAGGCTTCGATCCGCTGCGGTACCATGCCGGGCAAGCCAATCGATGCGAGTATGCCCACCATCACTATGCCGCTGGTGTGCGAGAGCGTGACAAATATGCCCAGGATCAATGCATCGACCGGTCGGCCACGCGCGCCGACGATGTATGCCGCGGCGATGGTCTTGCCGTGACCAGGTGTGGCAGCATGTACTGCGCCGATCCAGAATGCGGAGGCGAGGTAGATCATGGCGTCGATCATGGGCAGGGAAAACAAGAGGGCTGGGGTTGAAGCGCGGTGGTCGAGAATAGGTGCCGCTCCTCACCCTGTCAAGGAGTGCCACCTGCGGTTTGCGGCGACCGGTCTATGCTGGCGAATCAGCGCATGCAGCGCGCGAAGCAAGGCCCGCCGAAGGGTTTTCGCGCTAGAACCAGATTTGTGAAGGAGTGAGAAATGCGACGACTTTCAGTGCTGCTAGTGCTGCTTGCCCTCTGTGCGCCTGCGAATGCGGACACGCGCAAGGGCTATGACGCCTATACGCGGGGCGACTACAAGGTCGCCATCGAAGAGTTTCGAAAATCAGCAGACCAGGGCGATGCGCTGGCCATGTTTTATCTCGGTGAAAGCCACTACAACGGACGCGGCGCGTTGCAGGATTTTTCGGTGGGGATCAAGTGGTATGCGCAAGCCGCGGAAAAGGGGCTGGCCGAGGCGCAGGAAACCCTGGGCGGCCTGTACTTCTTTGGCAAAGGCGTCACGCAGGACTACGCGCAAGCCGCCAGGTGGTACGCCATGGCCGCGAAACACGGCAAGGCGTATCCGCAATACCTGCTGGGCTACATGTACGACCTGGGCAGAGGCCTCGCACAGGATCAGGCGCAGGCCGCGCATTGGTATCGCAAGGCGGCGGAACAAGATCATGCGGACGCTCAGGAGTCCCTGGCCGCGTTGCTGTTTTTCGGGCGAGGCGTAGCGCAGGACTACGGCGAGGCGGCGAAGTGGTATGCGAAAGTGGCCGGGCAAGGGCGCGTGTATCCCCAATATCTGATGGGCTGGATGCATGAGCATGGTCGCGGCGTGGTGCAGGATTTTGACAAAGCTGCCCAGTGGTACTTGAAAGCGGCACAGCAAAACGACGCGCGCGCGCAATCGAGCCTGGCCATGCTCTACTATCTGGGCAAGGGCGTCACGCAGAATGAACCGGAAGCCGTGCAATGGTTTCTCAAGGCAGCCGCGCAAAACGAAGTTTCGGCATTTCCCAGCCTGGGGTGGGCGTACTATCAAGGCAAGGGTGTCTCCCAGGACTTCTCCGAAGCGGCCAAGTGGTTTCGCAAAGCCGCTGACAGTGGTGATGCGCAATCGAAGTACATGCTTGGCTACCTCTATGAGGATGGCAAAGGCGTTGCGACCGACGGCAACGAAGCCGTGAAGTGGTACGTGCAAGCGCATGACGCCGGTGTGGCGGAAGCGAAAGAAAGTCTGGGCGCGCTGTATTTTTTCGGAAAAGGCGTCCCCCAGGACTACACGCAGGCCGCGAAGTGGTACCGGCAGTCTGCAGAGCACGGTGGCCGGTATGCGCAATATTTGCTCGGATACTTGTACGAGGAGGGAAAGGGCGTGGCCGCCGATGCCGTTCAGGCATTGACCTGGTATCGCCTCGCCGCCGAGAGAGGTGAGCCACGCGCTCAGACCCGTTTGGGGTGGATGCTATGGGAAGGCCGGGGCGCGTCGCAGGACGCCACGCAGGCGCACATGTGGAGCAATCTCGCGGCATCGCAACTCACCGGGGATGAGGGCGAGCGTGTGGCCAAGGTGCGCGACTTCATCGCCTCCAAACTTTCACCGGATCAACTCGCGAAAGCACAGGAGCTGGCCCGCAACTGGCAACCGAAAGAATAGTGCCTGCGGAGAGGATGCCAACGGCGTCACGTTGATATTGCGTCACGATCGTTGACTGGCGTTCGATTGCCTGCCGGTATTCACGAGGAGCCTGCGGCCCGGTCTGTCCGCGTTGCGTACAGGAGCAACGCGCTTCACATGGTGTTCAAGCGTGATCTGGCGGCGACCTGAGTCAGCCATCACCCGCATGGGCGAACGTTTTGTGCCCGACATTCATTTTTCATTGCGCGCGTTTGCCATCAGTCTCCGTATCCCGCGCCAATTCCGTGACGTCCTGGCCCTCGGAACAGAAGCCGCAAGTTGCGGAAGCGGGCGCACGCTTTCTGAAGCCACTGAGTCATTGCGACAGCGGCATGCCTGCGTCGTACCGCGCAAATGTCAGAGCGCAATGTTGAGCCCCCGCCGGGGGGGGCAATAATGTTGCGCAGAACCTGTTCAATCAGGCAGTTGCGCAGTTCGTCCTGAAAACTCGGTTGATGCACCGGCCTGCCGAACTGCACACGGCGTCAACCAAACCGGCCAGGTCCTGATCGGTTTCGATTGCAACGCCAAAGGCCGGCGCGTTCGCGAGGGCGTCGCTGGTGTTGCAATCGCGCTTGCATTATTTGACTACGAACGCGAAGTTCCAGATGCCGGAGATACGCACGAAAGGAATACTTTTATAAATGCAGATCGGAAAAAATTCCATGCCATCTCGATTGCTAATAATTTAAGCAGACCCAAGGCAATAGTGGCTGACGAACCGCAATTGCCCATTGCGCAGATTGTCATCCACAAGGTTATCCACAGAATTTGTGGATATCAATTCAACACGGTGTCGCGCGAATTTCCCGCATGAGTGTAGTCAATTGGCGACAAAACAATTCCAGAAAATTTTGCAACGGGAAGTAAGTCAGCGCATGCTCTTTGTCGAAAAATACATGCGCTTGTAGCGTGTTGGTGCGGAGAACAACATCGACCGGCGCGCGATATCTATGGAATGCAAGTCAATACAATCAGATGGCTCCGAGCAGGAGCGTGGGAGTTGCTTTCGACATGCCTCGATTTGCCGCCAATTTGCATTACTTGTTTACCGAGTTGCCTTTTCTTGATCGTTTTGAAGCGGCTGCCGCGGTCGGTTTCAAAGCCGTAGAGTTTCAGGTGCCTTATGACTATCCGGCGACGGAGTTGTCGGCGCGGTTGCGTCATCACCAGCTCCAGATGGTGTTGTTCGATGCGCCCATGGGCGATTGGGCGCGCGGTGATCGCGGAATTGCCGCGGTGCCCGGACGCGAGCAGGAGTTTCGCAACGGCTTTTCTGCGGTGATCGAATATGCAAGCGTGCTGGAGTGTTCCACGGTGCACGTGATGGCAGGTGCGATCGGCTCGGGCGCGGACTACCAGATCGCAGAGCGAACCTACATTTCCAACCTGCGACACGCTGCGGCAGTTCTGGGGGGCCACGGCATCGTTGGGGTCATTGAACCCATCAACAAGAAAATGGGCCTGGTTGTCGACGGTCCGAGTTATACGACCCAGGGCATGCACGGTTATTTCCTGAACCATACCGACCACGCCGCACGCATCCTGCGCGAGATCAACAGCCCGCACCTGCAACTGCATCTGGATCTATATCACATGCAGATGCTCGAAGGACATCTGGCCGAGACGATCCGTGAACAGATCGGCCGGTTGCGACATGTGCAGATCGCCGGAGTACCCGGGCGCCACGAGCCAGCCATCGGGGAAATCAATTATCCCTATTTGTTCGACCTTCTTGACGAGTTGGGCTATCCCGGCTGGGTGGGGTGCGAATACCGGCCCC
>JANNTE010000082.1:0-5065 GCA_031403365.1 Betaproteobacteria bacterium | reverse complement strand
CTCGAAGGCGATGTCGATGCCGGATTCAAGGAGGCCGACAAGGTGCTGGAGGTGGAATACACCACTGATATGGTCTGCCACGCCACCATGGAGCCGCTCAACGCCACGGTGCAGTTCACCAACGGCGAGTGGCACGTCCATGTCGGCACGCAGAGCACTTCGTTCGCGCGCATGACGCTGACCGGCTATTTGTCCCAGGTGCTGAAGCAAAAGCCTGAAGACCTGAAAGTATTCGTGCATCAGTATCTGGTCGGCGGCGGCTTCGGCGGCAAGCAGGATTACGACGACATCCTGGCGGCGGCCTGGTGCGTCAAGGAAACCGGCCGTCCGGTGAAGCTCATCCATACGCGCGAAACCAATTTCGCCACCAGCTTCGCGCGCACGCCGACATATCACAAGGTCAAGGCCGGCATCAAGAACGGCGAACTCACCGCGATGAATCAGGACATCGTCTGCGGCTGGATGGGCGCGCGTTTCGGCGTCGGCAAAAAATATGGCTCCGACTGGTTGCAACAGGATTCCTGGGAGGAGAACAAGCGCGACATCGACCAGTGGTCCATCGGCGGCAGCGATCACTGGTATCACATGAAGAATCACCGGGTGCGCGCATGGAATCATGAAAACACCACCTGGGCGGTGCAAGCGAGCGCGCTGCGCACGGTGTCCAACTCGTACAACATATTCGCCGTCGAGTCCTTCATGGACGAAGTGGCGGCGGCGGCCGGGCGCGATCCGCTGGAGTTTCGCCTGTCGATGTTGAACGGCAAGGGTGGCAATCGCGGCATACCCAATTCCGGTTACCCACCGGGAACGCGATCCGATTACTACATGGATCAGTTGTGGATCTCGCTGCCCTGGACCAAGGAAGGCTCGTGGATACCCTACGAGTCGGCCACCGTCGGCGGCGCGCTGCGACTGGCGAATTGCCTGCGCGTGGCAGCCGGCAAGGCGGGCTACGGCACCAAGCGACTGCCGCCCAATACCGGCTTCGGCATCGCGGTGACGGCAGCGGAGGAACGCCAGAGCCCAACCTGGGTGGCCGGCATTGCCGAAGTCACCGTCGATCCGAAGACAGGCCGCTACAGCATCAACCGGCTCACCATCGCGATGGATCCGGGCATCGTGGTCAATCCCGCCAATGTCGAAGCGCAGGTTCGCGGCTCGGCGTTGTGGGGCGCAAGCCAGATCATGGCCGAGCGGCTGACCCTGAAAAACGGAGCCTTCGAGCAGACCAACTACCACGAGTACACGCCGATCCGGCTTGCACAGGTGCCGGAGATCGATGTGACTCTGATCGCGTCCGGTCATCATCCGGCGGGCGTGGGCGAACCGGCTTCAACAATCGTGGCGCCGGCGGTGGCCAACGCGATCGCCAACGCGGTGGGCGCGCGCGTGCGGCACATGCCGATTTCGCCGGATGCGGTGTTGAAGGCAATGAAGAAAGCGTAACCCGGCACTTGCAATAATCCGGCCCGGCCCTGCGGCCGTTGTTGGTCGCGGGCCCGGGCATTTTCTTCGCGTTGCAACCGGAGCACGCCATGTCCGATGACATTCTCGCCCTCACCGCCGTCGAGCTGACGGCGCATTACCGCAGCAAAGAACTCTCTCCGGTCGCGGTCACTCGCGCCGCGCTCGAACGTATCGCCAGACTCGATCCGATCTACAACGCTTTCGTTCTGGTGGACGAAGAACGCGCGCTCGGCGATGCGCGCGCATCCGAAGCGCGCTGGCAGCGCGGCGAACCGGCCGGGGTGGTGGATGGCGTGCCGGCCACGGTGAAAGACCTGATCGTGACTGAAGGCTGGCCTACGCTGCGCGGCTCGCGCACCGTCGATCCGAAGCAGCCGTGGACCGAAGACGGCCCGCCGGTGGCGCGCATGAAGGAACAAGGCGCGGTATTTCTCGGCAAGACCTGCACTCCGGAATTTGGCTGGAAGGGCGTGACCGACAGTCCGTTGACCGGCGTCACCGTCAATCCCTGGAATACGAAACTTACCCCCGGCGGCAGCAGTGGCGGCGCGGCAGTCGCAGCAGCATTCGGCATGGGCGCCCTGCATATTGCCACTGATGGCGGCGGCTCGATTCGCATTCCCGCAGCTTTCAGCGGATTGTTCGGCTTCAAGCCGACCTTCGGCATCGTGCCGGTGCATCCGCATTCCCCGGCAAATACGCTCTGGCACCAAGGGCCGATCTCACGCAATGTCACTGATGCCGCGCTGATGCTCAACGTGATCGCAAAGCCCGATGTGCGCGACTGGCAACAGGCCCCGGCGCGCAACATTGACTATCGCAAGGATCTCGACGCCGGCATCAAGGACTGGCGCATAGGATACAGCCGCACCCTGGGTTACGCCCGCGTTGACCCGGAAGTCGCCGCGCTGGTTGACGAGGCGGTGCGTCAATTTGAAGCACTTGGCGCTCAAGTCGATGAGCTCGACCTCGCGCTCGAAGACCCGATCAGCATCATGCAACCCATGTGGGCTGTTGCGCTCGCGCTCGCCATCGCGCCCATGAGCGCCGCGCAACGCGCGCTCTGCGATCCACCCATGCTCGAACTCGCCGAGCCCGGCTTCTCATTAAGCGCCATTGACTACCGCAAAATCGAACGCGCCCGCGAAGCCTTCGCCCGCCGAATGTGCCTGCTGCATCAAACCTACGACCTGCTCATCACCCCGCAACTCGCGGTAGCCGCCTTCGAAGCCGGCCACGAAGTCCCGCCTGGCTCTGATCGCAAGCGCTGGTGGGAATGGTCACCGTTTACCTACCCCTTCAATCTCTCCCAACAACCCGCCGCTGCGGTGCCTTGCGGATTCACTAAAGCCGGCCTGCCGGTGTCCATGCAAATCGTCGGCGACAAATTCGCTGATGAGAAAGTTCTGCGCGCCGCGCGCGCTTATGAAGCCGCGCAGCCGTTCGCAATGCCAAAGCCGGATCTGGGCGTGCGCCCGCAAAAACGCGGGAGGGTGGGCTGAGATCAGCATCCGCACTTCCCGGTTGGGAGGTGCCCAATCAGATGCATATGTCGCCGCAAGCCACTTGGTAGATCCTGGACGAGAACAGTTGTAAGGACCCGGTAGTGCGGTGCTTCGATCAGGGCGCAGGATTCGGGAAGCGCAACTGAATATCCTTGATGCCTTCCAGCGTCTCAGCATCCAGCGTGATCTGCGCGGCAGCGATGTCTTCTCCGAGTTGCGCCATGGAGGTGGCGCCGATGATGGAGGAGCCTAAGAACCAGCGGCTGGCGACATAGCCCAGCGCCAATTGCACCAGGGTCAGGCCGCGGCGCTGCGCGAGTGCGGCGTAGGCGTCCACGGCTTCGGAGACCATGGGTTTTCGAAAGCGTAATCCCAGCGAATCGAACAAGGTGAAGCGCGTGCCCGCCGGCCGGGCGCCACCCATGTACTTGCCTGAGAGTATGCCGGCGGCAAGCGGGCTGTAGGCGAGCAGCGTCATGTTCTCGCGGAACAGGGTTTCGGCGAGGTCGTTGTCCACGTTGCGCGATAAGAGACTGTGGCTGTTTTGCAGCGTGACCGGGCCGGGGACGCCAAGCTCCTTCGCCGCGCGCCGGAACTCGCACACGCCCCATGAGGTTTCGTTGGACAAACCGTAGTGGCGGATTTTGCCGGCCTTGATCATCGCGGCAATGCCTTCGACTTGTTCGTGAATCGAGGGGCCCGGTTTCTCTTTCGCCGGATCGAATTCGGTCGCGCCGAAATTGGGCACGTTGCGCTGCGGCCAGTGAATCTGGTACAGGTCGATGTAATCGGTGCGCAGCCGCGTAAGGCTGGTATCCACCGCCTCCGCAATCACACCCTTGGTGAGATCGGTGCGACCGTCGCGTATCCAGTCGCGCCGCCCCGGCCCGGCGACCTTGGTGGCGATGATCAGGCGCGCGCGTTTCTGGCGCGCGAGCCAGGTGCCGAGATACTTTTCCGTGAGCCCTTGTGTTTTTGCGTTTGGCGGTACCGGGTACATTTCCGCAGTGTCGATGAAGTTGATGCCCTGGCCGACCGCATAGTCAAGCTGCTCATGGGCCTGCGCTTCGCTGTTCTGCTCGCCCCAGGTCATGGTGCCCAGGCACACACGCGATACGTTCAGATCAGTGCCGGGAAGGGTTCGGAACTGCATGGCGGACTCCGGTTCGGAAGGAAGGACAACTAGCTTAGCTGAATCCGCGGACGCATCCGAAACGGAAATCCAAGTCAGTCATGATGGGTGGGTTGCAAGGGAGGCGCATCAGGGGCGACCGCTGCAAGACTGAGCCCGGAAATTTCCCGCAACTCGGCGTATATTGCGAAACAAGAACACGATCGCGAGAAGGAGAAGTCATGACTGCCACTGTTGTGCGGACAAGAGTCGATCTGCAATCACCCAGCGCCGGCCGCGCGCGCTATCACACCTCGGAAAACCCGTTCACCTTCAGTTACGCCCCGATACCGGCGCGGCAGTTTCTGGCCGAGCGCAACCGCGCCTTTGATCCGGCAACGCCGACCGGGACCATCGCCCTGGATACCGCGTCCGATATCGGAACGCGTTACCCGGCCACCACCCCTACACTGCTGTGTCGTTATCTCAAAATTCGGGCCGGCGAACAACTGAGCCTGAGTTTCGCAGCCTCTGGCGCAGTCTATTACGTGATGGCGGGCGCAGGCTCGAGCCGCAGTGCGGTGGAGTCGATTGCCTGGGGGGAGGGGGATGTATTTTGTTTTCCCGGTGGTGCCGAGATTCGGCACCGCGCGGGCGCGCAGGACTGTCTGCTGTTCGTGGCTACCGACGAACCGCTATTGGCCTACATGCGCCTGAGTCCACCCGCTGTGAACCAATCGGTCGTGGAAACGGTGCACTGGCCCGCGGACGAAATCGAGCGTCAATTCACTGGCGTCTATCAGCGCGCCATCTCCGCAAACACCACCGGCTGTTCGGTGATGTTCTCGACCAAGGCTCAGGCGCCGGGCTACCAGACGATTCCATGCGTCAATGTCGCGATCAATACGCTGGCTGCCGGTGCGGATCAGCGCCCTCACCGCCACAACGGCGTGGCGGTTACACTGGCCCTGCAAGGCGA
>JANNTE010000081.1:0-6511 GCA_031403365.1 Betaproteobacteria bacterium | reverse complement strand
CGATCGAGCGGCTTTCGCGCCCGACGCCCGCCGCGGGTTAGTCACTTCGGCCGCCATTCTTACAGGCAAAACCCGAGGCTCTACGATTTCGCGGATCGAATCGGCAAGCCCATTACATATCTCATCCAGCGGGATGTGGTCATCGCTGGAACCAAAAGGTTGCTCGACCGTCTCCGCAATAATTTCGATTCCCACCATAAAGTACGATACGATGATGGTGGCGAGAATTGTCCAGAAACCATAGCTTTCGACGAGACACCAGGGGAGCAGCAGCAGGTAGAGAAAGATGCACTGCCGCACGAACGCACGGTACGATATGAGCGCGCAATATCGAGCAACCAGCGTCGATTGCGATTGCTACTTACAGCACCGCAGTCGAGGCTTAGCTAGCACGGAAGAAGGCAATCAGATTAAGAGAATCTGATGCAACAAATGCAGCCGGGTGTGCGGCGCGAGATCCTGAAAGTCGGGATAAGCTGTGCGGGCGAGTCGCAGATTGTCCCGCGAGAGGTCGCTGACAGTCGCAATACAGGCGTCAAGAGCGACAGCCAATGAAATGTCTACCGAGGGCGATCCATCTCCTCGCAGGAAGACGCAATTGCCCTCGTGGCACGATTTGACAGGTGGATCACTGTGAGTCCCGTCATCCGAATGTCCATGCTCGTGGCAGTGCTCGTGAGCACTGCAAGCGACCGGCGCACCGACTTCGGCTGCGTGTGCGTGATGAGAGCAACACCCGGCAAGCGAGTGCGCCAGCACAACTGTCGCCAGCAGTAGGGTGATGGGACGGTTCATGGAATCCACAAAAAAATGGCCCGAGTCTCACTCAATCATTTCATCTTATCGGATAGTGGTCAATGTAGGCTGGATGAGATTTTCCCATTATGCGGAAGAAAGCGAAATCCATCGGTTGGTACCGACGAGGGCGAATGCGATAACCGCCAGCGTTCCAAATGTCAGGAATTCGACTAAGTTTCTGGGCTCAGGCAGTCGTTGATTAGTAATGCCATGCAATGCGCCAGCCGTCCAATTCGCGTTTCAGTGCTTTGTCTGCTCGCGGTCAGTTGGGCTGCGGCAATTCTATTTCTGCCCCTGCCGATGCGAAGCGTGGCGCGGGCAAACGGCGTTCAAACACCGCGCGCCCACACCTGCTGTTGCGGCGAGCACTGCCAGTGTGGCGGGATGTGCTGTTGCAACGAGCCTCGTCCCCAGGAGGAACCCGCCACGCCGCCGGATCGCACCAACGGAAACGACCAGTCCAAGGCATTGGTGCTTGTCCACTGGACCGCGACGGCTAGCTATTCGACTGACGACGGCGTTGAGGCAATTCATCGACGAAGCTCTGGGCAAAGTGCTCTCTGCGTACCGTCTCTTCAAGCGAACCACGTGCGAATCCAGACCTGATTCTGACAAGCACGTGTCTACCGCTGCGCGCGCTGCCGGCCGCTAGTGCGATCTCCAATCCCGCACTCGCGCGTCAGCGCGGCGCATTCTAAGTTGTGATCTCGACGATGCGCCAAGGCTCATCGCCAGGATCGAGTCGTCCGTGATCGACTAGCGCACTCATCGGCGCGCTGGTTGAATAGGCATTTCGATTTCCATAGACCCTTTTTTCGGAGGAGAACAGACCATGTTGAAGACCATAAACCTTTCGCTGATAGCCGTGTTGTTCGGTGCAGCCGCGGCGGCCCAAGCTGCTGGCAACGGATCATGCTGCACCCAGGCGGCCACATGCTGCACTTCGGGCGCCCCGGCGGCGCCGGCTGACGAGCACTCGAACATGAATATGCCGGCCGCAAGAGCTCCGCAAGGCACACGGAGTTTCTCGTACCAACCATCCACCGGCTATGCCCCTGCACGTGGAACGAGTCGGCAAGGATGGAATTCGGGCGTGCGCGGCGCTGCGTCGAAGGCGCTGGGTAACTATTAAAGCCCAATTGTCGTATCGGCAGCCGTGGCAAGCTGGCGGGTTAGCACTCGATCAACAATCGAGCCGTCGGAGCCACGGCTGCCGTTTTTCATTACGATGATCCGCCCCGAAACGCGATCGAGTACAATCATGGCATTTGCAACCTCGTTCGAGCCCGGCTGGCCGTGCACGAATGCTGTGTAAAAGACAAAGTGGCGAAAGATACGTTGATGAAGTGGCTAGCCGCAGTCCCGAAGAATTAATCTGTAGTCCAACCTGGTGGTCCGGGCGGCCGGCGATCCTAGTCGCTTATCACCCATGCGTCGTTTCGGCGCCATTGTCCCGACAGCGAATCAACGCCGCCAGCAAAGTATCAGTAGTCCATCGCGGACTACCATCGTCGCGTGAAAGAATTGGATCGAGTGGCGGGTGAAATTCGTTCGTCAACCGAGACCATGGAGGAGTTGCCTCGTCCGGATCGCAGCCACGGCACTCACATGGATGAGCGTCGAAACTTAAGTCCGTAGTGCCAGGGTGGCAAATCAATGGGCACACCTTGCGGAATCCAGCCGGTCTGTCTTGCCCAGTCGACAACCTGTTCCGGTCTCGGCCGGATGTCGAGGCTCGGACCGCGTGGTGTTTCGGCATCAAATCGCCAATGGATCACCATCAACCAGCCGTTCTGTCGGACGGCCGCGGCTGCTTGATTCAAGAGACTGAGGGGATTCTCGCAATGGAGGATGTTGAATAACAGCACGGCGTCGGCACCGGCGGGCATCCCGAAGCCCTGCTCCACTACGTCGCGTTCGCGGCAAACGACATTGACGAGCCTCGCCGATCGGCAGCGCTCATTGGTTCTGGCAACCATCGCCGGATCAATATCGAACGTAAAGACCTTGCCCGAGATCTTACGTGCGATAGGCAGCGTGAATGTGCCATATCCGCAACCAAACTCAACAACGTCGGCAATTTCGCCGTCTATGCCAAGCCGGCTTAGCACCCGGGGCACGTCGAAAAGTGTCTGCCAATATTGCTCGTCCGGCATCCCGCTGTCGCGTAGCTGCATGGAGTAATTTCCCGAATCGTTGGCCGCTCGCTCGCGCCCACGCTAAAAGTTGAATGAACGGCACCAGGGCATTGTACCGCGGGAGCCCCGGACGCGGCGCGCGGGTTTCCGCGGCGAACCGAGCCATTCAATTGCGGCGATTGACACCGGGGGACTAGAATTGGCCGCATGTGGATCATTGGCATTCACGGCGCGACGTTCATCTTTTGCTGGGAGCGGAACCATGCGTGTTCGATCGACAGCCGCGATCAAACTATCTTGGGGTCTTTGGACCATCGGCCTGTTCGTGACGATCTTCAGCTCGAAGACTTTCGCGGCCGAGCCGCTTTTGCTTGCCAAACCCGACGCGTTTCAGACGCTGGTAAATCCCAATTGCTCGCACTGCATCGACGAGGCCAAGTCGCGGGCCGGAGACCTGCGGGCCGACGATCCGGTGCTGGCCTGGACGCGAGGCAAGTACGAAGGGGGCGCTATCCCAATTCGCTTCTTTCTCAATCCATATCGCGTGATCAGCGATACCTACGGCGTCTTTGTCTTCGACCCCGATGCCGGCTTCGCCCGCGGGTATGAGCCGTCGCTCGATTTTACCTTTTATGGTTGGCGGAACGGCGTTGCCGTCATGCGGCACAAAGACGGCACGTTGTTCTCAACCCTTTCGGGTCGAGCGTTTGAGGGGCCTCGCAAAGGTGAGCGACTCAAGGCAATCCCCACGCTGACGACCAATTGGGATAATTGGAAGCGGTCGTATCCCGGATCCGTCGCCTACCGAATGTTCGAAAAGTACCAGCCCATCGAGCTTTCGCTGCACGACAACGCCGATTCCAAACAGACGCGAGCTCCGGCAGATCAACGGCTACCCGAAGACGCGGACGTTCTCGGCGTAAGCGCGGCAGGAGTTTGGAAGGCCTATCCATTGAGCACCTTGCCCAAGCATGGCGGCGTCATCCGAGACACGCTCGCCGGCCAGGATGTCGCCATCCTCTGGTACCCGGCAACTCGCACCGCCGTCGCGTATGCGCCGCGGCTCGATGGGACGGATCCATCGACATCCGTAGAAATGGAATTCGACGCGACCGACCCAATCGCGCCGTTTATCGATCGCGAGAGTGGCTCGCGGTTCGGCGTCGAGGGACGAGCGTTATCGGGAGCGTTGAAGGGCAAAACCCTGACTTGGATCGACTCGGTGCAGTGCAGATGGTTTGCCTGGGCCGCGGAGAATCCAGAAACCGAGGTTTACGGCGTCGCGAAAGTTCAAGCGATCGCCCCAGGCCCTGAAAAGCACTCGGCCGTCCCGGGAAAGAAGGCAATAGAAATGGTCTTTGTCGTCCCCGATGCCGTGACGTCCAAGCAGATTGAAAGCTGGCACGGCGAGGGCTTCACAGCCGTTGTGGTACTGCTCGACGAGGAATATCCAGCGGGCGCCTATCGGGCTGCAGCGAGCGCCGCTTCCGCGGCCAAAATGGAACTGTACTATTGGGTCGAGATCGCCCGCAGCAAGCGACTGGCCGATGCACATCCGCGGTGGATGGCTTCGCTGGGAATGCACGACGATTGGCTGGCTCGCTTTCCGACGGAAAAAATGTCGAAGAAGGGCGACGTTGCCAAAGCCTATCCCTGGGTGCCGATTGGTTATGTCGAGGCGTTTCAGGCCCATCTGCTTCGCCTCAAGGAACTGTTGGGAAAGGTTCCCGATTCGTATCGCGGGCTCCTGCTAAACGACCTGCAAGGCGGACCGGCGTCGTGCGGTTGCGGCAATCTGCAATGCCGCTGGGCAATTGATTACGGTGTGCCCTCAACCGCGACCAAGGAAGGATACGACGATGCGGCCGCGCGCTTCGTGTCTGAGGTATCCAAACTTACGCCGGGAAAGCGAATCGTGCCCGTGTGGACGACCGAATGCGAACATCAGGATCTGCCGGCGGACAAAGCGCCTGCCGGAAAGACGACTGGATTATGCGGCAGCGTCGCGTGCGCCACGGGCACTTGTCCGCGGGCATTCGCGAAGCAATTACGCGCGCTCATGGATACTCACGCAGGACCCTTGGGCTTGCTCACCGCTGAGCATGCCTGCGGACGTGACACACGCTTCTATGGCGGTCCTGGCGGTTGGATCGCGGCGGCTGTCGGTTATCTCGACAGCACGCACGTCATTTCACAGAAGCCCGGCTTGTCCCACGACCAACTTTGGTTGGTAGTCCAGGGCACGCCTGAGAATGCCGACGCGGAGGCTGCCTCGCGAAATGCGGCGCAAAATCTACATCCGGGAGCGGTCATCATTGCACGTGTCAGCATCGACCAATCGTATGAGCCTCGCGTGATTCCGATCGATTAGGGCGTGGAATTTTAGATCAGTTTTAGCCCTCGCTCGTCAACGCCGCAGGGAGTAACAGGCATGCGAAACATGGCTCTCGCCTATGGACTTGTGTGTTACGTGCTGTTCTTGGGCTCCTTCCTGTATGCCATCGGATTTGTTGGCGACCTATTCGTGCCCAAGAGCATCAATGTGCCGCTGACGGATGCCGACTGGCAGCGGGCCTTGATCCAGGATTCGGTGCTGCTCCTGTTGTTTGCCGTGCCACATAGCGTGATGGCTCGGCCGCAGTTCAAGGCCTGGTGGACGAAGATCGTGCCGCCGCCGGTTGAGCGCAGCACGTACGTGCTCGTCAGCAGTCTTCTGCTGTTCGCGCTCTACTGGTGGTGGATTCCTATTCCGAGGGTGATCTGGGAGATCGGCCCCCCGGCAGTGCGGACCGTGGTCTGGGGACTCTTCTGGGCCGGCTGGCTGCTGGCGCTGGTCTCCACTTTCCTGATTGATCACTTGGACCTGTTCGGCTTGCGGCAGGTTTGGTTGTACTGGGCCGGGCGGGCCAACAAGCCGATCCCGTTTCGCGCGCCGCTTCTGTATCGCTGGGTGCGGCACCCGCTCGTTCTCGGCTTCTTAATTGCCTTTTGGGCCGCGCCGACGATGACTGCGGGACGGTTACTCTTCGCCATCGCAACAACCGTCTACTGCCTGGTCGCGGTGCGACTGGAAGAGCGCGATCTAGTTCACTTTTACGGCGAGGACTACTTGGACTACCAGCGTCAAGTACGAATGCTCGTGCCCGTACCCCGCGGACGACCCCTTGGCGAATGATGGGGCGCCATTCACTCGAGTGTCAGCACCGCGCCTCCACGATTTGGCCCCAAGCTGCGAGATAACGATAGAGTGGTGGAAAGCTGCGAAATACGATCGCTGAGAAGCCGGCCGCCTCGAAGGCCTGCTTGAGCTCTTGGGCAGTGTAGAGATTTGACTGCCACCATCGACCGATGAGCGGTCGCATGAGCCAGTTGTCACGGGTAATGAAGAGCAGCAGGCTTCCCTCCTCCGTTAGGAGCGCATACAGTCTACGCAGGGCAGCGACGAATTGGTCGCGTGGAACGTATTCGAGCATCGAAGCCGAAACGATGAGATCATAATCCTTCCACTCTGAGGGCAGGGCCTCCAACGCCAACACGTTGGCCTTTAACAATTCGACTCCACTGATGTTCCGCAC
>JANNTE010000080.1:0-6230 GCA_031403365.1 Betaproteobacteria bacterium | reverse complement strand
ACATCGATGCCGACAAACTTCTCTACTGTGGTTTCATTCATGGCACCCCTCCTTGCAATATGCGGGCTTACTGGCCCAAGCAACCGTTCGGGTTGTCAATGAAAAACCGGCACGACGCTCCTTGCTCTCCCACGGGCTTGGCGTCCCCAGGGATGATCGAACTGCCGTGCCGGGCCGAACACGTAAATCAATAACAATTCTTTCATACCTCGAAAAATGAAACATACAAGGGAAGACGATCGCAGCTTATGCCGTGGCAATGCGGTTCAGCTGACTTTTACTAAGGTCCGACTACTGCTGCTTGGCGCCCTCACTCAAACGTCGCCCCAGCGACACTGCATAGGGCGCCGAGCGCGCCGCGAGCATTGGATCTGCCGACCCCTCCACGCCGTTGGGAACGCGGTTCGGATCGAAATTGATGGCCAGGCAAGCTCCACCGCCATCGGCGGACACGGCAGTCACCTTCAAGGTACCCAGCGTCACTTTATTGCGGCCCTCGGGTAGCGGCACCGTGGCGTTATCCAACTTGTCACCGGGCTGAGCCACTTCCAGGTTGAAACTAAACGCCACCCGACCAGCGGCCACTCGCTGACGCAGTTCATCGAACAAGAAACTCGGGCCTTTGGCCTTGGCCTCTTCGTCACTCAATCCTTGCGCCCCGGCCACGGGCTCGAACACCCACTTGCCCCAGGTTTTCTCACCCTTGGCATTGACGAAGGCGAAGCCGTGCACGCCCCAGTAGTTCACGCTGCCGAAGCTCGCGGGCACGGGTTGCGAGGCGAAGTATTTGCCCTGCAACAACACCTCGGGGTTGGCTTCCGCGAACGCCTTCACCTTGGCGGGATCAGCGGCCTTGGTGGCCGGGTCAGGCTGCAGCGAAGCCACGCGGCCGAACAGTTGCTGTGGCGTGGCGGCACCGAAAATCGGCGCGGAAATATTGCCGTGCTGCCAGACCTCGTCATCGGGCAGGTTGAATTGCAGTGCCATATTGCGTTGCGACTTCCCGTTGTCTGGCGCTTTGGGGTTGGCACCACCCACCGAGAAGCGCACGATCACGGGAATCGCTTGGCCGCTAAAGGCCGAGGCTGTTGATAAGGACTTGCCCGCGGCGCTGCCGACGAATTCACCCGTGGCGCAGATACCCTTGGCGCCCGAGCGGCGAAAGCCCTCGAACTTGCCAAAGGTAGCTTCGAACTGATCCACCATGGTGATCGGGTTGACCGGTTCAGTCGATGCGGTGTGTGTGTGTCCTTCGGCGTTGACCCCAAAGGCTGCACAGGCGGTAACGGCGCCTAGTGCGATGCGGTATGCCAGGACATTTGGGCGAAACATGCTATTCATTTCTTCCTCCATTGGTTTGTGCGGTACTGCGCGTGCTCGATGTGTTCGATTGGATTGTACGCACGACAATGCGAATTGGAGGCAGCGTTGTTGCGCGCCGAACCAACTCGGACCAATCGCGCGATCTGAAGGATAGGAAATCCAACGCGACATTCGGGAGTATCTTCGACTGTCGTGGCCTGAGTCAATCGTCGATCTCGCATCAGGAAGTCCTCGGCGCCGCCATAAAGCTCCCGTATCGCTCCCCCGGCACCGCCTGTAGCCGGGAACGGAGCCGCTGGCGGCAACTTTCCGGGCTACAGGCACGAGTCACCCCGTGACGAGCGGCGGCTCGTCCTGATTTCGCCTACCAGGCGATGCGCTGATCGAACTCGACCTCCGGTCCAGGCTGAGCGGCTTGATCCCACTGAGGATCGTTCTCCGCCTGTTCCGCCGCCGCTGCCGCCTCCCACAGCGGTGGCCCGCGCGCCGGGGCGATGCGGGGTGGCTGGGTGGATTCGCCGATGGGGTCGAGGATCTTCTTCACGGTGCCGGCATCGTTGATGAAGGCGATGATCCGCACCCCAAGAGTACTTCCTCGGTGCAGCTTCGCTGCTCCTTCGGGGCGCATCTGACTGTGGCAGATGGGGCAACTCAGTGGCAGGGCTTCATAGATGCGCGCCAGCAGCATAGCCCACAGATAACGGGCCACGGCACGATGGCGGGGCTCTTCGCGGGTCGCCGCAGAAGTCGACGCTGGCGCTACGGCGGCTGGGGCCTGGGCGTTCACGCGGCGCAACGCGCGCGTGGGCGCCGTGCGGATGCAGCAATTCTCCAGGGCCCTTTTTTGCTTTTATCGGGAATCAGGATATTTCTCTTTGTCGGCAAGAGCCCGATCTGGGTGCCAATCCGAGTGGCAGATGGGTATGGGTTTGCCGGGATTGACAAAGATCGCCCCAGACCAGGAAGTTTGCAAGGCAACGTAGAATCGCCCCCATGGATACACTCTCGCAAATCGCGCTGGGCGCTGCTGTTGGCGTGGCAACGATGGGCCGGCGTACCGCCGTATGGAAGTCGGCAATGTGGGGAGCGGTGGCGGGCACGCTGCCCGATCTCGACGTGCTCATCGAGCACGGCGATCCGATCCGCAATATGGTGCTGCACCGTGCCGAGACCCACGCGCCGTTCTGGTTGACGCTGTTTTCTTTTCCGCTTGCGGTCATGGTCGCGCGCCTGCACGGCGAATGGTCCGTGTGGAGGCGCTGGTGGCTCGCCATCTGGCTCGCGCTGGTGACGCATCCGCTGCTTGACGCCATGACCGTGTACGGCACGCAGCTCGCGTTGCCGTTCTCGAATCATCCGTTTGGCGTGGGCAGCGTTTTCATCATCGACCCGCTCTACACGCTGCCGCTGCTGGTGGGCACCGGCTGGGTCCTGGCTGTGCGTGGCCGCCGCCGCGGCCTGACGGCCAACGCCGCCGGCCTCGTGCTCAGCACGGTGTACCTCGCCTGGGGCTTCGCGGCACAACAGCAGGTTGATCGCATCGCGCATGCCTCGCTAGACGCACAGGGCATCGCCGCCGAACGCGTGCTGGTCACGCCAACGCCGTTCAACTCGGTTCTCTGGCGTGTGATTGCAATGGAAGGTGACTACTACCACGAAGGTTTCTATTCGCTGCTCGATGCGGTGCCGCGCATCGAGTTCGATCGTTTTCCGCGCGGCAACGCGCTCGCCTCCGAATTGCAGGGCATCGACGGCGTGCAGCGCATTGCGGCATTCAGCAAGTGTTTCTTCAAGCTGCATCAAAACGGCGCGCGCGTGCTCATCAGCGACCTGCGCATGGGCCAGGAGCCGACCTACATCTTTACATTCGCAATTGCCGACAAGCACAGCGAGGCGGCGCCCCTGGCCGTCTCCGAGCAGCAGGGCGCCCGGCCCGACATCAAGCGTGGCCTGCCCTGGTTGTGGAAGCGCGCGCTGGGGGAGTTATTGCCGCCGCCGCGATGATCGGCCTCAACAGTGCCGCGCAACGGAGTAGTTCAAGGCCCTTTCGGCCCGTTTCAGATGCCTCCAGGCGCTGAAGTGGACGGTGTGTGTGCTTCGGTGGGCGGAAATTGTCCCCGGCTCCCGGGCATCGGCCTCGTGCCCTTCACAATCTGCCGCCGCGCTTGATGTCCATGTATCGATTTACCAGCGCCATGGGCAGATGCTCGGGCTCGGTATCGACGCAGACCGCACCGCCTTGCTCGATGCGGCGAAAAATCAGGTCGCGGCTGCGCAGGTAATCGGCGGTGGCGGCGTGAGTCAGCGCGCGCTCGAAACTGTCCACGCGGGCGGCGAGCGCGCGGTCGATGCGCCAGCTGCGCTGCCACAGGCGCAGCTGGCGATGCGAGGCGCACTTCGCTGCCGCCGAATGCCATGTCCCCGCGCTGGGTCGGAGTCAGGCGATAGCATATTTCCGCCCTGCCTGCGGCGGGGATCATGATCCTGGAAAAAGCAGTTGCGCCGCCAAGGACGCAAATACCCTACGCGGGTAGCGCGTCGGAGTACCCTTTTAGGACGCCAAGGAAAACAAATGCCTCTGCTTCCATGGACAGTCTCACCAGTTTGGTGAGTTCACTCAGACCTGCTGATCTCATTCCTTTGCGTCTCTGGCGTCCTTGGCGGTAAATAATGAACTGCCGGATTTAGGATGATCTCTTGGGACAATCAAGAGATTTCGCAATGCGCCGGCGTGAGATCATGAACCTCCAGTCTCAGCGCCCGCGTGCCGCGCTGAGCCAGACGCAATCTGACTTCATGAGCAACGCCAATGGGAAGCGATCCTTTCAGCGCGCGACTGACCGCAGGTATCGGCAGGCGAAGCGCGAGAACCGCATCGATCGCAGCCAGCAACCCGGCGAACGCGGCGGTAGCGATCCAGACCGGGGATCAGATGTCGATCACGGTGTGGACCTTTGTTGAATTAGCCCAAGGCGTGGTACAGGTTGTAGACGCTGATCACGCTGATCAGCGTGCCGACCAGCAGCAGCAAAGTGCGCGCGTGCAGGCGTTTGCAGATCACCGCCGCGAAGGGCGCGGCAAACATGCCGCCAAACACCAGCCCGACGATAATCGGCCATGCGTTGCTGGTCATGAGCAAGGCAAAGACGGCGGCGCTGGACAGAGTCAGAAAAAATTCCGCGAAATTGACCGTGCCGATGGTGGTGCGCGGATCGTTTCCCGAACTGACCAGAGTGGAAGTGACCACCGGGCCCCAGCCTCCTCCGCCTGCCGCATCGACAAAGCCGCCAAACAGCGCCAGCTTGCCGACATGTCTGGGCGCGGTGGTGCGACGCTGGAACTTCCGCAACGCCTTGCCGAGAATATAGACGCCCAGAAGCAGCAGGTATGCGGATATAAACGGCTTGAACACATTGCCGTCAATCTGCGTAACCAGAACGGCGCCCAGGCCCGCGCCGAGCATGCCCGGCAAGAGCAGGCGCACGAAGAGCTTTTTGTTGACATTGCCGAAGCGCGCGTGGGCGATGCCGGATATGCCGGTGGTGAATACTTCGGCGATATGCACACTGGCGGTCGCGGCAGCCGGGCTGGCCCCGGTTGCCAGCAGAAACGTGGTCGCTGTCACGCCGTAGGCCATGCCGAGGGCGCCATCGACCACCTGTGCGAAAAAACCGACCGCTACCGCGCTCCAGAAAACGCTGCCGCTGAGCGTCTCGCCGATCACCTGCCAGCCGTTGAGCCAACTGTTGGATAGAAAAAACCGGCCTGCCAAAAAAATCACCAGCGCCGCCATTACCGCCGACGTAAACCAGACCGCGGCGCTCAAAACAGGGTGGTTGCCCGTGTGGGTAACGGCTTCTTCAACGGGCGGCAAGCCCATCTTCTGGTGTTCGTCGTTGACTGGATTCCGGGATAAATCCAGATTGCGAATCTTCATATGACCTGTCCTTGCGGCCGAGGTGTGGTTTCCCGGCGACTGATGGCGGCTATGCTAGCAAGCCAGATATACTCGCAAAGACTATTATCTTTACTACTTATAACGGATCGGTATTAGTGGACCACCCTGCCGCCGTTGCAGCCAAGCCCCGGGGTCACCAAGTTACCAAGTCCGCAAGTCCGTCAGTGCTGTGACGCCGCACAAGAAACATTGCGCATCGTTCATACGCAAAGGGCTCGTGCGATGCGCCAAACCGGACTTCGACTGAGCAAAAATGAGCGTGAAGCGCTGGCCAGATTCGTATCCAGAGGCGAACACATGGCGCGCGCAATCAACCCTGCCCACATTCCTGTGGCAATTGATCGCAGGGATCCACAGCGCCAGATCATGAATGTGTTCAACAACCGCACTAAAGCCGGCCTCCGCGCTTGATGTCCATATAGCGGTTTACCAGTGCCATGGGCAAATGCTCAGGCTCGGTATCGACGCAGACCGCGCCGCCTTGTTCTATTTTCCGAAATATGAGGTCGCGGCTGCGCAGGTAATCGGCGGTGGCGGCGTGAGTCAGCGCGCGCTCGAAACTGTCCACGCGCGCAGCGAGCGCGCGGCCCAATATGGCTTCACGCAGGGATGCGAACAATACGAGGTGGCGCGACTTCAGTAATGCCAGCGCCGGAGCCAGCGTCTCATCGTCCTCGTCCTTCAGATTCGACAGGATCACCACCAGCGAGCGCTTGCGCATGCGCGTCAGCAGGTCAATTGCGGCGAGATGATAGTCGGTTGCCGCGAGCGTGGGCTGAAGGTCATAGACGTTGTTGAGCAGCAGGTTGATGGTCGCTTTCGATTTGTGCGGAGCAAGCCAGCGCGCTGGCCCGGACATGGTCAGCAGTCCGACCGCGTCACCCTGGCGCAGGCTCACGTAGGCCAGCAGCAGGGCGGCGTTGACGGCGTGGTCGAAGTGCGAGAGCGC
>JANNTE010000079.1:0-6984 GCA_031403365.1 Betaproteobacteria bacterium | reverse complement strand
CTATTACCAAAGATTGATCTTGTCCGGTTGGAGCCATCGGCGCACCGCCTTGTCGGAATACGCGTTGATGCTTCTGTGTGGCGCTACTGCGGTTATCGGGTTGCACCGACCATCAGTTGAACAGATGGCATTGCTCTGGATGCTTGCGCTATGCATCGCTGCCGCAATGTGGGCCGTAGATCGGCGCTGGAATCGATTCCGCGCGAAAGCAATTGGCTAACTTCCCGGCTTTTAATCCACGATCCACGCTGGCCTACCTGCACGATTTCGTCGCAGCCGGGCTGGCTTGGTTTGCAGCCTTCTCGCTGCGTTTCAATTTTGAGACGCCCCCTGAGTTCGGGGTAGTCATGTGGAAGACCGTCGCTGGTGTCATGTTGCTGTACGCGTTGGGTTTCTGGCTTTTTGGACTGTACCGGGGGTTGTGGCGCTACGCGAGCATCCACGACTTGCGCCTGATGGTGATCGCAATCGGCATCGGGGCACTCGCCTTTCCGGCGCTGATGACGCTGATTCAGCCGGGCTTTGTCGTACCGCGCTCGGTGTATGTGCTGCATCCGATGCTGCTTCTGTTTTTCATGGGTGGAAGCCGTCTTCTGTATCGCGCCTGGAAAGAAAGAAAGATCGGGAAACTCGGAGCGCTTTACGGCAAGCCGGTCGTAATTCTTGGCGCCGGTGCTGCCGCCGTTGCGCTGCTCAAGGATCTCGCAAACAGCTCGGAGTGGCGTGTAATTGGACTGTTCGACGATGACGATACTACCCATCGTCGTCGAATCCTCGGCGTAACGGTATTTGGCCGCATCGCGGATTTGCCATCTGCAGCCGCGCGACTCGGGGTGGAGCACGCAATTATCGCCATGCCATCCGCGTCCCATGATGTGAGGCGGCGGGTGGTGGGCGTCTGCCAGAGCGCCGGCCTTAAGGTGCTGACCGTGCCCTCATTCGATGATCTGATGAGCGGCAAGGTCACGGTTTCGCAGATTCGCAATGTCGAACTCGATGACCTGCTCGGGCGCGACCCGGTCACGCTGGACAACGCCGGGCTGGCGGAATTGCTCGAAGGCAAAACCGTCATGGTGACTGGCGCTGGTGGCTCCATCGGCGCAGAACTTTGTCGCCAGATTGCCCGCTACCGCCCGGCGCGGCTGGTGCTGTACGAAATGTCGGAGTTCGCGTTGTATCAGGTCGAGCAGGAGTTTCATGCTGCGTTTCAACGCGTTCCGATTATATGCATGGTCGGTGACGCCAAGAACGCGCAGCGCGTGGCGCAGGCGCTTGAGAAATACCGGCCACAGGTCATCTTTCACGCCGCAGCGTACAAACATGTGCCGTTGATGGAGGCGGAGAACGCATGGGAGGCGGTGCGCAACAATGTGTACGGAACGTACGTGGTGGCCTCCGAAGCGATGCGCCATGGCGTGGAAAAATTCGTGCTGATTTCCACCGACAAGGCGGTTAATCCGGCCAATGTCATGGGCGCGAGCAAACGGTTGGCGGAAATGGTGTGCCAGTCTCTGCAGCGTGCGCAAGGTACGCGTTTTGTGATGGTGCGTTTTGGCAATGTTCTCGGCAGCGCCGGCAGTGTCATTCCAAAGTTCCGCGAACAGATCGCCACCGGCGGCCCGGTGACGGTGACCCATCCGGAGATCACGCGCTTTTTCATGTCCATTCCAGAAGCGGCGCAACTGGTTCTGCAGGCCGGCACCATGGGCCGTGGCGGTGAGATTTTCGTACTCGACATGGGCGAGCCGGTACGCATCGTCGATCTGGCGCGCGACATGATTCGTTTATCCGGGTTGGACGAGAATGACGTCAAGATCGTATTCACCGGACTGCGTCCCGGGGAAAAGCTTTTCGAGGAGGTGCTCGCCGCAGGCGAACACACTCTGGCAACACCGCACCCGAAATTGCGTATTGCCCGGGCGCGTGAGGTCGAATCGGCGTGGCTCGAGAATGTTCTGCAATGGCTGTCGCAGTCACCGCCGGAAGATTGGAAGGTGCGCGCCGAACTTCAGAGCCGGGTGCCGGAGTACTCGAACCCTTCGGGTGCCGGTTCGCCATGACTTCGGAGGTTATATTCCAGAGCGCTGCGCGGATTCTGCTTGCGCTGCCGGCGAAACACTCCGGAACGCGAATCGTGCCGCTGCGCAGCGCTCTCCGCGATCCGATGCCGATGGCCGGTCTGATTTCCGGAACTTTGGATAAGGCCCAGACCTGCCAGAGCGCAAGAGCATGAAGCAAGACTGGCTGGTTCTGTCCCATGGCTTCAACATGGATGGCCGCGCGGCGAGCCAGACCATCACCGACAAGATCCCGCACCTGCTCGCACGCGGCATCAAACCAATTGTCCTGAGTGCAGTCACCGGAAGGCGCGATGAGATCGTCGAGCACCATCAGTTGCTCCCGGTTTCGCCCGCCGGTCTGCGCTTCGATTTGCGCTATATACTGCGGCGACATCTCAAAAGCAAGCCCGCCTACAAACTGGCGGTGGGGCTGATGACCTTGCTGATGCTGCCGTTCTACGTGTTCGAAAAACTGTTCATCCGCCTTGAGCCACAGTGGTCGTGGTTTATCTCTGCCTATTTTGTCGGCGCGCGCATAGTCCGCAATCGCCAGCCGGAAGTGATTTATTCCACTGGCGGTGCCAACTCCGCACATCTGGCGGGCTATCTGCTTGCCAAGCGCTTCTCCCTGCCCTGGGTAGCCGAGATTCATGATCCAATGATCTACGAAGATTGGGAGCGGCGGCGCATGGCCTACCGCTTTGCCGCATGGCTCGAGGGCAAGATTTGCGAGCGCGCAGACGTGGCCATCTGGTTTGTCGATACCGCTCTTGAGCGGGCCCGCCAACGTCACCCGGTTCTGGGCAATCGCGGCAAGGTGATGATCCCGGGCGCGGATCAACCCGCCTTCGGAAAGATACCCTATCGGCGCGGAACTGAGCTGGTGATCGGGCACTTCGGCTCACTTTCCGCTACGCGTAATCTCGCCAAATTTATCGAGGCTTTAAGCGCCCTGTTGCAGAAGCGACCGGACTTGGGCGCGGTGTTGCGGCTGGAAATCTATGGTAGCGGACTCGATGCAGTCTCCGAGCGCGCCGTCGACAGCTTCGCATACCCGCAAGTCGTGCGCCGATTCGGGCGACTCGAACACGATCCAGTTAGCGGCGACAGCGGTCGTGACCGCGTACTTAAGCGCATGCAGACCGTCGATGCGTTGTTGTTGCTGCATGGCATGGAGAATTTCTGCGAGGAGTACATCCCGTCGAAGCTATACGAATATCTTTGGACGCAGCGCCCGATCATCGGTCTGACGTGGCGCAACGCGCATCTGGATCGCATTCTGAAGGAGGGCGGACACTGGGCGATGCCTGCGGACGATTTGCCCGGCATCGTGGCGTGCCTGGAGGATCTTGTGGTGCGCTGGGAAGCTCGCCGGCTGGAAGACTCCGGGCAGCCTTCCGCCTATACATCTGCGACGGCGGCGGCACAACTCTGCGCCTGGGTCGAGGAGGTGGTCAATGCCCGCAGCGAATTTCCACAAAGACCGCAGCTCACTGGTGCTGAAGCACCGAATACCGAAAACCGAAAGCGTTAAAGTTTAAACCCACCATGCATCGCATAGTGATCTACTGCAAGTCTTATCGAAACGATGTCCTCCGTGTGCGCAGGCTTGCGCAGAGCATTCAGGAGTTCAATCGCGAGCGGCTCCCGTTCTTTGTTTCGGTTCCATCGGCGGACCTCCCGCTTTTCCGCGAGCAATTGGCCGGGCACATGGTGGAGTTCATTGCCGACGAACAGATCATCCGCGCCAACCCGGGGCTCGATACGGATAAAGTCCTTGCGCTGCCCGGTGGAATCTCGCAGCAAATCGTCAAGTCCGAGTTCTGGCGGCTCGGGCTGTGCGAGACTTTCGTCTGCATCGACTCCGACTGTCAGTTCATTCGATCATTCGGTGCACCGGACTTCCTTGCGCCGGAAGGTCATCCGTATACGGTCATGCACGAGGCGAAGGAACTGCTCCAGTTCGCCGTGAACAACAATCTGGAAAAGATTTACGAGTGTTTCCATCAGGAGCATCGGATCTTGATGGACAGATTCGATCGCGCCGGCCGGGCTTTTGATTTCGGTCCAGCACCGATGATCTGGAGTTCTCTGGTATGGAAGGCGCTGGATGAGCGCTTCCTCAAACCGCGACAGATGAATTTCACCGATGCCATCCTGATGTTTCCGGCTGAAATTCAGTGGTACGGCGAAGCGATGTTGAAATTCAGGCCGTTCCCGCTGATGCCTGTGGAACCCTTGTTCAAGATTTATCACTACGAATACCAGTATGCCGCCGGCCGCCGAACGGGTGATACGCTGGAACGTCTCGCCAGGAATTTTCTCGGAGTTTGCTACCAATCAAACTGGAACAAGGAGGCCGATTTCCTGGCAGATCCAAAGCCGCTGCTTTCGCGAGGCTGGCGGGCGTTCCGGCGGAAGATTTTTCGCAGACGCACCTGATGGGAACGCGGCGATCGGCAAAGTGACAGTCGTCGCGCCGCAAGAAGTCAATGCACCACCAATGATCCTCAACCGGTCCTTCAATATTCGCAGGCACAGAGGCTGACCTACCAGATTGATGGCGACGATTCTCCTGACATCGAGCGTTATTCCAATGGATCTTTCCGTGAAGCTCAAGGATCCGGGGCAAAGAATTGCGTTCACCGTGGAATCCATCGAGAAATGGCTCAATGCAGGTGCGGATGCGCGCCTGGTCATTTGCGATGGCTCGGGATTCGATTTCTCGGAAATCGTCAGACGCAAGTTTCCTGGCCGATTGATCGAAAGTCTTTCTTTTGAGAACAACCAGCAGTTGGTCGAGGTTCACGGAAAAGGCTACGGCGAGGGTGAAATCATCCGCTATGCCATGGCCCATTCGGCTTTTCTGAAAAGCACCGACTGGTTCGTGAAATGCACGGGAAAACTATGGGTGGACAACTTTTCCGAATGCCTCAAGGAATGGAATGGTTTGTTCCTGTGCAAAGCCTATTTTTCCAGGGTGTTTTCTTTCAGAACAACAAAGCTCGAGTACATCGACACCCGGTTCTATATGGTGAGCAAGGATTTTTACCTGAAGTACTTTGCCGATGCGCATTTGAAAGTGGGCGGCACCTACGGAACCAGCATCGAAGACAATTTCAGGGAGATCGTTCTGCGCAATAACCTGCAACAGGTGCTGTTCAGATCGCCTCCGGTGGTCTGTGGTGTCGGAGGCGGATCGGGCTCCTACTATAAGAACACCAAAGTTCGGCGATTGAAGGAAGTGCTGCGTTCCAGGATTGTTCAATCGAATCGCTCTTTCAGCGCTCTGTTCAACCGGGACCCGTGAATCTATTTCACGACGACATCGTCAGAATTCTTGTGGTTCACGAGCACTCCGTAGAGAAAACAGATGGTAAAGACCTGCATTTCCAGCATCTGGTCTCGTTGGGTTGAATCGAGCAGGGCTCGAACGATCCAGATCGTGGACATGACGAAAAGAGCAATGGCATATGGTCTCATGACGTCATTTTGTTTCAGCGATTTCAACCCCAGGTTCGCAAAGTTCAGCAAGACCAGCAAGTACAGTACTGCTCCGGGAATGCCGATCGCCAGCGCAGTATCGAGCCAGCCATTGTGGGCGTGGGCAATAAAGATGGCCGGATCGCATTCCCTCGAAATGGCAATCTGATAGGCTTTCTTGGACTGGTCGATGCCCATCGGATTGTTGGCGGCGAGGATCAGAGCCGCCCTCGCAGTGATCGTGCGTGCGCCATCGCCATCGCCAATGCTGCGCAACACGCTTGATATCTCCGGTGTAATGACCTGCCCTTCGCTTTCCAGCTGTTTCTGAAGTACGCCAATACCATCGCAGGTAACGCGTATGGGATCGCCTTTGAGCCCCATTCCCACCCGGGCCATGACCCCATTCCATCTGCCGGGATCAACCAGGGAGCCGATTTCCAGCACGGTCAGAACAATGAGCAATACCGCAATCACTCCCGCCAGTTGTCTTTTCAGGGTGAGTCGGTCTTTGAAGCGCGCCGCCAGAGCAGCAAGCGATACATAAACCAGTACTATGAGCACGAAGGCCGTTCCACCGCGGCTACTGGCAAGCAGAGGGGAGGCGATGCATGCCGACAACAAGCACAGGCTTAGCGCTCTCTCATGCGATTGTTTGGCCTGATACAGGAAATAGACACTCAGGAAAATGGTTGCATGAATTGCGGTATAGCCCAGATCGCCATGAATTTCGCTGATTCCCCAATAGCCCCAGGGAATAGCCCTTCTTTGCAATCCTTCGAAGAAGGAAAAGCCCAGGTGAATAAGCAGCGGAATGCAAAACGCCAGACCCAGCAAAAACATCAGCTTCCCTGGCTTGTATCTGGCAACAGTCAGACCCGCGCCCGCGCCGAGAACTGAAAACAGGATCAGTTTCATCCACTCGGCGGTAAAATTCTCCAGCGCCGATTCAAAGTCGATCGAAAAGAAAATCAGGTGAACGAACAAATAAGCGAAGAAGACGAGAAGAATCTTGTTGTGCCGGAAGAATGCCTTCCAGCCGGGATTGGAAAATGCGACGACAACGAGCAGCAAGATCGCGAAAAAATATCGGGCGGCAATCGTATGTGGTATGTTCCAAAGCGGCAGCAGAGCAAACAACGAAGTGAAGTACAGTCCTCTCGTTAGTTGACTGGTATGTGAGATCATTTTGCGGTTTTAAGGATTGCGGGCCGGCACGGGCGGCGGCACGAGTAGCGCGCAGAAGGAAATTTCGCCCGGTTTCTTCCGGATTTCTTAGGCCAGATAAGTTGATTGTCGAGGCGGATCATAGGCCAGCTAGTGACTTGTTTCCAGTTTCCGATGGGCATGACGTGGTGCCCGGCATGATCGACCCGGGCCCGGATTCGTGAGTTGGCTGCCCCGCCGCTCGACGGTGGCGGGCGCGAACCGCCCGCGCCAG
>JANNTE010000078.1:0-1077 GCA_031403365.1 Betaproteobacteria bacterium | reverse complement strand
AAGGCGGCATCATCGGCTTTGGCTCAACCAACGATCTGCGCGAGCCGGGATCGATTATTTTTGTCAACGCGCCATTCCCCGTGCTGGAAGAAGACCGGCTGCCGACACCGCCGCTGATTATCGGCGAAGGCTTTTGCCGTTCGCCCTTCACGGCCCGTTCGATCGTCAATATCAGCGGCATGAGCTTTGGCGCGATTTCGCAACCTGCGGTGCAGGCTTTGTCGCGCGGAGCGCAAATGTCGGGATGCTGGCTCGACACCGGAGAAGGCGGTCTGGCGCCTTATCATCTGGAGGGCAATGCCGACGTGATCATGCAAATCGGCACGGCCAACTATGGCATCCGGGATGGCGAAGGAAATTTTTCCCCCGAACGGGCCAAAGAGCTCGGAAAAGTCGTCAAGGCATTCGAGATCAAGTTGTCCCAGGGCGCAAAACCGGGCAAGGGAGGCGTGCTGCCGGGATCGAAAGTGACCGCCGAGATCGCAGGAATCCGTGGCATTCCAGCTGGCGAGGATTCGATCAGCCCGAACCGCCATCGTGACATTGCGAATGTCGATGAGTTGCTGGATCGTGTCGCTCTGGTGCGCGATTTGACCGGCCGGCCGGTCGGGGTGAAAACTGCGATTGGCGGCTGGGTATTCATCAACGATTTATGCGACGCGGTATTGCGGCGTGGCCTGGAGGCGGCACCGGATTTTCTGGTCATCGACGGTGGCGAAGGCGGCAGCGGCGCATCGCCCCAGGCGCTTGCCGATCATATGGGCCTGCCGATCGCGGAAGGGTTGCCGCGAGTTGTGGATGCCTTGATCGAATCCGGACTCAGACAGCGAATTCGGGTGGTCGCGGCAGGCAAGCTGGTGACATCCGCAAAGGCCGCCTGGGCATTGTGTGCCGGAGCCGATTTCATCAACACCGCGCGCGGTTTCATGTTCGCGCTCGGCTGCATTCAGGCGTTGCGTTGTCACACCAATACCTGCCCGACCGGGATCACCACCCACAACCAGCGCTTGCAGCGTGGTCTGGTGGTGGAGGAGAAGTATCTGCGGGTTGCGAAATATGTGGCCAACATTAACAAGG
>JANNTE010000077.1:0-9802 GCA_031403365.1 Betaproteobacteria bacterium | reverse complement strand
TTCCCGAGGTTGGCATTGCACGCTCGACTCATGCCCGAGTGAATGGCCACTTTCCCATAATAGCGTCACTTGGTAGCGGGTACTCAAGATGTCATCGAAAGCTTGGCTTCTCGGGACGCGAAATCAGTCCCGAAAATGGGTGGATTTCTGGATTGTCTCACGCGTTAACGAGTTGACGAGACCGAGCCAAGTCGCGCAGGCGGTGTGCTCGTGGCTGGCGCAAAAAAAACGACGCCGGGGTGATACGTTTTGTACCAACCCGGCGCCAGGTCGATTCACCGTTCGCGATCCGCCTCGTTAGAAGCTGATACGTTGGAAAAGTTCGCGGAAGCCATTTCCGCCCTCGCGAAGCGTGTCGGCATCCGCCCCGCCATCGAGCGTGGCTCGGCGACCGAACGTGTTGAAGATTTCGAGTTGATCCCTGCCGGTGCCGAGACTGACGAACAATTCGTCACACTCGCTATCGCTGATCACGACCACGTCTCGGTCGGTCCCGGTGTCAATTCGCAGATCGCCGTTGACGCCCATTTGCTGAACTGCCACGGTGTCGATGCCAGCCCCGGTGGCAATGTTCACGTCGCGACCGATGTTCCCGATGGCCATGTCGATGAGGTCGCTGCCAGAGTCGGTCCCGGTGTTGATGTTCAGATCACGGCGCACGAAAATATTGACGAGCCGCATCACGTCGCTGCCGTCGCCGGTGTTGATCGTCATGTCGTTCTGGCCGTTGTCGACGCCCGCGACTCCAAACACTCCGCGGATATCGATCCGGTCAGCTTCGATGCCGGTGGTGATGAACGTATCGTCACGCACGGTGATGCGATTCAAAGCCAGCGTGTCGGCTCCGCTGCCCGTATCAATTCTGAGATCGTTGGGCACGGTGAAGTGGTTGGTCGCCACGTTGTCCCCCAACGTGATGCGATCGGCGCCGCCGACCAGGTTGATCGAGAAATCACGCGTCACGCCGGTGAAGGTTTGGCCGCCACCGCCGTTGACGGTCGTGCCGTTGACGCCCCCGACAAAAAAGCTGCCAGCAACCGGTTGGCCCTGCTGGATTGTCTGGACGATTGCCACTTCGTTGTCCTGGCTATCGCCGGTGACGCGCAAGTCGCCGTTGAGTATAGATACTGCGACGTCGCCGGCCATCATCGCGCGGCCTTCCAGCGCCTGAAAGGTCAGTCTGCGATACTTGCGGTTCGAGTTGTTGGTAGTGCGAGCCATGGTAATTCCCTCTACGTGCTAGATTCCGCAGGGGAGTTTGTCGAAACATTCGACAGATATCGCCTGCACCTCGTTAAGCGTGGCCGGAGCGGCTTTGTTACACGCCTTCGGCACGGAATCCCGTTCGAGAGAGGTCGTTGGGGCACAAAAAGCCGCAGAGCAACGCACGACATCGCGAGATTCCGCGCGGCCAAGGACTTTGATACCGGACTGCCGCGGGCCGTCCCACCAGGTTGGCTGCGCGCCACTGCTGGCTTGTCCAGGCTTGTCCAGCAGGGTGACAGTCTTTGAACTCGGTCCCGAAAATGGTTCCTTTGATTGGCCTCTCAACAGGGCCAGAACGCCCACAGTCGGCAGCCGAGCGTCATTCGCAGAAAAGGGCTGCCTTTCCGGGACTCGAAACCGGTCCCGTCAAAGGCATGACTTTTTGACAACGGCAGCGCGAGTCATCAAAGGGTCCATTGTCGGGATGTCTCAAGCGCCACGGGTTTCTGAAACAAATGCTTGGGCTGACCCAAAACACAGACAAAGCGATTTAGCATCTTCCTGAAACGCATTGGCGCCAGCTTCTGAAGCACTTGAGCCGCCGATCCTGACCCGCCGAGGGCGACGTCTTAGACGGATTCACAAGGTGCGGCGGGTCGAGGAGGTAAAGGGGCAAGGAAATCAGGGGTAAGTTCTGGCAGGACGGAATCCATAGAGGAAGTTACTGAAGGCCGGCAGGTTGTCGTTACGGATGGACGAGCGCACGAACGCCGGGGCAATGACGAACGCCCCGCCACGCAACACTCGGCTCACCGAGTCTTTCACCGGCCGCACATCGGCCTTGTAAGCCACCATTCCTCCCAGAGCAGTCGCAGCCGCATACGGCAGGTAGGTTCCGTGACACCACTCATAGCCATTTCCCAGCATGTCAAACAAGCCGTAGTCATTGGGCTTCAGGCTTCCTGTCGCATGGGCTACGTCCTTCGAATTTACTTGGTACCACGCATAGCTGGGGAGCAAAACCTCGCTCTGACCGTAATACCGGCTGGTTAGCGTCCCCGCACGGCAGGCACACTCCCATTCCGCTTCGGTCGGCAAGCGGTAGCCCACCAATTCCAGATAGTTTTCCCTGATTCTCATGCCCTCGGCATATTGCCCTTGCTCGTTTGCCTCATAGCACCACTGGTCCCTTTGAATCCCCTCTTGCTCGTTCAGCCAATTGCAATAGGCCGCTGCTTCGTGCCACAGCACGCCGCCAATCGGACAGTCCGGTTCCGGATAGCGACGAAATGGGCCGTTACTGGACTTCGTCTGGAAGCGCAGGAATTGTTCTCTCGTGACTTCCTTGGTGGAGATCGCAAAGCGCCGTCCGATACGCCGACTATGTAAGTCCTCGTTAGCTCCACGCTGCGGCTCCGACTCCGGTGATCCCATCAAGAATTCACCGACATCCACACTGACGAACGTTTGCCCCTGCGTATTGATGTACCATTGGCGATTGTCCGTGGCCCTGCGAGCCTGCAACTCTTCTTCGTTGGTCTTGAGCCGATCAACCAGAACACCAAGCCGGTCGCGCTGGCCCCATTTCCTCAGCAACCATTCCGTCGCACCGTGTAGACCAGCATCCGGCTCGTTCTCGTAAACGGACAGCAGTTTTTCGATCACAGGTGGCCGCTGCACCTGCGGCAATTGCGTCTCGGTGAACTCACCAAGTGTGAGGAGCAAAGCTCGGCGAATCGACACGTCGAGTTCGCCGTCGAGCCGCCCAATGATTATTTCGGGATCACCGCCCAATGGTGCAAGCCAGTGGATGATGTAGCTGCGGACTCGTGGATCGGGACTGAACTTCAATACTGGACAGACTTTTTCATGGTCCCCCATAAGGTACAAAGCAATGGCAGTATTGGCTTGCCGCTTCGCCAAGGCTTCCTTCTCATCTTCGCTCGCCTTTTCTCCGAGTTGTTTCTCTAACTCCTGTCGGGCCAATGCAATCGCCTGTTGCTGAATGGCAAACTTGCCAAAGATTATCCGGAACTGGAACTGCTCAGCGTCAGCGAGTAAGTCGAACAGGACATTGGGATCATCGGCGGCATAATCAGCCAAGGTCTCTGTGGCGTACGTGCGGGGCTGTCCTTTCTCAGCCGTGTCTCGATAGATTGCCCCAAGCGGCTTGAGCAATTGCTTCTTGGCAGGACGCAGGGCTTCCTGCCAAGCCAAGAATTCCGAAGCTTGCCGACTCACCAAATGACCGGCTACCAGCATTTCGATCTGTTTCCAGCGCTCATCTGCGGGCGCATAGGTTGCCAAGGCACTGCCAACCTGAAACCGCCGTTCGGCTGGCAAGCTCGTGTCGAGCGCCGTCTTCCACAGCGATTCAATGATTGCTTTCTTGTACGGCCATAAAGCGTCCCGCACGACGGGGAACTGAATCGGTTTGACTCTCGACAATTGCTCTCGCAGACTGCCAACCTGATTCTCGTCCACTGGCAAAAGACCCAGTGCAGCGTGGAGTTTTTGCCTGGAGCCTTCTACTGATTCTTCATACTGTGCTCGAAGCAGCGGATCGGCCCAGGGGCGATAGGCTTCGATCCTAGTGACGATGGCTGGAACTTGAGCAATGTCGGCTGCGGCGAGTTGGTCAACCAGGGCCGCCGCCTGAAAGCGACCGTTGATCTGCCACGTTGTGACCAGCAAAGCGCAGAGCAACGCCGCTGCGATGCCGGCACGTATGCCCTGCACTCGCCCTGCCTTTTTCATCATCTTCGACTGTGGCTCTGTCCACGTCTTTCGGCTGGTCAGCAGACCAATGTTCAGATACTCCAATAGTGATGGCAGGTGACGGTTCTCGGACTTGGTATTCCACAGTGCCGACCGTTCCGACAAGCGAAGTTCCGCACGACCACGACGAGTTTCTTTCTGCTTGCGAGTCAGCCACTCTCGTAGAGAAGGAACAAGGTAATCATGCGTCAGTTGGTAGAACTTAGAAGTGGGATCGCTGCCCGAATCGGTTTGGAAGCCTTCTGGGTCAGTGGGCGTTATGAGCCGCAAATCCCCGTCGAGCATACGAACCAGTTCATTGAAGTCACTTGGACCGTTTTGGTAGCCGGAAGCTTCCAAAAGCTCAGCGTGAGACCGCATTTCGCCTTTGATATTGGTTCCCACCTCAGGCAGCAGAGCCTTGAGAACTGCACGAGCCGCCACCTGATGGAGCCGGTGCGTGGGATTGGCGGTGCGGGCGGCAAACGTCTCCTCCAGGAAGTTGACGCCGATGCCTTGAGTGCCGCCCACTTGGTAGAGCGACGCTGGCGTCCAGGGTTTGCCCTTGACCATATCGGCAAATAGGGCCAATCGCACGGACACCACCTTGCCGTCTTGAGCAAGTCCCGAAGCGACAGTTGAAAGGAACGCCTGCTCGTCGTCCGAAAGGCTAGTCAACAGAGAAGGGAACTTGCCAAACGCCTGACCGAACTTGGTCAAGACTTTTTGAGCGTGATCGATGTCGAACAGATCGACGGTCGCAAAGTTATGACCTTGTACGATTGGCACATCCAACGAGTCCATAAAGCGAGCCGCCGCCATCGCAAAGTCGTCCCGGACCATGACGATGGCTTGGACTCGCCCGCCATCACATTGCCGCAAGGCATCCACTAATTTCGTGTCCTGTTCGCTGCGATGAGCATGGAGCCACTGTTCAAACTGATCCAGTACAATGACGACCTTTTTGCCTTCACTGCGCCGCAACGCCGTAACGGCTTCGACGAATTCCAAGTCGGTCGGCAAATCGGGCAATTGCTTTCGGAGTCCTCGCAGAACACGAGTTTCCGTTTCGTCAGGCGTGGCTTCGATGTAGACCGCAATCACATCTTTGGAAAGACGGGGCAAAAGCCCGGCCTTGACCAAAGAGGTTTTTCCGCAACCTGAAGGTCCGTAGAGTAAGCCCACCGTGAAGGTCTTGTCAGGATCGGTTTCTTCGATCCTTGTCTTCCAGAACCGAATACTCTGAGGTAGTCCTTCTCGATCCCGGGGACCGGGCAAGAGTTCCAAAAAGAAATCAGCATCATTGGCATCAAACGACCGCAACCCTTTGGGAATAATGGTCCGGTGGGTGACTTCCTGATGCGGCTCCCTTCGCCAGTTCTGTAGATCGTCGGCCAATTCTGCCGCAGTGGCGTAGCGGTTCGAGGCCCGTTTGGAGAGCGCCTTGAGGCAGATTCGTTCCAGCTCAGCGGGAATCGAGGCGTCGAGCGCTCGGGGTGGGGTAGGATCGACCGTGATCACCTGATGCAACAGCTCGTTCTTCGTACTGCCCCTGAACGGACGCTCGCCGGTTAGCAGTTCGTAGAGCATCACCCCCAGAGAAAAAATGTCGCTGCGACCGTCAATCCGATGGCCTTCACCACGAGCCTGTTCAGGACTCATGTATGGTGGGGTTCCAGCAGCATGACCGCTCCGTAAGTAGTCTTCTTCCGTGATCGCCAGCCCGAAATCAGCCACGTAAGGCGTTTGCGTGCTGTTCTCGATCAGGATGTTCGCTGGTTTGACGTCGCGGTGAACCAACCGCCGCCCGTGAGCATAGTGCAGTGCTTGAGCGACCGTAGCGAGTAAATCCGCCACTGCTAAGAAGGTTGGATGTTCCTCCTTGAGTCGTTCCCCAAGATGACATCCTTCAATGAACTTTGACACGACGTACACAGAGCCATCAGCAGTGCGGCCCACGTCGTACACCGGGACGATATTCGGATGATCGAGGCTCGCCACCACGCGAGCTTCAGCCAGATACGACTCAGCATCCTCTGGCGTCTCAAAACGCTCTGGTGTGGGCACCTTGATTGCGACTTGCCGCCGCAGTTCTTCATCGAATCCCAACCACACTCTTCCAAAACCGCCCTCGCCAAGGAGCCTCAATAGTTGATATCTGCCGACTTGCTGCGACGGGGGCTGGCACCCCAACGCTTGCAGCAGGGCTGGCGGGTGTTCCAAGAAGCGCTGGGCCTTGGGATAGGCCCCCAGCAGCCGCTCAACCCGGCGGCGCAGTTCCTGATCACCTCGGCAAACGTCGTCGAGGAAGGTACTCCGCTCCTGAAACGTGGCCATTTCCACAGCAGCCAAGAAGATATCTTCGACCGATGATGAGCTCGCCATCGCATCACTTCCGGGGAATTCTCACAGGACCTGCTATTCAATGCGACGAATCGGCTCCGAGCCCCTTCATCCGAGCCGGCTTTCTTTTCCTGCGCCGGCCGTACGCTAGGGCGTCTCGGCCAGTTCAGAATAGAGCCAGGTCCGCGCGTAAGTCCAATGCCGTTCGGCGGTCGTCAGCGATATGCCGAGCGCCGCCGCTGCCTCAGGCATGGTGAGGCCGGCGAAGAACCGCAGCTTGACCAACTCAGCCTTGGCCGGTGCCTCAGCGGCCAGCCTCGAAAGGGCCTCGTCCAAAGCCACGAGGTCGACCGACGGCGTCTCGTCCGCCAAGGAACAAGCCGCGTCCAGGTCCAGTCGGGCTTTCCCGCCGCCGTGCCTGATGCGTGCCTTTCGGCGCGCACTTTCGACGAGAATGCGCCGCATGGCCTCGGCCGCTGCGGCAAAGAAATGGCCGCGGCCGTCCCACTGCTGTTGGTCCGGGGAACTCGGGTCCCGGGGCACCAGCCGCAGATAAGCCTCATGGACCAGCGCCGTGGAATCCAGTGTTTGGCCTGGCTTTTCGAGGGCCAACCTCTGAGCTGCCAGCCGCCGCAACTCGGCGTACACTAGCGGCAAGAGCTCTTCGGTGGCATGCGGATCGCCTCGCTGCGCGGCCGACAGAATGCAAGTGATGTCGCTCATCTCGTCGTTCCAGACCGCCAGTGGGGCGCGTCTCGGGCAAGATTGCCGGATAGATATAGATAGGGTCAGCGGCAATGACTCGACGAACAATGGTATTCTGACATTGGCCGCTGGCAGAAGCAACCGACTTTTTCGCAGCGGGAAATTTCGCCATGCGATGGCCGGCCTCGCCGAACGTCCGCAGATCTCTGCTCCTGATCGTAGCAGCCGCAGGGGGGGCGCCTATCTGCGGCAGCCTTACTTTGCCACAACATTCCGCTATTTCCCCGTGCAAGGAGGTTACGGAGGTAGAGCGCCTGCACAGTGAGATGATCGCGGAGTAAATGACAGCAACTCGGACCAGTCGCGCCGGTTTGCTCTTTTACGGCGTGGCCTTTGGCCGGGGACCCGGCTGCAAGTGCCAACCGGTCGCTAGGTCTTCCGACCCTGCCGCGATTCAGTAGTGCTCAATTCTTGGGCCCCCGGGAAGGCTTCGGTTCTTGCCCCCTTTCGACCCTTGAAGGCGTCTCGCACGCCGTTTTTGATTTATTTCGTCTTTCTGTGAAGGCTTTCCGCCGCCGGCGTCGCATTGAGAGATGGGAGTACCCGCATGGCCCATAGGCTCGATGGGAACTCGCTGGAAGATGCACTGATGAAGATTTTGCAGGAGTGGAAGAATGCCACGGCGCGACTGGCCGGTGTCCAAGAGTTGCACTTCCCTTTAAGTGCCGGTGGGTGGAGGCCATGGTAAAGCGGCAGGGCTGAAGAGAGCGGCGCGACACTTCATCGGAAGCTTCGGATCATCGCACACTTTTAAGAACCGAAAAAGTCCGCGTTGCTTTTGTTGCCAAATTCTACACACTTTTTTTCGGGTATCCCAATGCCATCCGAACAAGAGATACAATACCACCGCACTTTCTTGTCGTATAACACGTGCCGGACGATCTACAACGAAGACGAACGCCACCAATACAATCCAGGCGGCGTTCCCAATCGACAACAAAAAATCGATTCCGATCCGGTTTTCAAATACCATGTTCACAGTTGTCCGAGATATCCACAAAGAGCCCCGGGACAACCGATCGACCCTCAATACAACGCCTTACTGGCTCGCGACAACGGAAGTTTCGATCCTTTGGTGATCATGCCCAAAAGGGGTCAGCGATTTGCCTACGTGGCGACGCCATGGGAACTCCAATACAGTGTGCTATGCGGCGGTTCGGGGAAGTTTAATCCCGTCGTGAACTCATGGATGGAGGTGACAGGCCATTCCGCTAAAGTCCGGGACACACAACTCATCCGTCCCAAAGGAATCGACTTCGCGGACATTTCGGATTACATTAAAAACGATATTCCAATCTACCTTTGGATGTACCAAGTCTTCAACGACAAATTGAATCATTTACAGGACGCTTCCCTAATTTCCCTTCCCCCGGGATGGGAACGAGTTAGGAGATATCTCGGAGGAGTTTCTGTCCTGGTTCTGCCGAATGGGAAAGTGATTGGCGCAAGGGGTCATCCTCTTGGCACTGACGGTCAGGCTATATCGGTCCTGTCTCCCGTTGACTTCTTTACTCCGGGCCGTCGCTTGGTTGAAAGCGCGATCAGGGGACTTACCAACAGGGTGGGGGGAGCAGTCTCGGCGGGATTTCGGTTTCTTAGCAACCCCACGAAAGAACTGGCCGAATCGACTGTGGCCCTGTTGGCGGGGAAGACGCTACCGGGAATGGCGGTGTCGCCAAGGGTGGCACTCCAAGTCGTACATTCGAATGGGAGATCCATTTTGATGGGTGAAGACATGCTAGAATTCCGGCTACTTTTGGCCGAATCGAAACCGCTAAAGGGATTCTACGACGTTATGATACACGGCGATGAAACTTCCTTTCTAGTCCGGGTGGCGACGAACCCTAAGGGAGAGGGAATTTTTGAAAAGGTGAGTGTCCGCGAAGTTGCCGATGCCGTTCGACCACGACTCAAACCTGGCGAAACGATCCGCCTGCTATCGTGCGCAACGGGATGCACGGGAGGACCCGCACAGGAATTCGCTAACCAACTAAACCACAAGGTTTGGGGACCCAGTACGAAATTGCCTGCCGCTCCTACTAATTGGGGACCCAGTACGAAAAACCCTGCCGCTCCTACTAGCACCTTTGTGCCTGTTGGCGGCGGAAAGTTCTTTGAGTTCGTTCCTCAGCGTGGCACAGCCACGTTGGCCGGCAAAGGCGGGAAAGTAACTGAAAATAAAGTGGAGGGTGTAGTACGTACGAAGTGAAAACATGAGGAATCACAGGGGTCGCCGGGGGTCTCGCTCGCGGCTGTCCTTATGGAGACGAACGCTGGACGGGTCGCATCGTGCGTCGCTTGGGTCTACAAAGTACTGTTCGCCCCTAAACGTCGAATCCTCGAAATCCTCTTTTCGAACTGCCGGCTCGACCGCGCAACCCTTTGCCCTGAAATGAGAATGCCCTTCGACGTGCTCGCCGATGGGCTCATCTCGAAAAATAGTCGGGGCACCTGGATTTGAACTTGGTCCCGGCAATGGTTCCTTTGATGGGGCTCGCAGCAGGGCAGGAACGCCCGCAATTGGCAACGGAGCGTCATTCGCAGAAAAGGGCTGCCTTTCCGGGACTCGAAACCGGTCCCGTCAAAGGGTGTAGAGTCGAGAAGTGGCGCGGTGGTTTAGGTTTGGCCTATCAGTTGCCGGCCCTTTCGTCTGCCGGTGCCTCACTAGCCCAACCATGCTCCGTTTCCACTTCCCGCTCATCGAACCGTGCGTGCGAATTTCCCGCACACG
>JANNTE010000076.1:0-15409 GCA_031403365.1 Betaproteobacteria bacterium | reverse complement strand
AACTCGAGACCAACCATCTCCACGGAATCCGCTTCGCCGCGATTTCCTTCAGCGAGCAGAACATCCGCGACCGCGGTTACACCCGGAACCCGGGCGACTTCGGCCAGCAGCACGCGACTCGACACTGCGGTGCGTAACGGCCAGCCCCGCGCCGGATTCACGGAACGGGGTGTGAACAACGCAGTCGCACGCGGCTCGCTGCCGGCATCACCAATTGGCGCCAATACCGCGCGCAACCGCGTTTTCACATTTTCGACGACTTCCGCGATGGATAGCCCGGTGGCGACATCAACGCCGACGGAAATCCAGATGCCTTTGTAGTCCGCGCCGCGCACAATAAGCTCGGTGGTGACCAGACGGCGCGGATCAAGATGCAGGCACAGCGCATTGAGGAACAGGCGATCTGCGCGCGGTGCGTCGGGTTGCTCCGGATCGAAGCGCGGAATCGCCATGACGGTGACGACTCCCGGCGCCGAGCCGGGCTCGCTCGGACTCAGGTCGGGATGATAGGCCGGCAGCACTTCAATGCGGCCAATCTGCACTCCGGGGGTGCGACAGGCGACCGACTCGAAGTCATCGACACTCACCAGCCGGTCGCGATGTTGCAGGAAGCGCTTGATTTGTTTTTCGCCGACTTCAACGGTTTCCGCGTCGGCCCCGCCCCAGGTCTTCACCGGATTGGAAACGCTGAAGCCAGAAGGCAATTGCGGCGCGCTGGCAATGGCACCCTCGGCAACGTTGCCCGCCGCGCCCTTGCAATACTCATAACGGGCGAACACCCTGGCATCCGGAGGAATCCGGCGGCCACGCAATCCATCGCCGAAACGCAGCATTCCTGCCTCTGCATCCAACTCGAAAACGTCGGTGCGGCGCTGTTCGCCATCGTCCCACTGTTGCCCTGGCGGCTGACGTGGATCGGTTACCGGCACTTCCGGATCGGCGGCTGCAAGGTCGTCTATCGGCTTCCATTCCTCCGGCGCCTCGTTTCCGGTGCGAGTTGTCACGACAACCGAATCGGCAAGAACCGGCGCCCGCGCCAATCGACGCGATTGGTCCGGCCTGCCATCGCCGTTGGCCAGCGGCTCGGCCAAAATGCGCTCGACTTGGCGCACCGGCACCGCATTGATGCCGATCCACTTGATGCGCGCCCGGGCGGCACCGTCAGCGCGCACACGCAACCAGGTCACCAGCCGTCCGGAAAGCGCGGCGTCATCCAATGTTGGCGGCATGCTGCCCACACCGCCTTCGAGTGGATCGACATCGGTCCAGAGCTTCAGGCTGTCCGCCGCCGGCAGGACAAGCTGCGCAACGCCCGGAGTCGTGAGCAAGTCAACTTGCGTGTGCGGCTCGATCTCGCGATAGCGCGGATCGGGCCGGCCGGCGCCATCGCGCTCCACTTTTCCACTGGCGGCGACATTGGGAATTTCAAATCGCAGCAGCTTGCCCGATTGCGCCTGGCCACCCGGAACCAATCGCGCCGAGACCGCGTCCAGCGCCGGCACAGCGCCGAGCATCAAGGTGCGGCCTCCCAGTTGCTTGCGAATTTCCTCGGAAGGAGAGTCCTCGTCACGCGCAAGCAGTGCGATCCACAGAGATCGATCCACCGTATCGTTATTCACATCGACGCTGTCGATCGTCTTGCCGTCCAGTGCCATGGTTTCATAAAGCTGAACATCGGCTGGAAACTGCGTCTGATAGGACGCATAGAGCAATCGGTAATAACTGAGCAGTTCGTCGGAGCGTTGTGCCATCTTGCGCTTGAAAAAAACCCGGGCTTCCACCGGCAGCACGTCCATTGCCAACTGCGTGCGAAATGGCACGGCACCGGCGCGCACTTCAAGGTCGGCAGCCAGCATCTGGGTGGTTTGTCTGCCGCGTTCGTTCTGGATCGTCACCATGCCTTGTGCGGCGGAGGCAGCGGCCAGGGGCACGCGCAGTAATTGCAGGAATTTTCGGCGCTGGCGTTCGGGCGTCAGGTTGGCACGGTAAAGGATGTTCTCGGTCAGAAAAGAGAACAGTTGCACCAGCGTGACACCGGGATCGCTCTGGTTGAAGTTGGTCCATTCCGGGGTGTGCACGCGCGCACGCGCCAGGGTTTCGTCCACCAACTGGCCGAAGCGGCGATCATCAATCACGGGTGTTGTGAGCGGCATGGCCGAGTCTCTCAGGCGGCAGACAGAGGAATGTTCAGGGTGATGCGCTCACGCGCCGAATTTGCCACCAGCCGGTATGCGATGGTGGCAAGCGCAACTTCCGCGTCCCGCGCATCGGCCACGATGTCCACCGCTTCGACCTTGATGCGCTTCTCCCAACGCGACAGCGCCAAAATAATTGCATCCTGCATGCGCGCATGAGTGCTGGCGTTGTTGGGTTCAAAAAGAAAACGTCCAAGCCCGGCGCCGAATTCAGGCACGCCCACGCGCTCGCCTGATTCGGTCTTCAGAATCACGGCGATTGACTCGCGTATGTTGCTTTCACCCTCGGACCATGCGAAACGGCCATTGGCATCCACCCGGGGCGGGAACGACATGCTGCGTCCGAAAACGTTGGTCATCTTTTCTTTCCCTTCAACCCCGGAATCGGGAAGCACATGATGAAATATGGCATCCAGCGGAATATGAAATCCAGCAGCGAGACAATAATCATCAACAGGATCAGCGCGCAGATCGTGACGATCGGAATCGACAGGGAACAGATCATTCCGATATTGATCTCGCCAGTCTTGCAGGAGCCGCCCGCACCCAGGTCAAGATCCTTGTGGAACGGCCAGGGCAACACAGAAAGCACCAGGTCAATGAAGCCCAGGCCTTTGGCGCGCTGCACCTGACCGCACAACATGTCGGAAAGCACGAAGGCGGTGTTCTTGCTGTACTTGCGCAGCCCCGCCGGGCTGGTGTCCATCGGCAGCGAAATGCGAATCGGGCGGGCCGGTGCATCCGGATCGAAGAAGCTCGCGAGCTGAAATTTCTGAGTGGGCGCCGACAGCACGGGGGGATGCAATGGTCCGCAATCGCGCCGCGTGTAAACGAAGCGCGCGACGAACCATCCCGGGTCGCCGGGATCAGCGGCGAGAGCGTTCTTCAGTTGCAAAGCGAATGGCAACGGCGGCGCACCGACCTCCATGGATTCTTCAAGTGCGCGGCCAACCAGTGCGGTAAGTCGATCCACGTCGGTACCCAGACGCTCTCTCTGTTGCACCGCTGTCAAGGGCATGCTGGGCTGCGGGTTCTTGACGGTCGGCTTTTCGGGATCGGGAGTGAACTCGTCGCTGCTCAGCGCGCCCGCCAGATCAAGATACTTGAATGGTCCATCCGGACTGTAGGCGGTATTCAAGCCAGCCAGCACAAAATGAAAATCCGGCCAGTCGCTGTGGTTCAGACTCTCCTTATGATTGATGTAGTTAAGCTCCATGCGCTCCAGTTTTTCGCGTACACCGGGAGCGCGCATGGCCTTCAGTGCATGGCGCAACGAAGACTCCGGCGCGCGCAGCTCGGTTTTTGCTTCTGGCCAGGCTAGTGCGGCTTTGAGATCAACTGTTAATTGCAGCGCGTTTTTCAGCGCATTTGGCATCTCCGCCGTACCCAGCCAGGCATACAGAACTTTCCGATCGTTGCTATTCGGCGACTGTGCCAACGGTCCCGGATCATTGTTTTCGATCGCTGTCCATACATCCGGCAGATGCAAGCTCAGAAAATCCGCGAAGTCGAGCAGAATCAACCATGACACGTTCTGCTGCTGCAGGTTGAAATCAAAAATGCGCTTGTACTTCGCGGCGGCGGATTCGGGTTCGCCTTCCAGATCCGGCGTCGCAAACGACTCTATCGTCTTGTAGCTCGAACGGATCAGATTCTTCCACGGCTCTGCGACTTCCATCTGGAACTGGGTTACCCGGGCCAGTTTCGATTTGCGCTTCGCGGGTGGTTCCGCATTTGTCAGCAACTGCCGCTGTCCGGCGGCAAAAGTCGGCGCGGCCGCACGATCCACGCTCGCGCTGATAAGTTCCTCCCGCCGCCCGACCGGCACAAATCCACCCCAGAGCGTGCGCGCATGGGCTGCGTCATCGCGATAGGTCAAGGGGAAAACCGGCAGCAACTCTTCGCCAGCAACAAACTGGGCGGCGGCGTCGTTTACCCGCTGCCAACGCCCGCCCTGCGCATTCTTGACATAGGCGAATTCCTTCAAATCACCGGCGTTTCCCGGCGTTTCCGGCAGCAAGCGCCGAATCACGTAGTTGACTTGCTCTGTCGCACCAGGCACCACGGCGCGCTCCGGCAATCCGGGAAGGCCGCAGATCAGGCTGGACGCAACCAGGTAGTAGCGCTGATGCGCGGGTTGGTAGAGCTTCAACGGCAGCTTGAGGGTTTGCGCCTGGGCGTGGGGATCGTCAGCCTCGTGTGTTGTTGCGGCAACGCTTGCCTTCGGTTTTTTTCCCAGCAGCTTGCGTATCCCGGTTTGGGCGATACGCGGAATCGGCGTGCGTTCGATCAAATCGGTTTGCTCGGCCATCGGCGAGCGCCAGGTCTCGGGGCGCGCAACCAGGGCATCAATGCTCGACGGATCGCGCGCCAGGGCGCCAAGCATCTGTTCCATGAAATCATCGCTGGCAAAGCGCAAAATGGCCGGACGCTGCTGGTCCGCCGCGCTCGCCGCTCCTGCCGGTGTGGCGCCAAAGCGCGCCCACAGCGGTTGCGGTGCCTGCCATTGAATGGGGTGCGCGTTCATGGCTTTACCAGATGTTTCCCGCGCCTGGCGTATACGACGCCGACACGACACTGTTTGAAATCACCGTGTCGGCCTGTACGACACCCGAGAATTTCGACATGCCCGCGTCCACCGTGACCATGCCCGCGCTGATGGCGAGCTGACTGGCGTTTACCGTGACTTTGGCCGAGGCATTGATGGTTATCCCGGAGGATTCCATTTTGATCGAGTTGCCGTTGCTGTCCGCGACCTCGACGCTGCCAGGCCCATCCTTCAGGGTAAATTTTTGTCCACCTGGTGTTTCCAGTATGAGTTGCTCCTGTCCGTCCTGATCGTCGAGCGTGATCTTCACGCCGTTGCGGGAGCGCAACACCTTCTTGTAGTTATTGCCGGCGCCATCCATCGATTCGGGCGCGCTGTCCTGGCCATTCCACAGGCCGCCAAGCACATACGGACGGCGTGGGTCGCCGTGCTCGAAGGCGACCAGCACTTCGTCGTCCACATCCGGTATGAACCAACTGCCGCGGTTGTTGCCGCCGAGCATCGTTGCGAGCCGCGCCCATGCTTCATAACGCTCGCCCTTGGCATCGACTGACCAGGGCAGTGTCACTTTGACGCGGCCTTGAGTGTCGGGATCCTTGATATCGACCACCAGCGCCGGCAGCACGCCATACCAGCGCCCGCCCCAGCCGACCGGCAGGCGCTCGTTGAGTTGTTGCTCGGAGGGTGGAAGATCGACGACGCGCATGGTGTCAGGCACTCCCGATCGATGGCCGTTCGCACATGAACTCCGTTCGCAAGCCGGCTTTCGTGTCGAAACGTATGGCTACATCGGTGACTGTGTAGTCGCCTTCGAACAGTGGGCCAATGCCATTGATCTTGAGTTTCACGCCGACGCGCAGCTCGGGTCTGGTCTCAGCCACGCCACGGCCCACTACGAAGCGCCTCGCCAGGTGCCGGAAACTGGCTTCGGCCACCGCGCGCGCTTGTGCGTCTGAAGCGGGCACGGCGTGCGCCAGAGCGTCGGGACGTTCACCGAATGCGCGTTGCAGCGTTGCCGCGCCGCTGTCCTCGCCATTGAGCTCGGCCCGGATCGCGCCCTCGTCTGCCTCATGCGTCGCTGCCTTCTTGTCGGCGACATTCCAGCCGCTGGCAACGAGCTTGGTGCGTTGATGAGCCAGATCGGCACTGACGCTGAATTCGCGTAACTGGCCGGCCCACGATAGCTCCAGATTGCCGCCCTGCCGGCTTGCGCGCTGGACTGCCATCAGTTTCGTGCCTTCGACCCACACCTGCACGTCCTCGCGCCGTGCCAGATCGCGCGCGAATGCCAGGTCGCTCTGATTGACTTGTGTCAGCAACTTGTAGGTTTCGCCACTAACGTCGATCTGCGGTTGAAGACCGTGATCCGTGGCGATCTGCCGCAAGACGTCCGCCAATGACGCTTCCTCGAAGGCGCGCGTGCGTCGTGCCATGCGCAAGTCCTGCATCCGGTCCTCGGCGCATATGCCAATGCGCGGCGGAGTTCCCTCCGGGAAACTGGCGGAAATTGCGCTGACGCGGCCATCGAACAAGGTGGCGTCTGCCGATTTGACTTTGATCGTCTTGCCGAAGTCGATCTTGTCGCGACCAAAATGCTGAAATCCGGCCGACTCCTCGCCGCCCCAGTTGCCGAAACTGGCCTCGCAGCGCGCAAGTCCGTCCGCGCTGTCGACAATCAACAGCGACATCAGGGCGCTCATCAACGTAGCGTCGTCTTGTCCGTCGATTTCGATCAACGGACGCGCGCTTTGCTGTGCGGAGCTGGAGCCGTCTGGCATATCAGTGCGCCCAGACGCGCAGGTCCTGCTCTTCGAGCGCGCGCAACGTGTTGGCGAAAGCGCCAATTTCGAGCACAGCCTTCCGGGCGGATTCAGGTGCCGGCTCGGAGCCTGCCGGACCCGACATCGGCTCCCGCGCTGGTATTACTTCAAACTCATTGATGACTACGGGCATGACAGCTCTCCTATCCGATTGACAAAGACGCGCTGGGCACGGCGCCGATACTGGTATTCAAGCCTGTGCCGCCTGCTCCAAGCCCGATTGCCCCAACCGCCGCGTTGACACCGGCACCCAACCCGGTACCGATACCTATACTTGCATTCATATCCACCAGTGCGCCCGGCGCCATGCGCAATGGGTCCTCGATTCCGTTTGCCGCCGCGATGGATTGCCAGTCTTTCTTCCCGCTGCTGCCGGCCATCTTCTGCAAGGAGTCATCCTGTTTCGCCGCTTTGAGTGGTTTGTGTCCAGGCCTGGCGTCCATCGGGCTCATTTCTGCTAATTCGGCCTTGAGAATTTGCTGCTGGGACAAGGTCAGGCTGATGCTGGCCCGCAGAGGCTTTCCATCCGGCGAAAAGAACTCCAGCGTCTGTTCCAGAGACTCAACCACTCCCTTGAACAGGAACGTCCCCCATTGAAAGCAAACGCCAGGCGGAGAAAGTTTCGTGGCGTCGGCATCGGATTTCTGAGGTGTCATGAAAAAAATGACCTTCTCGGTAAGGCGCCGCACGTCGTCCACCGGGTCTTTTTCCATGGCAGTGCAATCGAACCAGAGCTGGAGGGCCAGCTTGGTGGAACCTGCTCCAATAAACTGCCCGGCATTGCCGGCAGACTGGTCGCCGCCGGGCGCCTGTGTACTGGCGTAGGTAACTTTGAGCGTTTCCGGATTGAACTGCACATCGGTCTTGTGCCCGTCAGGTTTTTCCTTTTCGAATTTCTGATCAAGCTCGATCAATTTCGCCTTCGCGAGTGCGGTCATGGCGTGGCTCCCGCCGCTGGCTTCGCCGCCGCCTTGAATTCAAGGGTTTCGTACGCAACCTGCAATTCTTCAACGGCGATTTGACCGTCCTTGGCATTCAGTGCCGGCGCCTTGATCTTGACCGGCACGCAGCGCGACAGCGTAAATCTTGCGCGCTCCGCGCCGCCCGGCGCGAGCAGCACGACATCGGCATTGGCACGCAGGCGCGGATCGTTGACGGAGTCTCGAAACCATTTCCACAGATCAAAATTTTCAGTCATGCCCCGCTTCAGCGTGAGCTGGCTGAACGCCACCGCACCGTTCAGGCGAATCTGCCTGTCGTTGGAACCCCCTTCGCGTATGGTCTTGACTTCCATGCTCATGTCTAGTCCGTCGCACTCGGAAAACGCCGCGTTGACCAGCGCGTCGCCGTCCTGACCGCGATTGATTTCCACCGCGAAGTTGAAGGATGTGAAGGGATAGGCGATGTCGGCCATGGCTACAATTCCTCGCTCACGCTCAGACGCGCGCCGCTTTGCGCGAGTTGAACGGCGATAAAGCGCATCGGTATTGACGGTGCCACGCGCAGTTCGACCATGAAACGGCCGGCTTCGGCATCTTGCTTTGTGTTGATGGTATCGTCGGTTACGACGCGAAAAGCTTGCTCGGCCGTATCGCCGGCGAAGGCTCCACGCCGGAACAGATCGTTCAGCAAAATAGTGAAGCCGCGCTGCACTGCGCGGCGCAACACGGGACCATTGGGCTCGAAGACGTAACTGATCCCGCGCCGTAGAGCCAAACGCCGCAACAAGATCAGCAAGCGACGCACGTTGATCGGACGCAGGTCCAACTCGTTAGCCAGCGTATCAGCGGACAAAGTCAGAAAACCGCGCGGATCGGCGCGCAACAAATTGATCTGGGTGTCCTGAAGTGCGTTCCAGTCACGGGCTCCAATCATCGGCGTGAGTGCCTCCACGTCCCTGATCGGCTCGTTGGCGGGGGCGATCCATGCACCGCGCGCGGAAGCTCGCGCGGCCAGAACGCCGAGTGCCACACCATCAGGCGGTGTGACTTTCCCGGAAGATTGCAACCATGGGAAATACATCGCGCCATGGGACAGCGCGCGCGCTTCGGTGAACCCGAAAGCTTCCTTCTCGCCTGTTTCCCCTGGCTGGCGCACCGCGCGCAGTCTCTGTGTGTACCTCAATGCTTCCTGAGTATGAAAATGACGCGGCATGCTCAGCACGGCGAAGAGCTCCCCGGAAGCCGCTGCCATGCGCAGCGCAGCTCGTTGGATCTTGAGCCATTGCGCTTGCGCATCGGCATTGACGTCACCCGCATGCGTCAGAACCCATTCGTCGGCCCGCACCAATATGGCAATCACCCGGGATCCGCTGCTGATCTCATCCCCGATCCGCGCAAAAACCTGGTAGTAATAGATGCCTTCACGGGCACCGGAAACGACATGCTGGATATTTCTTCCACAGTCGATTTCGCGTGCATTCTTGAAATCGGGCGCAGTCGCTTCGAAGAGCTGGTAATTCGCTTCCGGCTCGCTGTCGTTCCACATCAGGCGATAAACCCCTGACGGCACTGGACCATCAGGCCCGCTCAATTCCGGGGTGGCAAGTCTGCGCGTGAAACTATCAATGAACTCGCCTGAGTCGGGTCGATCAAGTAATTCCTTGAGGGGTGCCGCGCAAGCGCCGCGATGTGTGCGCCAGTGCGCAGGGGCATCTGTTCGAAGTCCAGCCGACATGCCGACATCATCACTGCGGCGCGGCTGCCATCCGGGATGGATGGCGTCCGGAATCGTGAGCAGGCTCGCTTCATTGAACAGTCCTCCCGCGCCGATGGACCATGCTGCGTGCATCCCGCGCAAGGGACGTGTTTGTGTCTTCGGCCGCAGATAGCGGATGCTGTCGGCCACCTCGGCAATGGCATGCATGGACGCTTCTGCCAGCTCGGGATCCAGGAACAACGACGCATCGAATCGCGACAGACCATCGCGCTCGAGTGCGCTACCTTCTTGCGCAAACCGGGCCAGCGAGTGACCGAACAAAGGCTCTACGCCGAGTGGAATCCATGCGCGAGGAACAGGCTCAGCCCTGCGGGCAAGCGGAAACCGTGGAACTTCGTCAGCGACCGGTTGTGTGGCACGGCCCACGCCAATGTCCTCGCGTGGACGATAAAATTCCACGTCGGGACGCTGATCCCACCACGCGTTGGCGTGCGCCGGTGTGAGTCCGACCGGGTTCAAGCGAAATGATCGATGGTCACGTCGATTGTCTTCGCGCGGAGCCAAGGAATCGTTATCAACGCGCAAGTCCAGGGATACAAGGTGCGCCCTCGGGACACCGCCCGCCGTGACAGGCAATATCGCACCCAGCTCGCGCCAGGCGGGCCCCTCAACTGTAGCTTCGACGAATGCGGAATTCAGATTCTCGGGCGAACCCGCAAAGACAGGACTATGTTCAACAAGGCGGTCAATTCGTACCCAGAATACTGAGTCCCCGGATCTGAATTTCGCCCAATGACCTTGCACGACACCTGCCGGGACCGGATCATCGAATCGCAGCCGGGCATGCCCGGTTTTATCCGCTGGCGAGGAAAGTACGCCCGTTACGTTTCCGGGAAAGCCTTCCAATTCTGCCGTGCCAGGCCACTCCGCGGGTGGGGAACTGGTGGAAGCAGACGGATCAACGATTGCCAGACGCTCAAATGCAGCCTGCACCGTTATGTCTACGCTGTAAGAGTTGGAGAGGTCTGGCGCGGCACCTACGGCGTCAACGCTCGCGTAGGAAATTTCAGCACCTTCACTGAGCCCGATAAGGTCGCCCGGACGCAAGTCGAATCGGGTCCGCAGGTTATACCGCCCGGACTCGGGTGATGAAAAGGCCTGGATTTCCTCCACGACTATGACCATCTGCCGGGCCGCGCAACTCACGGACAAGCCATCAGACCAGGAACCTTCGCAGCGTGCCTGCGCCTGAGCCACGAGCAGTTTGCCGTCGGCCCCGACTTCAAGGACGCCGGGCACGGGAAAGCGATTGGATTTCGCAGCCAGCGGGTTCGTTTGATCCCCATGTTCCACTTCGGCCACCCGAATCACCCAGCAACGCCTGCCGCCATTGGAGAAAAATGCGCGCAAGGCCGCACCGAGATGGGCATACGCCCGCTCTCCGCGAACATCATCCCAGGCAAGCGGGGCGTCGGGACCGAATACCGCCTCGAACTGCGCGGTACTTTCGATGGCCACCGGCAAATGAAGCGGTCCAGTCGAGGCAAAGCCGACCAGAACCGCCACATCCATGCGCGGCAATGCCTCGACCGCGGGTGGCGGCGCGACATCGACACGTATTCCCGGCAGACGGCGTGTTGCGAGTAACATTTTTGCTACTCCATCTCCAGGCGCTCGTAGGCGAGCACCAGTTCTTCCATTGCCACGTCCGTCCCCTTGGCGTTGAGCGGGCCGCTGGTGTGCTTGATGATGCGTGCACGCAGCAGTTTCCAGGTCTGCACGGTCTGTGTGTGATCCTCGTTCTGCAGCTCTATGGTCACGTCCCTCATGGCGGTCTGGTTACCGTTGCGGATATCGTCGAGCCAGCTATACAGATTGAGTGAACCGATAATGCCGCGCTTCAGGGTGACGTCGGTCGACTTGTTCATGCCCGTGATCTTCATCACGCTGTTCTCCGCAGCGTTGCCGTTCCGGTATTCCGACACGGTCACTTCCATGCCGATGCCGCTGACCTCCTGAAATCCGGCCTGCGCCCCGGTGGCGCCGTCGTTGCCGAGATTGACGAGGAAGTTAAACTGCACATAAGGGCGCTCGCGTAACGTAGCCATTGCGGTTCTCCTGTTTTAAATCTTGCGGTCGGCTGTCCACTGGCCGATACGGAAAATCACGAACTCAGCGGGCCGCAAGGCCGCCAGCCCGATCAGGCAGATCAAGCGCCCATTGTCCAGATCGTTTTGCGACATGGTCGAGCGATCGCACTTGACGAAGTACGCCTTCTCCGGTTTCTCGCCCAGCAGCGCGCCGGACTGCCACTCGTTGAGCAGAAAGCTCTCGATCGTCCGGCGCACGTTGTCCCACAATCGTTCGCCGTTGGGCTCGAACACCGCCCACTGCGTGCCTTTGTCGATGGAACGCTCCACGTACGCGAAGTAGCGGCGCAGATTCACGTATTTCCATTCCGGGTCGGAGCTGATCGTGCGTGCACCCCACAGCCGCATGCCGCGGCCCTCGAAAAACCGGAAGCAGTTGATGCCTTCCGGATTGAGCACTTCCTGTTGGGACTTATTCAGAAAGCGCTCGAATCCCAACGCAAGATTTACCACTTCGTTGGCCGGTGCCTTGTACACCGCGCGATTGATGTCGTTGCGCGCGTAAATGCCAGCCACAAATCCGGACGGTGGAACGTGTATTTCCTGTTGAGACAAGGGATCCAGCACGCGAATCCACGGGTAGTACAGCGCGGCGTGGGTTGAATCGAGTTCGGCGCGCATGGCGCGCACGTCGCTGATGGATTGGTTGTCCCCGCAATCGATGACTGCGATGCGATACTTCATTCTCTGCGCATGGCTGATCAGGAGTCGCACAATTGAGCGCGCATTTGCGCGATAGCCGTTCTCATAGCCGAATGTGGACCCCGGGGCAGCTGCTATCGAGATATCCTCGAGATCTTCCAATTGCATTAAACCGGTCTTGCGATCGGTGGCGGAATTCACTTCGCCCTTGTAAGCATCCGCGCTCGGCCGGTTTCCATCGTTTCCATCGGTCAAAACAACGGATATCGTCCGATGGGCAGTTCGGCGAGGTTCGGGCATCGTGTCATCATGGAGCGCCGCATCAAGTCCAGCCGGCGGCGTCAACATCGCGTTCTCGTCCGCGTTAAGAAAGGCTTGTATTACATCCAGTCCGGTCGAGAATGACGTGATATCGTCCTCTCGAAACAGAATCGGGTTGGTGCGCGCGCGCGTAATGCTGGTGGGCTCTTCCTTGAAGTATGCAAACATGGAATCCGGACTGCCCGCCCGCTCGTGGTTTGGATCGAGCGGCAAGTCGGATGCAACAAAGTTGCCGGTGGTTCCAGTAAGCGGGTCAACAATCACGGTCACGGTAATGACGCGCACCTCGTAGCTGTCCGGGTCGAGGTCCGTCAAATCAACCCCGGCAGTGGCAATGTCATCACCGCTGGATGAGAAAACCCAGGTATCGTTTACACGATCCCTCAAGGCCAGGTAAAACCCATCGGCAACCCCGGGCACCGGGGTGGTGTTCGTGGCTCGAATCGACACCAGGTCGCGGTCCGACAGTGAACGGACGACCGCTTGGCCGTCGACTTCGACAAGCAGATTCTGGCTGGCCTTGAAGGTAAAGCTGACTCGTGCGTTTCCAGCCGTGCCCGGGAAGCGCGCATAAACCGGCAACGAGATCGGGCTATCTCCCAGACCGCCATGTGCATGCCCTGACCAGCTGCGGCCCTCAGGCGGCGCAGCCTCGGACGGAGTGAAGACGCGGCTCACATACAAGCGTTTTCCGCCTTCCTCAAAAAAGGCGCGCACGCCATGCCACATGTAATTGTCGATTTCGCCGTCGTCTTCGAAATCGAGCTTGTCGCGTCCGCCGTAAGTTCGTTCGAACTCCACCAAACTGGTAATGATTTCCGGTTCGATATCCAGGGGCCCATACCGCGTAGGACCCACAAAACCGGTGGTGGTGGTGCTGACACCTTCGATCGATTTGGCTCGAAACGAAACCTCTTCGACGAAGACTCCTGGGGCTAGATATTCTGGCATGGCGATACTCCTCAGGAAAAAAACAAGTAGGAAGCGTCCGCACCGACCCTGCCGGCGGTGCGCACGGTAAGCGGTTCCCGGTAGGTCAGCCGTAGTGGTGGTGCAGGTGAACTGTCGGACTCGATGACAACCCGAGGCGCGGTCAATGACGAAAAGACATCCGCCAGATCCGCGAGGGCAGGTGCGTGCGCCTGTGGCGAAACGGCGGATCGGTACACATTGAGTGAAATTTGCCAGGTGAAATCGTTTCTCTCCTCGGGCGGGGACACCAGACTGATACGCGGGGGCTCCGGATAAGGGAACATGACCGCAACTCTCCCCGATTGATCTGAAAGACCAAGTCCGCGATCTACACCGTCAATCGAGACGCCAAGCAGACTCCAGGCTGCGTCGCGATTGCTACCCTGTTCGCGAAGCTGCGCATAGACCACTCCAAGCGGCTCCGGTACCGGCCGGCTGGGCGTGGAAAAAAGCGGCACACGCTCCAGCATGAGTTGCGGCGGCGACCCGGATGCGCCGGGAAAGGCGATCGGCTGTGGTGGAGACAACCATGCCGCCCGCCAGGTAAACAGGCCGCGCGTGGGCAAGTCTGCATCCAATGAAACCGGCAGAAAGCGTTCCTGCGGATCCCTGACTTCCACGCGACAGGTACGCGTTGCCGCGCTCCAGACGTCGGCAGCATCGCCGTTGTCAAACTCGAAATCCCGAAGTCCCGGCACGCCGTGCGCAACATAGACGCCGCTGCGATTGCAGTGCGCTACGGTTCGCGATCGTGGATTGGCGCGCGATACGACTTCGACAAGCAATCCATCTATGACGTCCGAGCCTGTGGCGATGTCCCAGAATCGAAGGCCCAGCGCTGCGTGACGCGCTACCCGTTCGAGTATGCGCACAGCACTCATACGACCACCTGCCCCATGTCAAGGCGGCGCGTCTGCACCGGCGGTCCGTCCGGAACATGCACATCGGAGTCGATAAAAACCATGCGCAGCGTATATGTCGCGGACGCGGGCAGGCGTGGACAGAGACGATCCCAGAGTGTCAGATAGTCGGAGAGGGGCAACGGGTCGCAGATAATCTCCAAACCCTCGCTCGGCAAGAAAGTATCGGTTTCCGGCAGGTAATGATTAAGGTGACCCGCGCTAAAAACTCCTGTGTCCTCCAGCATGCGCATCACCCATCCGAGCATCCTGTGCTGACGCTCGACGTCCTGCGCCCAGGGCGTAATCATGTAATAGAGATCAAGCGGCAGCGAGGGCCTGTATCGCCGGCCGTCCGGCGTTCGGCGAAGGGTCAGATTTCGCACAGCACCATTGACCGCGATGCGGTAAAGAAAAATCGAGAATCCTTCTTGCAAGGGTGACGCGAAGTCGCTCTTCTGATACAGCTGAATATCGAGTCCGCTGCCAAACTCCCCCCGCGGATACCGGTCCCGGATCAATCCGGCAAGAGCGGTACTGGTGGCTGCAATCGCGCGGTAGTTGGCCATCAGAAAAACTCCCGCGTCGGCATGCGACCTTGTGCACAAGCGCGATCCAGGAGCAATGCCGCGTCAATCATTCTCTTTGCTCTTTCCTGATGATTTTCGATAAGTCAAACCACATGGTCCGTGAACCCCAATGATCGAGGCTAGCGCACAAAACGTCACCATGAAGCCATTGAACTCCGATCGCGGCGACCATAGACCGTAGTTCCGTCGGGAAGCCTCAGTGCGTGGACATATCCGTCATCGACCAACTGCTCCAGTGCCTTCTCAATCACAGAGGATCGCTCCGCTGACCAATTGCGCTGCAACCACCAGCGATGAATCCCCGCCACACTGTCAGCTGCGTCCGGATGAGCAATCAGGTAATTGCGTATCTGCGCCGCAATCGCAATGACCATCTCGTCGTCTTTTGCCATAGGCCACTCACTCCGGCGCCTCTCGACACAGCCTGCTCGTTCGCAATTGCCATGCCTGATCGCGGGTGTACCCCATCGCAATGATTTATCAGCGCTTATTGACGACCAGAGATTGCCCGTCGGGACCGATCGGACTCACCCCATGCGCGTCAAGATGGTCACACCGCCTTGAGTTTCATGGGGAATTGGCAGTTGGGACCAATTGGATCCGGGTGGGACAAA
>JANNTE010000075.1:0-11137 GCA_031403365.1 Betaproteobacteria bacterium | reverse complement strand
ACGGTGCTGGGGATCAATCCGCGGCAGCCGCGTCACGCCATGGTGCTCGCGCGACTGGAGGTGGAGCGTGGCGAAGTCACCGGTGCGATCAACACCATGGTGGGAGCCCTGCCTTATGTGCAGTCCGATCCGGAGTTCCACGCTTTTCTGGCGGCGTTGTTGCAGCGTGAAGGGCGGCATCGGGAGGCGGCGGAATACTATCGCGTCGCCCTGCGAGGTGTGCCAGGTCATGGCGTGTGGATGATGGGCCTGGGTATTTCCCTGCGTGCAGCGAATCAGGCTGCGGAAGCGCGCGATGCATTCCAACGCGCCATCGACTCCCGGCAACTGACCCCGGACCTTCAGGAGTTCGTGGGACGCCAGTTGCGCGAACTTGCCGTTCCCAAGTAGCGACAGTCAGCCAGCTCCAGGCGCCGGCGTTCGTGCCGCAATCCAGCCAACCACTTCGCGCGCTCCGCGCCGCTTCAGGGTCAGCGCCAATTCGTTAAGCGTTGCGCCGGTGGTCAGCACGTCGTCGACAACAGCCACTGATTTCCCATGGAGATCGGCGTCGCACGCAAATGCGTTGCGCACGTTCTTGGCGCGCTGTTTCCACGGCAGTGAAGCCTGAGGGGCGCTTTCGCGCACCCGGCGGCAGACATCGAACGAGATCGTCAGGCCGAAGTCCGCGGCGAGGCCGCGCGCCAGTTCCGCGGATTGATTGAATCCGCGCTCCGCCATGCGTGCGGGCGCGAGCGGCATCGGAATCATCAGATCCGGATAGGGTTCCGGCTCCAGCACATGGGTGAGTCCGGCGACCAAAGGTCTTGCACAGGCCAGATTGCCCCGGTACTTCAAGCCCTGGATCAATACGGTGGCGGGAAAGCCATACAGGTACGGCGCGACCACGCGGTCAAAATAAGGTTGATGGCCGAGGCAGCGTCCACAGGTTTCGCCCGCCGGACTGGGGATCGCGCAAACGGGACAACGCAGGATAGCCAACCCGGGCAAACTCTCGCGACAGCCCCGACACAGTCCATCCTCCCGGGCATCGCCGGAGCACAACAGGCAGACGGGAGCCATCAGCCGCCGGGCAAATGCGAGACAGTTGTCAAAAACGCCAGTAAATGAATTTGACACGGATTCGTGCTTCCCCGACTATTCCGATGTCGAAACTTCCAGTTGCAGCCCCTGCATCATGCCCGACATTGCGCAAGACCTCATCCGGACCGGCCGGTCCGCTGGACCGCTCATCTGGACCGCCGAGCAAGTTGAGCTGCTGCTATCCGCGCCATTCAATGACCTGATGTTTCAGGCGCAGCAGGTTCACAGGCAGCACTTCGCCCCCAACGAAGTCCAGTTTTCCACTCTGCTGTCCATCAAGACCGGGGGTTGCCCGGAAGATTGCGGTTACTGCCCGCAGGCTGCGCGCTATCACACCGGAGTCGAGAACGAGGCCCTGATGTCGGTCGTTGCGGTCGTCGAGGCTGCGCGCGCTGCCAAGCATAACGGCGCTTCGCGATTCTGCATGGGGGCGGCCTGGCGTGGACCGAAGCAGCGCGACCTGGAAAAAGTGGCCGAGATGGTTCGCGAGGTCAAGGCCCTGGGACTTGAGACCTGCGCCACACTCGGCATGCTGAAGGCGGGGCAGGCGGAACAACTCAGGGATGCGGGCCTCGACTACTACAATCACAATCTAGATACCGATCCCGCCCTGTACGGAGAAATCATCACCACGCGCGAGCAGAGCGAACGCCTGGACACGCTGCAGAAAGTTCGCGACGCCGGCATGCATGTGTGCTGCGGCGGGATAGTCGGAATGGGCGAAACGCGAGCCAATCGCGCGGCGCTGATTGCCCAGCTGGCGAGCCTGGATCCCTATCCGGAAAGCGTGCCGATCAACAATCTGGTGCAGGTGAAAGGCACCCCCTTGCACGGCACAGCGGAGCTCGACCCGTTTGAATTCGTGCGCACCATAGCTGCGGCACGCATCACGATGCCGCGCGCGATGGTGCGGCTGTCAGCCGGACGCGAGGACATGTCCGACGAAATGCAATCGCTGTGCTTTCTGGCCGGTGCCAATTCAATCTTCTATGGCGAGAAGCTGCTGACCACGCCGAATCCGGCGGCGAATCGCGATCGGTTGCTGTTCGACCGGCTGGGCATAAGGCCGATGCTCAGTGCCAATACCCCCGCCAAGCCGGCGATCGACAGACCCTGAAAGATTCGCGTGTCCGGCTTGGTGATGGAACCGAGGCCCGCTGCGCCGGTGCGTGACCTGGCGGCGGAGTTGGCTGCACTGGATCGACGGGGGCTGCGGCGGCATCGCCGCCTGCTCGACTCGGCGCAAGGCACGCGGGTTCGCATCGATGGCCGGGACTATCTCTCATTTTGCAGTAATGATTACCTTGGCCTGGCGGCTGATTCGCGTATTGCCGAAGCCGCGGTTGCCTCGATTCGTACCCATGGTCTGGGAGCCGGCGCGTCGCATTTGCTGAGCGGACATCATCGCGTCCACGACGATCTGGAACGCGTGCTGGAGTCCTTCACCGGTTTGCCGCGCGCACTTTTGTTTTCTTCCGGTTACATGGCCAACCTTGCCCTGGTCAGCGTTCTAGCCGGCAGGTCCAGCCACATTTTCGCCGATCGCCTCAATCATGCGTCGCTCAATGACGCCATGCTGCTGTCCCGGGCGCGCTGCCAACGGTATGCCCATTGCGATCTGGGTGCGCTTGAAATCCTGATGGCGCGCTCGGATGCGGCAGACAAGGTCGTTGTCACCGACGCAGTTTTCAGCATGGACGGCGACCTTGCGCCGTTAACGGACCTGGCGCGCCTGTGTGAGCGCTTCGGGGCATGGCTGGTGGTCGATGACGCACACGGTTTCGGCGTGCTCGGCAAGGATGGTGCTGGCGCGCTGAGCCATTTCGGTCTGACCGGCGGACACATTGCCTATATGGGCACACTGGGAAAGGCCGCCGGCGTATGCGGCGCGTTTGTAGCGGGCAGCGACCAGCTGATTGATCTGCTTATTCAACGCGCACGACCGTATATCTATACGACGGCAGCGCCGCCGGCAATGGCCGCGGCGCTGATCAAGAGCGTCGAACTCATGCAGTCCGAAGGCTGGCGGCGGCAGCGGCTGGTCGAGTTGTCGGCGCGAATCGCCGAAAAGCTCGTAACGAGCCGGTGGCGCTTGTTGCCGTCCCGGACTGCGATCCATGCATTGATCGTCGGCGGGAATGACGAAACCATGGCCCTGAGCGCGGCATTGTCCGGCGAAGGCATTCTGGTTCCTGCGATCCGCCCGCCAACTGTGCCGAACGGCAGCGCCCGGCTGCGTATCTCGTTGTCCGCCACGCATACGCTGACTGATGTGGATCTGTTGATCGACGCGCTGCGTCGCACCGAGGCGATATGGTCGTGAACGATCAGTTTGCGCTCGACAAGCAGCAGATCCGGAACGCGTTCGACCGGGCGGCAGCGACTTATGATCAGGCGGCGGTCCTGCAGCGTGAGATTTGCGCGCGCGCCCTGGAGCGACTGCAACTGGTCAAGCTCGATCCGACAGCCATCATCGATGCCGGCTGCGGCACCGGCTTTGCGGCGCAGGCGCTGCTCAAGCGCTATCCACGGGCAACCCTGCTCGAACTCGACCTTGCCCCGGCGATGCTGCGTGCCTCGCGATCGCGGATTCCGATGTGGAAACAATGGATCGGATCGAATCGCGCACTTTTCGTTTGCGGCGACAACGAAAAGCTGCCGATCCGGTCCGCCAGCATGGACCTGTTCTGGTCCAATCTTGCCTACCAGTGGGCGGGCAATCTGGGTGATGTTTTCGCGGAGTGCCTGCGCAGTCTGCGGCCCGGCGGTCTGCTGATGTTCACGACGTTCGGTCCGGATACCTTGAAGGAGCTGCGCACGGCGAGTTCCGGTGATGGCAGGATCCATGTCAACCGCTTCATCGACATGCATGATATTGGCGACATGATGATCGGTGCCGGTTTCACGGACCCGGTCATGGATATGGAGTATCTGACCCTGACGTACGCGGACGTGCGCACGCTGATGCGCGAACTCAAGGCGATCGGCGCGCACAACGTTGCCGCCGGCCGCAATCGCGCATTGACCGGGAAAAACGTGCTGGCGCAGATCGAACAGCGCTATGAGGCATTCCGTCGCGACGCGCGCCTGCCGGCAACTTTCGAAGTCATCTATGGCCATGCTTGGAAGCCGATGCCGCGTCTAGGGCCCGGCGGACGCGCCGTAATCGACATCAGGCCACGCTAAAGGGATTCGACTGCCTCCTTTTTCCTCATCGCCGAAGGCCGGTATTGCGTGGACAGGCCCGGCACCGCGCGGTCTCTTCGTTACCGGAACCGATACCGGCGTAGGGAAGACCCTTGTCGCCTGTGCCTTGTTGCGCGCATTGGCGCGAACAGGCCTGCGCGCGGTTGGAATGAAGCCGGTCGCGACCGGCTGCACCGGCGCTGCGTCCGATCGCGCCAACGAGGATGTCGCGGCGCTCATTGCCGCATCGAATGTACCTGCGCCGATTGATCTCATCAATCCCTATTGTTTCGAACCCGCCATGGCACCTCACCTCGCCGCCCGGCAGACGGGTACCGAGGTGTCTCTGGAGCGCATTCGCGAGAGCTATCTGGCGCTGACCGGTCGCGCCGATCGTGTGGTCGTCGAAGGCGCGGGAGGCCTGCTGGTTCCTCTGAACATGCGGGAAGATTTCCGCGATCTGGTAGAGAGTCTTCAGATTCCCGTCGTGCTGGTCGTGGGCATGCGTCTGGGTTGTCTGAATCACGCCCGCCTGACGGCCGAAGCCCTGCGCGCGCGTGGATTGCCGTTCGCGGGATGGGTGGCGAATCGTATCGATTCCGGCATGACTTGCTTCGATGAAAATCTCGATACTCTGCGCACGATGCTGCCGGCGCCGCTGATCGCCGTCATCCCATTTGCGCCCGATGATGCGAGCGCCAGTGGAGCGATCAATGTGGACCTGTTGCTGGAGATGGCGCTGCCATCAGCCTAGCAGGACGCGCGCGGCACCGGTCTGCTGTCACTTTCTTGCCATGATATGGGCCATGTGCCACAATTCGCCGCGCCAAAAAGGACGAGTTGCTGGTTGGTAGCCCTTCGCGGAGGCTGGCGCATACGGGATTCGGAATGGACCGCAACGTGATTGAGGGAACAGCGGGATTTGCGTTCGTTGCAAGGCGCAATGACTCCCTTACCGTGCATGGGCGGTTCATCGTTCTTGCTTCCCTGGCGGCGGTAGTCTTCGCGATCGCGACTGGATTTGCATGTCTCGGCGCGTGGCTGGTGTTTCCGTTTGCAGGCTTGGACGTTCTGGCGGTGTTCCTGGCGTTTCGGTATGTGGAAAAACGCGCCGGTGATTTCGAGTGCATCGGTGTGTACGACGACAAGATCGTAATTGAGCGCGAACGCCAGGGCACTTTAGAAAGATATGAAATGAACCGCTATTGGGTTCAGATCTCTTTGGTTGCAGGTCTGGGCGGGAAACGGAGCAGGATACTGCTGCGCTCCCACGGCAGGGAAGTGGCGTTTGGCGAATACCTGAGTAGTGAGCGGTGTGCCGTATTGGCGCGCCGGCTCAGGGAACACCTGGATACACGATCAAAAAGCATTCGTTTGGGGGAAGCATGATCAAGACGTTGTTTCGGAATATCTGCGCGGTCGCGTTGACGATGCTGGTTCCGGCCCTGGTATGGGCGCAGGACAAAGCCAAATGGAATCTGCAGGAGCCGCAGACGTCGGTGGCGCAAGAAATGTACGACCTGCACACCATCGTGCTCGTGATCTGTCTCATCATCTTCGTCGCGGTGTTCGGAGCGATGTTCTACTCGGTGATCTACCACCGCAAATCGGTCGGCCACAAGGCGGAAAACTTTCACGAAAACACCACCGTGGAGCTGGCTTGGACCATCATCCCTTTCTTCATTCTGATCGGCATGGCTTTCCCGGCAACCAAGGGTGTGCTGGCGATGCGCGACACCTCGGCGCCCGATATGACCATCAAGATCACCGGCTATCAGTGGAAATGGGGATATGAATATCTGAAAGGCGAGGGCGATCTCGCTGGCATCGCCGACGGCGTTCAGCTCTACAGTGTTCTTTCCACTCCGCATGACCAGATTTACGGCAATGCCCCGAAAGGCGAAAACTATCTGCTGGAAGTGGACGATCCGCTGGTCGTGCCGGTGGGAAAGAAAGTTCGCGTGCTGATTACCGCCGGCGATGTTCTGCATGCCTGGTGGGTTCCGGCCTTCGGCGTCAAGCAGGACGCAGTGCCGGGCTTTATTCGCGACGCATGGTTCAGGGTGGACAAGGCAGGTACCTATCGCGGCCAGTGCGCGGAACTTTGCGGCAAGGAACACGGTTTCATGCCCATTGTCGTCAAGGTGGTCAGCGCTGAAGAGTTTGCCGCTTGGGCTGGCGAGCGCAAGACTGCCGCCGCGCCGGCCGGCGCAACTACGATGGCCGCCGCTTCCGGCGGCGGCAAAGCGACTTACGACGGCAATTGTTCCGTATGCCATATGGCCGGGGTCGCGGGTGCGCCGAAATTGGGCGACAAGGCCGCGTGGGCCCCGAGAATCGCCACCGGCGCAAAGGCCTTGCATGCAAGCGCCGTCAATGGCAAGAACGCCATGCCTCCGAAGGGCGGCATGGTATCGCTGTCCGACGGCGACGTCATGGCGGCAGTTGACTACATGGTGAAGGCGGCCAAATGACGACGCTGAGGCTTGTAGCGGTGCACGGAAATTCGCAGTACATCCAGGAGAAGCAATCATGAGCGCAGTCATTGACCACGATCACGACCACGCGCACGGGCATGACTACCACGCCGGTGGCATCATGCGCTGGGTCAAGACCACGAACCACAAGGACATCGGCACCATGTACCTGTGGTTCAGTTTCATCATGTTTCTCGCCGGTGGCGCGATGGCGATGGTCATACGCGCCGAATTGTTCATGCCGGGCATGCAGGTGGTGCATCCCGAAGTATTCAATCAGATGACCACGCTGCATGGCCTGATCATGGTGTTCGGTGCAATCATGCCGGCCTTCGTCGGCTTTGCAAACTGGTTGATTCCGATGCAGATCGGCGCGCCCGACATGGCATTTCCGCGCATGAACAACTGGAGTTTCTGGCTGCTGCCGCCGGCTGCCCTGTTGCTCATGCTTTCACTGGTGGTTCCCGGCGGAGCGCCAGGCGTGGGCTGGACCTTGTATGCGCCACTGACGATCCAGCAAGGCATGGGTATGGATCTGACGATTTTTGCGATCCACATCCTTGGCATGTCCTCGATCATGGGCTCAATCAACATCGTCACCACCATCCTCAACCTGCGGGCTCCGGGCATGACCTTGATGAAAATGCCGATGTTCGTGTGGACCTGGTTGATCACCGCTTATCTGTTGATAGCGGTGATGCCGGTGCTGGCAGGTGCGGTTACCATGATCCTGACCGACCGGCATTTCGGCACGCACTTCTTTAACGCGGCCGGCGGCGGCGATCCGGTGCTGTTCCAGCACATCTTCTGGTTCTTCGGCCACCCCGAGGTTTATATCATTGCGATTCCCGCATTCGGAGTCGTATCCCAGGTGATTCCGGCATTTTCACGCAAACCGTTGTTCGGCTATACCTCGATGGTTTATGCCGTGGCTTCAATTGCAATTCTGTCTTTCCTGGTGTGGGCTCACCACATGTACACCACAGGCCTGCCGGTAACCGGGCAGCTCTACTTCATGTACGCGACCATGCTCATCGCGGTCCCGACCGGAGTGAAGGTGTTCAACTGGGTCGCGACCATGTGGAAGGGGTCGCTGAGTTTTGAAACGCCGATGCTGTTCTCGGTCGGATTCCTGTTTCTGTTCACGCTGGGCGGATTCAGCGGATTGGTGCTGGCCATCGTCCCGGTCGATATTCAGCTCCACGATACCTATTACGTTGTGGCTCACTTCCACTATGTCATGGTGGCCGGCGCCCTGTTTTCCGCCTTTGCCGGAGTGTATTTCTGGCTGCCGAAATGGACTGGGCACATGTATGACGAAACTCTCGGCAAATGGCATTTCTGGCTGTCGATGATCTTCTTCAACATGATTTTCTTTGTGCAGCACTTTCTGGGATTGGCCGGCATGCCGCGCCGAATCCCGGACTACGCGCCGCAGTTCACCGATTTCAACATGATTTCGTCGATTGGCGCATTCGGATTCGGACTGTCTCAATTGCTGTTCCTGTATGTGGTGCTGAAATGCATTCGCAGCGGAGAGAAAGCGCCGCAGAAACCTTGGGAGGGGGCCGATTCTCTGGAATGGACGCACCTGCCGACACCGGCTCCGTATCACAGTTTTGAGACGCCGCCGACGATCAAGTAATCCGGAACCGGCAAAGAATTTTCAGCCATGGATGAGCAGCAGGCCAGACGGCTTAAAGCGAAGAACGTCAGAACAGGTTTAATTCTGATTTCGCTGGCATTGGCCTTTTTTGCAGGGATGATTTTGCGGCGCATGCCATGAATTTAAAGGCGGCAAATCGCGAAATCCTGATCAAGCTTCTGGTTGTGACCGTGGGAATGTTCGGTTTCGGTTACGCGCTGGTGCCGCTGTACAAGAAGATCTGTGAAGTTACCGGTGTCAATGAAGTTGAGAAAGCGGACACCCCGCTGGCGAACACCCAGATCGACACCGGCCGGCTGGTGTCGCTGGAGTTTGATGCCAACGTGCGGAGCAATTTGCCCTGGAAGTTTCGTCCGCTGCAGACGAGTTTGAAGGTGCATCCCGGACAACTGGTGCAGGTCATGTACGAGGTGCGCAATGATTCGGATCGTTCGATTACCGGACAGGCGATACCCAGTTACGGACCGCAGATTGCGGGGCAATATTTCCGGAAGATGGATTGCTTCTGTTTTGCGAAACAGAATTTTGCACCTGGAGAGGTAAGGCAGATGCCAGTCGTGTTTGTAATCGCGCCGGGGCTGCCTAAGGATGTGACCACGGTCACGCTTTCATACACTTTTTTCAATGTGGAGGCCGCAGCACCAACGGCGGCCAGTGTCGTGCCTGCCGGGGCCGGTTGATCGGGGCGCGGAATGACAGCGAAAGCGTCACCGTTGCGCGTGTGCAAGACCGTGTTCTGGTCGTTCCTCGGGGTGCGCAAAGGCGCGGACAATCAGGATGATTTGGCCGGCATCTCGCCGGTGCAGATAGTGGTTGCAGGAGTAATCGGTGCGATCGTATTCGTCATCTCATTGATTACGCTTGTCAGCTTCATTACCAGGTAAGTTGAAGACGGGAACGATCTGTCGGGCCAACGAACCGGAACAATTGCAATAAATCGGGAGACTAGAAAATGCTTAGCCAATCTACCAGTTATTACCTGCCGCAACCTTCGCACTGGCCGGTCGTTGGATCGTGTGCGCTGTTCCTGATGACATTCGGCGGCGTACTGTGGATGAACGGAATCGGATCAGGGCCCTGGGTGACCCTGGCCGGGATGGCAACCATTGTCTACATGATGTTCGGTTGGTTCGGGACCGTCATTCGCGAGAGCGAGGGCGGAAAATACAATAAGCAGGTGGATCTCTCGTTCCGATGGAGCATGAGTTGGTTCATTTTTTCGGAAGTCATGTTTTTCGCTGCTTTTTTCGGCGCGCTGTTTTATATACGCGTGCTGTCTGTTCCGGGTCTTGCCAGCAGCGATACCATGGAGCAGCTTTGGCCCAGTTTCGCCGCCCAATGGCCGGTTTCCGGCCCGGGGATCGAAGAGACCTTCACCCATATGGGGGCATGGGGAATACCGGCAATCAATACGCTGATTCTGCTTACGTCCGGCGCGACTGTGACATGGGCACACTGGGCACTGAAAAGAAACAATCGCACACAGTTGATCGCGGGACTCTTCGCTACCGTGGCACTGGGTATTTTGTTTCTGGGGTTTCAGGCCTATGAGTACGTTCATGCCTATCGCGAGTTGAATCTGACACTCGCCATGGGTGCTTACGGCGCCACGTTTTACATGCTGACCGGGTTCCACGGATTTCACGTCACCGTTGGGACGATCATGCTGATCGTCATTCTGGGTCGGTCTATGGCCGGCCATTTCACCGCCGATCATCACTACGCGTTCGAAGGGGTGTCGTGGTACTGGCACTTCGTTGATGTGGTCTGGCTGCTGTTGTTCGTGCTAGTGTACTGGCTCTGAAATCTGCCTTAACGAGCAAAAGAATAGTAATCTGGCAAAGTCCCCGCAGAGATTGCGGGGACGATGGGGCCGCACTCAGGTGCGGCTGTTTTTTTCTAAAGCCCGGTTTTCGGAATGATCCCGAAGTAATGTCCGAGCATCAGCAGCAGGAACAGCGAGATGGAAAGGCCTACCCGTACCGTCAAAGCCTTGACCGTGCGGTCCGATTGTCCCTTGTCGCGGATCAGGTAGAACATTGCCGACCCCAGGCTGAAGAGAATGAGGATCAGGAAGGCGATAATGACGATTCGCATTGCGGTAGGTGGCGGGTTTTGCGTAATGCAGTCTAAAGGATAAGCAGGACACTTCCAAATGCGCACGCTTCCGGTGCCTGCGACCTTGCAACGACGGCCACGCTGGTTGCCGTTCTTGGTCGCCATAGTCGTTGCCCTGCTGACGGCAGCGGCGGGAATCTGGCAGCTGGATCGGGCTCGACAGAAGGAGCTCTTGCAGCGGGCGTATGAGCGCGCCGAGTCCGATGCGCCGATTCGATTGACCCCGGCGCGTGTCAGCGTGGAGGACATGCGTCTGCGACGGGTAGTGGTCGAAGGGGAGTTCGTCCCGGATGCCATGGTGTTGCTCGACAATCGGATTCGCTCGGGCGTGGCAGGCTACGAGGTATTGATGCCGTTGAAAATCGAAGGCTCATCCATGCATGTACTGGTCAATCGCGGTTGGGTCGCGGCGGGGCCGAGGCGCTCCGTTTTGCCTGACATCAGTACGCCCGGATCCGCCATCAGGTTGACCGGCATGGCGGTGGTGCCCGGGCGCTTTATCGAGCTTGCAACAGTAGACGACGGCGGCCGGGTCTGGCAGAACCTCACCATCGAGCGCTTTATAGCGCGTAGCGGTCTTGCGCTTCAGCCGCTGGTGGTCCAGCAG
>JANNTE010000074.1:0-3069 GCA_031403365.1 Betaproteobacteria bacterium | reverse complement strand
CGGTCAGGGGCATGGTGCCGCCCGCCGTATTCATCCCGGGCGATCGCGCGAAGCAGGAGATCAAGCCGGGTTTCCTCTCCGTGCTGGATCCGAGCGACGTCGAAGTCAGTTCAACTTTGCCGCGGAGCACCGGCCGTCGCACCGCGCTCGCCCAGTGGATCACAAGACCCGATCATCCGCTGGTGGGACGCGTGGCGGTGAACCGCCGGTCCCATAAAAATGAGGGCGCGAGAATAGATTTCCGCCCCAAGCCATGTCAACGGCCAAAGCGCCATTTTCAAAGGCTTTACATTTCCGGGGCTGGCGTTGCAATTTGAGCCGTGACCCGGCCACTGGCGCTCATCTATTCCCAGAAACCATTGCCTGGCAACCGATTGGCGAATCGGTTGCAAGATCTCAATTACCGGGTGCAAGCGATTGCGTTGGCGGAGGAGGTAGCCTTCGTGGCCCGAACGACCGGGGCGATGCTCATTTTGGCTCATGTTGAAGATGCTCAGACTGAGTTGGTTCAGGCCATCCGCCAGCTTCGGGAATGCGAGGCTACGCGTCACATTCCAGTGATACTTTTTGGTAGTTCACCTGAAAGCCTTGGGCCGGCTCCGCGCGACAAGGCCTGCACGGCGGGTTGCGAAATCGCGCCAAAGCTCATGCCACTGATGTTGACGATCGATCGGGCGGTGAAAGGGAGGCGGCAAAAGCCTTCGCCGATAATCAGCGGCGGTGTCGGCAGCCGGTCTTCTTCCAGCACGGGGAATGGCGCGTTGACAAAAATAATCGATCCCGGCTCGCGCAGATCGTTGGTTGAGCCAAAGCCGATGATGCCGCCTTCGTCTTTCGCCAGCCGGTAGACCCAGCCTCTGGTGGCGCGATTGAAGGGCATTTCATCGCGATCTCCGGCGAAAAAGTACTGGCGGAAGTACTCGCCCTGCTTCTCGAAGAAATAGCGCAGGCGTCCGATCAGCGGATAGTTGCGCAGGACCGTGTGCTTCTTCTGCGTGATGTCCTGCACGAACCAGAACACCAGCAGGCCCATCAGTGCGACACCGAGAACGGTGCCTATTCCGTACGACAGCACACCCATGAATCCCGACATCATTGGCTCCCCGTATCAGTCGAGTAACTATAGCGGCAGATTGGTGGAGCAACTATAGCGGCAGAGTAGAATGCCGCCTCCATCATAGGGGAAAGCCTTGGACCTGGCATCGGCAATTCGACAAGACGTGGCGCGCGCACTGGCCGAGGACATCGGCACCGGTGATGTCACGGCGCAACTCATACCGGCAGCGGAAAAAGCCCACGCTCGTATCATTACCCGCGAAGCGGCCGTGTTGAGCGGCGCGGCCTGGTTCGAGGCCTGTTATCGGCAGATCGAACCGGATGTCAGGATTGCCTGGCATGCGCGTGACAGCGATCGCATCACTCGCGATCAGGTCCTGTGCGAAATCGATGGGCCCGCGCGCAGCCTGTTGACTGCCGAGCGCTGCAGCCTCAACTTTTTGCAAACGCTCAGCGCCGTCGCGACCACAACCCGCGCCTATGTCGATGCCGTAGCCGGCACCGGGGCCCTGATTCTGGATACGCGCAAGACGCTGCCCGGCCTGCGCCAGGCACTCAAGTACGCGGTGCGCTGCGGCGGCGGCACCAATCACCGCTTGGGCCTCTACGACGGCGTCCTGATCAAGGAGAATCACATTGCCGCCGCAGGCGGCATCGGCCCGGCGCTCAATCAGGCGCGCAAACTCGCCCCTGACATCCCGACCGAGATAGAAGTCGAAAACATCCATCAACTGCGTGAAGCCATTGCCGCCGGCGCAAAACTCATCCTGCTCGACAATTTCGATCTCGCCGGATTACGTGAAGCGGTCAAGTTCACTGCAGGCCGGGCGGCCCTGGAAGCTTCGGGCGGCGTCAATCTGGACACCGTGCGCGCCATTGCGCAAACCGGTGTTGATCGCATTTCGATCGGATCCCTGACCAAGGACATTCGCGCCGTGGATCTGTCCATGCGTTTCGTTCCGGCCTGATCCGCCCCGCGCGCAGGGCGCTCAGTCCAGGCCCGAAAATCTCCGCCTGCTTATTCCGGCATGTTCCCGGCAATGACTGCTTCAATTGCCGCTCGCGTCGCGTCCACCAGAAACGGCTTGCTGCATTGAGCAATCGCGGTATCAGGATCTTTAAGTCCGTGTCCGGTCAATGTGCATACGATGGTCGTGCCTTCGCCAATCACTCCGAGTTCCAGATCCTTTAACACTCCCGCGATCGAAGCTGCCGAGGCCGGTTCGCAGAAAATTCCCTCGGTTTCAGCCAGAAGTTTCTGCGCGCGCAGAATCTCGGCGTCGGTACACTCGTTGAACCAGCCCCCGGACTCGCTCTTGGCGGCCCAGGCCAGTTTCCATGAAACCGGATGGCCGATGCGTATGGCTGTTGCGACGGTTTCCGGATCATCGACCATGGCGCCGCGCAGGAAGGGTGCGGCACCGGCGGCCTGATAGCCCAGCATGATCGGACGTCGAGTGGCGATCGGTTTGGAAAGATATGGGCAGTTTCCATTGCAGTGCGGGCAACTCGCGGTGCTTTTGCCCACCGCCTCGCTATAGCCTGTCCAGTGGGCCGAAATATTGCCGGCGTTGCCAACCGGCAGCGCGTGATAGTCCGGCGCATCACCCAATGCCTCGATCACCTCGAAAGCAATCGTCTTCTGGCCCTGCAACCGGTACGGGTTGATCGAGTTGACGATGTTCACCGGCATGTTCTGCGCCACTTCCTGCACCAGGCGCATGCCGTCATCAAAATTGCCGCGAATCTGAATCACCACCGAGCCGTGCATCATGGCCTGGGATAATTTTCCGAGTGCGATCTTGCCCTCCGGGATCAACACGAAACAGGCGATGCCCGCGCGCGCGGCGTAAGCCGCCGCAGCCGCCGACGTGTTGCCGGTGGATGCACAAATGATGGCGCGTGCACCGGATTCCACAGCCTTGGTCACCGCCATGGTCATGCCGCGATCCTTGAATGAGCCGGTCGGGTTCAGTCCTTCGAACTTGGCCAGCATGCGTACGTTCTTCCGGA